>JAAUUH010000029.1 GCA_012031145.1 Oscillatoriales cyanobacterium SM2_2_1 | reverse complement strand
GGCGGGGTGGGATTGCGATCTTCTAAAAAGGCGGCGGCAGAAAAGATGGACTGGCGCTGATCGGGGCTGAGGTTGAGTCCGCGGCGGGTGGCGGCGATCGCCCGAAGGAGGGTTTCTTTGGGGTTCATGGGATATCCTGCGGTCTGCTGGAACCATCCTAGGCCGTTCCATTCGATGAGAAGATGTTAAGGAATCATTCTTTATCTGAGACGCCTATGCTGCTCGCCTCTGGTTTTCGCCTCTCGGTGCGATCGCTGATGTCCCGTGTTGTCGCCGTGAAGGGCAGTTACGGTCAGGATGTGGTGGAGGGCTTAAGCCAAGCGCCGCGCTCGATTCCCACCTACTATCTCTACGATGACTACGGCTCGGAATTATTTGAGCAAATTTGCATACAACCCGAGTACTACCCAACACGCACGGAGCGCCAGATTCTCCGAAGGGCGGCTCCTGAGATTGCGTCCATCACCAAAACGCGATCGCTGGTGGAACTGGGCAGTGGCAGCTCTAGCAAAACTCGGCTGTTGCTGGATGGCATGGTTTCCTACTGGGAGGAGCAGCCCGTTTACTACGTCCCGATCGATGTCAGTGCCGGAATCCTGGAACGCAGTGCCATGGCCTTACTAGATTCTTACCCCACCCTAACCGTTCAGGGCTTAGTGGCAACCTACGAATTGGCCCTAGCAGACTTGCCCCCAGTGCCCGATCGCCTTGTGGCTTTTCTAGGCAGCACCTTGGGTAATATTCCTCCCCATGAGTGCGATCACTTCTTTGCCCAGGTGGCTGAGGCACTGGCGGTGGGAGAATATTTTCTGATCGGTGTGGATTTACAAAAGGATATCGCAATCCTAGAGGCGGCCTATAACGATCAAGCAGGGGTTTCCGCAGCCTTTAACCTCAATATTTTGAACCACCTCAATCGCCGCTTTGGGGGAACTTTCATTCCCGCCCAGTTCCGCCACTACGCCCCCTACAACCCCACTGCCCACCAAATCGAAATCTATGTGACGAGCGATCGGGAGCAAACCGTCACCCTCGGTGCTTTATCCCTGTCGCTCCACCTGTCCGCCGGAGAAAAAATCCTAACGGAAGTGTCGCGTAAGTTTCAGGTATCAGAGTTGCGATCGCAGTTGGCATCCCTAGGGTTTATGACTCAAGGAGTGTGGACAGATTCCCAGGATTGGTACGCTGTGATGCTTTTGCAGAAAAACTAGGCGATGTCACCCTTGATGTTTGACACCGACACTTGACCCGATTGATCCTGAGTGCTGGATCTTCCAATGCCAATGCTCCATGGGTTCATCAATCCCCATCTTTTTGTCCCACCAATCCATTGCCTATCGGTTACTTATTGGTGTCTAACGCTATCTATAAACCCAAAACAAACCGCAAAAAAATAGGGTCAACGAACCAGTCGTTCCCCTGCTCGCTTTGGTCATAAAAGCACTGGCTTGAGCCGTGGGCCCCTTGATTGATCGAGAATAAATGGCATCACCAAACCCCTAGAGTCTTACTTTGCCTTGGCTCTGGGGAGTCCCTAGTTCCCATTGCCCCCAGACAATGCAGCGACATGGAGCAGAAACCATAAAACCGATCACGGTTCAATCGCTGTCAATGGATAGACTTGATCGGTAATAGTGTGGAGCCTGCCATGGCACAACCTTTGGCGTGCTCTTCCATGGCCTTGATGGCTCCACAGACACCCATAGCACGATTGATTGGGGCCTAAATTTGCTTCAAACCCAGCCCTCAAAAGGAGGGGATGGGCAGGGTCTGTCATCATTTAGCTGTCACATGCTGCTGCTGCGAGGGTTTCAGTCCCTAGCCCGTAAAATTTGACGGCGCGATTATGCTTGTCGCGCAACGCTTCTAGCGTGAATTGATGACGCGCCCCAATGGATGTTAATCCTCGTCGTCGAGATCACCAGCGCCAGGATTGACCCGCTCCTTAAAAGACTTGCCCGCTGAAAAGGCTGGCACGGTAGTTTCGGGGATATCCATCTTTTCCCCAGTCTTAGGATTGCGCCCTTCACGGGCCTTGCGCACACGGGGTTCAAAGGAGCCAAAGCCAACCAAAGTTACCTTCTTACCCTCGGCAACGCTATCGATAACGACATCGAGCATTACAGTCAATACTTCTTCTGCCGTCTTCTTGTGGATGGTGATGCCCTTTTGTGCCGCCCGTTCAGTTATGGCATTAACCAATTCACCTTTGTTCATAGTTTCACAAGCTCTTATGTACGTGTTCTCAAAAAAATCGAACGCCACTCCTTTTAACACACAACCTGACAGAGGTCAGGCAATGTCACACTGCAAAAGGGTTTCAGGCAAACGCTTTGATTTTTATTCTAATAGCAACTTCCCACTTGTGTATAGATAGGATCTGGAATATATATGGATTTTAGGGATCTTTTCTTATTACTTAATCAATCCAGAAGCGTCTTGCTTTTTGAGGATGAATGCGCTAAATCAGCCATAGAGTGAGAATTACGCCATGACTGCCGCCCTTGTCCGCCAGATCCGCCAAGAAGCTCGCTATCGAGAACGGGCAACCGTTGATAAAATTCTCCTCGATCTGCGCCACCTTGCGGCAATTGATCGCGAGGCGATCGCCAAAAAGCGGTTCTATGGCTTAATTCGGAATCTTTTGACACTCATCTGGATGCCCTTGGCATTCGTTTCCTGCGCCACCGGGTTCACTGCCACACGTCTCGGCATATTTTCTGGACTGGTGGGGGTGGTCTTTTTTGGCTGGTTTCTATTTTTCTCGTGGAAGCGATCGCGCTATAACGTTCTCGACTTACCGGACTACCGCTATCAGATGGCCCAGAGACTCATAGAAATGACACGACGGGATAGCGACGAATATGGGCTATGTCACATTCAAATTTCCTTTGCCCCACCCAAGCATCCAACCCGCACCGAGTCCCATCCCTATCGTTTGGGGTGGAAGGTCGAGTTCTACGACGACCCTTGGCTCCTCCTCCAAGGGCAATTTCTTGATGGCACCCACTACAGCCTCACCCTGCGAGAGAAGTGTCAGATTCGCAAGGGTCGCAATCTCAACGGGAACCAACGGGTCAAGCCGCGCAACAAGGGGCTGGAACTCACATTAAATCTACGGTGCGATCGCCGCTACTATGGCAACTTTTCCCAAGCATCCCAGCAGTTAGGTAAAAGCATCAAGCTGCCCGCCATGACCCAAGTTAAGGATTTACAAACCAAGGGGCGAAGGGTCAAAATTCGCGCCGTTGTTCCCAGTTGGCAAGCCCTAAAACTACAGGGTTCAACTCCAGTTAAGCTTTCCCCAGAAGATGATGCCACGATCCGCGCCCTGTATCGAACCATCACAGCGACCTTCCTCAGCGGCTACCAGTTTCTCAACTATGCTCGACTCCAGAAAAAACCCCTCCTAGGCTAGGAGAGGAGGAGTTTTTTGACACTGCCGCACCTGTTAAACCGCGACCAGTTGATCCACAGAACGATGGGTTAATCGTTCATAGGTTGCACGCATTTTTAGTCCAACAATGACTTGCAGCAGCCCTGTGCCGTTGTTTGTCCCTGGATAATCGGGGTGCATCCGCAGCAATTCGGTAAGCTCACCATAGTGCTTTGTATCCAAATTACTAAGATGATTCTCGATATAGATCACCTCTTCTAAGCGGTCGAACTGACCGTCAACCTCTAAAATAGTCACCGGATGACCCGCCCAAGCATCCGGGCCATAGTAGAACTTCATTCCAGGATAGGAACAGGTGAACTTAGCATTGCAAGGTGTCCAATAAATCGTGGAGCCCTCGTCAAAAAGATAGGCTGGGGTCAGCCCCTCAATGCCCTCCCGTTGAATTAGGCGCACACGAAGCACTTTCCGCTCCTTATCATCTTTGATCAAGTTGGTGGGCAGAATCTGAATTACCACGTCGGCATGGGACTTTTGGGGGTCGATGTAGGCTTCAAAATCAGGACGGCGGGACTCAATTGCCTGCATGACGTCTTGAAGCGTGTGACCACGCTCGGCCATATCTCGCTGAATCTTCCAAGCAATCTTCACCTCATCACTCAGGTCAAGATAAACACTAAAATCTAATAATTCGCGCACACGGGGATCAAACAGCGGATGCAACCCCTCAATCACAATCACATGATTGGGTTCGATCAGCTCCGGAGGATCAATCATGCCTGTCTCGTGGTTGTAGATCGGCTTCATAATTGATTTACCTTCCTTAAGGGCTTTGACCTGCTCATACATGAGGTCAAAATTATTGGCCCGTGGGTCAAGGGCAGTAATTCCAGTCGCTTTCCGTTGCTTGCGATCTAAGCTGTGATAATCATCAAGGCAGATCACGGTCATAAACTGCTCTCCGAATAAATCGCTCAGCCTACGCAGAAAGGTTGATTTTCCACATCCTGAGTCGCCTGCAACTCCGATAATAACGACGCGCTCTGGCTTACTAATCATAGGTTAAATCCAATTTCCGTATCTTATGGGGTGTATGTGTATCTATAAATACATCCAATACTGTTTGAATGTACCAAAACAAGGGTACGCATTCAAGTTTTTTTCAGGTCTAGGGTACAAAAAAACAAGGATAGGGAACAGCTTCCCGATCCTTGCTTCGAGTCTCCTCAACCGGAAAATTAGTAGCGGTTAGTGTTGGGCTTGTGCACAATGAACATCATGGCTTGGCATTGGCGAACGTTGTCAAAACCCACAACCCGGATGTAGCAGCTAGGGTACGTAGAGCGGCAGGCCTGCACTTCGCTCAATACTTCTTGGGCGCTGCGGGCATTGAATAGGGGCAATTTCCACATCGTCCAATAGCACTCCGTCGGATCGGAGGATTCATTAAATTCCACAGCAGCAAAGTAGCCTTGGCGGAGCATGTAGTCGATTTGCCGGGTGATCTGGGCATCACTTAGGGGCGGCAAATAGGAAAGGGTTTCGAAGCGTTTCTCTTTAGGTAGCGTTTGCATGGTGTTGTAGTTCCTGGGAAATAGGTGATTAGAAATGTCGCCTCGTTCTTCATGCGTGGCACTGGGGGGGTAGAACTAGATGGAAGACTCA
Source organism: Oscillatoriales cyanobacterium SM2_2_1 (assembly GCA_012031145.1). Lineage (GTDB taxonomy): Bacteria > Cyanobacteriota > Cyanobacteriia > Pseudanabaenales > Pseudanabaenaceae > UBA999. The sequence goes on along the minus strand of JAAUUH010000029.1, from coordinate 25,789 downwards.
TCTCCAACACAGTCTCCAACCGGCTCCCCAGCGTACTCCACGGAAGGGACAGCGTTGACAATTTTTTCGAGGTGGGCACAGCGCAGGCTCATATTTGCCTGTTGAATGGCTGTCCGGGTCATCTCTGGCATGTAGTCCAGAACTTCCTCAGCTAGGTGCTCTCGAACAGTCATCACTCTCAAAGCGAGCTCTTGATGGGCAACCAATAACTCCGTAAGGTAGCGATCGCCATCTTGAATGTTCTCGCGAGTGGAAAACTGCTGAAACCACAGGGCTCGTGGCGGGTCGGTTTCCTGAAGTTGGGCAAGAACCATACGCACTGACTCATAGGTGAGATAGCTCATTAACATCCTAGAAGTGGCCTTGGCAATTTGCTTGACATCCATAGAATCCCAACCCATCACTAAATTGTGGCTATAGCCGAGGAATTGTTCCACAGGGAGAGCGCCTAGACCGTATCCATGGCTTCAAATTCAAACTTGATTTCCTTCCACAGTTCACAGGCCACAGCCAGTTCGGGCGACCAACGGGCAGCTTCACGGATGATGTCACCCCCTTCGCGCATCAGGTTACGACCTTCGTTGCGGGCTTGGATGCATGCTTCGAGGGCAACGCGATTGGCTGTTGCGCCGGGCGCATTCCCCCAGGGGTGCCCCAGGGTACCACCGCCAAACTGGAGGCAGGAGTCATCACCAAAGATCTCTACCAGCGCCGGCATGTGCCAAATGTGAATACCACCGGAAGCTACGGGCATAACACCGGGCATGGAGGCCCAGTCTTGGGTGAAGTAGATGCCTCGGGAGCGATCGGCTTCAATATGGTCTTCGCGCATCAGATCCACAAAGCCCATCGTAATCGCCTTATCTCCTTCCAGCTTGCCAACGACGGTACCAGAGTGGAGGTGGTCACCACCGGACATGCGCAGACACTTGGCTAGAACACGGAAGTGCATCCCATGGTTTTTCTGGCGGTCAATGACGGCGTGCATGGCACGGTGGATGTGCAGGAGCAGCCCATTGTCTCGGCAGTATTTAGCCAAGGTGGTGTTGGCAGTGAAGCCGCCGGTGAGGAAGTCGTGCATGATGATTGGCGTGCCGATCTCTTTGGCAAATTCGGCTCGCTTCATCATGTCCTCGCAGGTCGGAGCAGTGACATTGAGGTAGTGCCCCTTGATTTCACCAGTTTCAGCTTGGGCCTTTTCGATCGCCTCTTGCACAAAGAGGAACCGGTCGCGCCAGCGCATAAAGGGCTGGGAATTGATATTTTCGTCATCCTTAGTGAAGTCAAGACCACCGCGGAGGCACTCATACACGGCTCGACCATAGTTCTTAGCCGAAAGACCCAGTTTAGGCTTAATGGTGCAACCGAGCAGTGGGCGTCCGTACTTATTGAGCTTGTCCCGCTCAACGGTAATGCCGTGGGGGGGTCCTTGGAAGGTTTTGAGGTAGGCAATGGGAATCCGTAGATCTTCGAGACGCAGGGCACGCAATGCCTTAAAACCAAACACGTTCCCCACGATGGAGGTGAGCATATTGGTTACCGAGCCTTCCTCAAACAGGTCGAGGGGATAGGCGATAAAACAGATGAACTGGTTATCTTCGCCGGGGACAGGCTCGATGTCGTAGCAGCGCCCTTTGTAGCGATCCAAGTCGGTCAGCAGGTCGGTCCATACGGTCGTCCAAGTACCCGTAGAAGATTCGGCGGCTACTGCAGCGCCCGCCTCTTCGGGGGGAACACCGGGCTGGGGGGTGACCCGGAATGCTGCCAAGATATCAGTGTCCCTAGGGGTGTAATCGGGGGTGTAATACGTTAATTTGTAATCTTTTACGCCCGCCTGATACCCAGACTTTGCCTGAGTTTGTGTTTGCGAGTAAGACATTGAGTTCTCCTTAGACTTAAATAAAAGTTGCGAATTCCTGACGCATGGCGACCGAAATTCTTTCCCAGTGGCATTTGATCTCCAGAATTGCTTCGCCCGATGGGGCTATGCAAGGACATTTCTTGATTCTAGAAGTCTTAATTTAGCTGGAATCAGCAATCATTATCCTATCAGCAAGAAATACCATTACTACAGAAGTTTTTTGTAACCATCTGTTAATAATTGATGAGTATATCCCCCTTGAATTTGTTTCTCTGGTTAAGCAATTGAAATGATTTATCCCAGGGTTAACTATTCCAAATGGAACCTCGACGCGATCGCCAAAGAAAAAGAGATTGCAATCAAAAAATGTCTGCAACCGAGAAATTGCCCGTGCAAAGTCAATTTTTTCTTTCCTCACCACCCTATTAAAGGCAGTTTGGGGCACTTTTGTTCTTAGGAATGTTTGATTCAATTGATAAGTATTAACTATATCTATAAATACCTTGACGGCGAAAAATCGGCCATGATGATGGGGGCATTCGGCCCTACCATGGGAGCAGCCATCTTAATCTTTTAGAGTCAAGTACTTCATGGGACATCATCTCATTCCCGCCCACGGGGGGCATCTGATCCAGCGTTTGGCAACACCACAGCAGGCTAAGGAGTTTTTACAGCAGACGGAGCGGACCCCGGCACTGACTCTTTCGGAGCGATCGCTCTCGGATCTGGAGCTAATCGCGATCGGTGGGTTTAGCCCCCTGACGGGGTTCATGGGGGCGTCCGATTATCGGGCGGTAGTGGACACCATGCATCTGGATAATGGCTTGGCATGGTCGATCCCAATTACACTGCCGGTGACCGCGGCGGTGGCGGAAAATGTGAAGCTGGATACATTAGTGCGGCTGAATGACGCCCAAGGGCAGGCGATCGGGGTGCTGGCGCTCCAGGAGATCTTTACCTACGATAAAGAAGCGGAGGCCCAAAAGGTGTACCGCACAACGGAGGCAGCCCACCCAGGCGTGCAGGTGATCTATCAACAGGGCGATCACTACCTGGCCGGAGATGTATGGCTTCTGGAGCGTCGTCCCCATCCGTTGTTCCCCGCCTATCAAATCGACCCATTAGACTCACGGCAAAAGTTTCAAGAGAGGGGCTGGCGAACCGTAGTGGGGTTTCAGACCCGTAACCCCATCCATCGCGCCCACGAGTACATTCAGAAATGTGCTTTAGAAGTCGTTGATGGTCTGTTTTTGCATCCCCTCGTGGGTGCAACCAAAAGTGATGATGTGCCGGCCAATGTGCGCATGCGCTGCTACGAAATAATGCTGGAGCACTATTATCCTGGCGATCGCGTGATTTTGGCGATCAATCCCGCTGCCATGCGCTATGCCGGACCGCGGGAGGCGATCTTCCATGCCCTAGTCCGTAAAAACTACGGCTGTACCCATTTCATCGTCGGGCGTGACCATGCTGGTGTCGGGAGTTACTACGGCACCTATGATGCCCAATATATTTTTGCAGAGTTCACCCCAGATGAGTTGGGAATCATACCTCTGATGTTCGAGCATGCCTTTTACTGCAAGCGCACGGGGGGCATGGCCACGACCAAGACCAGCCCCAGTTCCCCGGAGGAGCGCATCCATCTGTCCGGCACTAAGGTGCGGGAGATGTTACGTCGAGGTGAATTACCACCGCCAGAGTTCTCTCGTCCAGAAGTAGCGGCCGAATTGGCACGGGCCATGCAAATTCCAGGATCATGAGTGGGCTGCCCCGCACCATCCTAAGCCATACTGAACATCGTGAAACCCTTAGCCGGCTATTAGATTTGGGTGATCGCGCCCTTACTACTTGGGAGGTGACATGGAGCGACTTCCTCACTCCGCCGGAGTTGGCGGAGGCGATTCGATGGGTGCAACCCCTAGGCGAAATTCATCTCTTGGCTTGGGGAGGCTATGAACAGGCAGAACGGGTACGGGTGGCGATCGCCCGCAGCGAACTACCCTTGGATCCTTCGGTCGTTCCGCTTGCAGCAATCGAAATAAGTGGCAACTTCCTCTTTGATCCTGCCAGCCATCGCGACTTTTTGGGTTCCATGTTAGGGGCAGGTATTGAGCGACACAAAGTTGGTGACTTGGTAGGCATCGGTGAGCGGGGGGCCCAGGCTTTTGTAGTGCCAGAGTTGGTGGACTACCTCACCCTTCACTTAACCCAAGTGCGAACAGTTCCGGTCAAAACCCGAGCCATTGACCTTACCGAACTCAAAATTCGCCCACCCCAGATCAAAGAGATCACCACCACCGAGGCCTCCCTGCGTCTGGATGCGATCGCCTCCGCAGGGTTTGGCGTTGCCCGCAGCAAAATGGTGGAACTAATTCAAGCCGACCAGGTACGTGTGAACTGGAAAAGCGTCACCCAACCGAGCCATCACCTCAATACCGGCGACTTGGTGGTGATTCGGGGAAAGGGCCGCCTCCTAATCGGCGATATTCTGATTACCAAGAAAGAGCGTTTTCGTATTCAATTGACCCGTTATAGCTAATTCCTCTAGCCCGGGCAGCACAGAAGCACCCATAAACACCCATAAAAAAAGAGGGTGCAAAACCACTCTCTAGGGTGCATTAAGGCATGTTAGGGAGGAATGACAGCAATCACTTAATCCATGACCATCTTTAAGGATCTTTCGGCAATCTTCAGGACAGAAGCGCCACTCAAGAAGTGATCAGGGCTACGGGGCGCTGCTAGCGACTACGATTATTCATCTCCACCAACTCGCTGTGAATCTTGAAGAGAACATTGGCAACCTCACAGAACACACGGAAAGATATCAGGGCTCCGACAACATTAAATAACTTGTCAGCAAAAGAACCGAAAGGAAACGATAATCCAACGTAGGTCAAATATAGGGAGCCACCAATCCAAATAAACACCATTAGAAGTGGCGTTAAGTTCAGCCGGAAAAATACGACATCAAGTGGGTTCATGACGGTCAAGACTTCGCAGGGAACAACGCCGTCAGTTTATCGCAAGGTAGGGGAAAACATCGAGCATTCCCTACCAGCTAGACTTAACTACCCCAGGCAGCAGCCCTTGGTGAGCCATGTCACGAAGCATGTTGCGGCACAGTCCAAAGTCGCGGTAGTAGGCATGGGCGCGACCAGTCAGCCAACAACGATTTTGTAATCGGGTAGGGTTGGCATTACGCGGCACTTGCTGAATTTTGCGGTGCAAATCTAGCTTAGCTTGCTGGGACAGATCGGCATTATCGAGCTGTGACTTGAGTTCGCTTAGTTTATTGGCATACTTTTGAACCATCTTGGCGCGCCTTTTCTCGCGCTCAACCATACTTTTTTTAGCCATATCAGAGAAATCTACAGAAATAAAGACATAGAATGCTAGTGTACAAAAGATTTGCAGAAGATGCAAAATACTCGTCTAAATACCCTGGTCGAGCAAAGTGGCCGCAGTCTGTCTACTTGGTTAAATAATCCTTGGCGACGGTTTTCCCTCATTGCACTGAGCTGGCTGCTTGGCTTTTTCCTTGGCTCCGCTGTTTCCACAACTACGGGAGCAACCGCTGTTTGGGATATTAGCTCCGCAGTCTTTTCGTTGGTGGCGGTTGAAGTAATCAGTCGGTTTTGCTACCGCAGAAATGTCGCCACAATCACCCCCTACGCCAAGCAGTTTCTGGGCTTGGATATGCTGAATTCCCTCAAACAGGGGTACATTTACTCGATGTTCTTGGATGCCTTTAAGCTCGGCTCTTAAGGCGCGTGATCAGTTCAATTTGGCTAGAAGCCTTGCGGCAGGAGCGTTACCGCACCTGTCAAATCTCACAGCCTAGGGGCTGAACCTCTCGCCTCAAGAGTATCTAGCAACTCATTACGCGATAACGAACCCTAGCCACCACCGACAATGGTAACAATTTCGAGGCGATCGCCTTGCTGAAGTACGGTGCTGTGCCAATACTGCCGGTGCAATATTTCGCCATTGTATTCCACAGCGATCAATCGAGGATTTAGCCCCACATGGGCCAGAAAACTGCCCAGGCTGCACGCTAAGGGACAGGGGCGCACTTCACCATTGACAAAAACCTGAACCATTGCCCACCTACAAAACCTGCTGAATGGTCTGGAGTAAGCTTTGGGTGCATTCTCCCTTGTCACAAAACGCATCAATGGTAGCGCCATGCTGCTTGGCTTGGCGATGTCCGCCTTCGGCCGCGGAGTAGGCCACAATCTTGATGTAAGGATAATGCTTTTTGATCCAAGTAGAAGCCGCCCAGCCATCCATGACTGGCATGTGAAGATCCATCAGGATCAGATCTGGATGCTGCTCTGGTGACATTTGCCCCAGTTGGGCGATCACATCTCTGCCATGGGCTGCAACCTGCACCCTGCTAATAAAACCTTGGCGGAGAAGGGCGTGCATCAGCACGCAGCGGGTCAATTCGTGATCGTCAACGACCATAATGTGCAAGGCTTCAGAAGATACCGTCATAGCACTTAAGAACGGAGAATGTATAGTCTTTTCTTATTGTTATCGACTATACATTCTGTCTCCAAGTTTTCCTTCTACCGTGGGAACTATCTCCACTTCACCCGGGGCAGTATTTCCTTAGTATCGATGCGATCGCGGTACCTAATAGCAATATTAAGCAAGGAGTCGAGTAGTGCCTCGGACAGGAAATGGGGGCTTAGGCCGAGGTCGAGCAGTTTCGTGTTTTTAGCGTTAAAGTAATGCTCCTCCAGCTCTACCCGGGGATTGGGCAAGTGGTCAACCTCTACCTTTAACCCAAGGGCGCGCCCCGCTTCTTGCACCTTGGCGGCCAAATCAGAGACGGAGAATAGCTCAGTGAATTGATTAAAGACCCTGAACTGTCCAGCGTCGGCAGGGTTGGCTACGGCGAGTTCAATGCAGCGCACCGTATCGCGGATGTCGAGGAAGCCGCGAGTTTGACCACCCTTGCCATAGACCGTGAGGGGATGTCCGATCGCCGCTTGAACACAGAACCGATTGAGGGCTGTGCCAAATACTCCGTCGTAGTCGAGGCGATTGATTAGCAGCTCATCCATGCCGGTTTCTTCCGTGAGCACTCCATAGACCACCCCTTGGTTGAGGTCGGTGGCGCGCAGCCCCCAGATGCGACAAGCGAAATGAATATTGAGGGAATCCTGACACTTGCTAACGTGGTAGTAGCTGCCCGGCTGCTTTGGGTAGGGTAGGGTATCCTTGCGTCCGTTGTGCTCAATGGTGATGTAGCCCTCTTCGATGTCTATATTGGGCGTACCATATTCGCCCATGGTGCCGAGTTTAACTAGGTGACAGTCGGGGGCTGATTCCTTGATGGCATAAAGCAGGTTGAGGGTGCCAACGACATTATTGACTTGGGTGAGCACAGCATGTTCGCGATCAATCATGGAGAAGGGAGCGGAGCGTTGTTCCCCGAAATGGACAACGGACTCTGGTTCGAAGGTGGTAAATACCCGCTGCACAAAGTCGTAGTTGGTGATGTCGCCGACAAAAAGGTCGATTTTTTTACCCGTCAGGCTGTACCAACGGTCTAGGCGCTGCTGGATGCTGGCGATCGGGGGCAGGGTGGCGACTCCCAACTCGTTGTCCCAGTGTCGCCGCACCAGACTGTCTAGGATGCCAACCTCATAGCCTCGATTTGCCAAATGCAGGGCTGTGGCCCAACCACAATATCCATCACCACCAATCACCAGTACTTTCATGCCAAATTCCGTTTACTTTGAACTTATTTTTTGTTCTGAGCATACACAATGCTGCCCTATTTATCGCCTGTTTTTTGGTTTTGGGGCAAAAATAAATTGGACGCGGGATGCGGTGTCATGGCTGGATGATAATCGGGGCATAGGAGCGCTAGAATTGGATCGAGCTGTCGAGCTGTGATGGCTGATCACCCGATCCTTTTGCAGAATTCCACGCTATATTAATGCCTTAATTGTCACGCCTGAGGCTCCTATGATTGATGCTGCGATCGCCCTCAAGACTGGACTGACCGTGCAAAACGCCCCCGATGTGGAGCTGAAGCGGGTGTACAAGATGTATGGCCCAAATGCGGTGGTTCAAGGTGTGGATCTCCAGGTGTTTCAGGGTGAGTTGTTCACTCTGCTGGGGCCATCGGGGTGTGGCAAGACGACGATCCTAAGGATGATTGCGGGATTCGAGGAGCCTTCGGCGGGCGAGCTGTTTATTGCGGGGCAGCCGATGAATGGGGTGCCCCCCTACCGTCGCTTGGTCAATACCGTGTTTCAGAGCTATGCACTCTTCGGGCACATGACGGTGAATGAAAACGTCGCCTTTGGCATGCGGGTAAAGGGGGTGCCGAAACCGGAGATTTCTGAGCGGGTGCGGGAGGCCCTGCTCAAGGTGCGGCTAGAAGAAAAGGGCGATCGGTACCCCAGGCAGCTGTCGGGGGGGCAACAGCAGCGGGTGGCCTTGGCGCGGGCGCTGGTGAATCGCCCTAAGGTGGTGTTGCTAGATGAGCCCCTAGGGGCACTAGATTTTAAGCTGCGCAAGGAATTGCAGGTAGAGCTATCACTGCTGCAACAGGAGACAGGAATTACGTTCATCATGGTCACCCATGACCAAGATGAGGCACTGAGTATTTCCAGTCGGATTGCGGTGGTCAATAAGGGGCGAATCGAGCAGATTGGAACGCCCATGGAAATTTACGATGCCCCAACAACGCGCTTTGTTGCCGAGTTTGTGGGAGAAACCAATGTGTTTGAGTGTCGGGTGATTGAGCAGGACGGCGAGTTTTTGGAGTTACGATCGCACACAGGGCTGGCGATCGTGGCAGCCAAACCCCCAGATTGGCAGGCCAGTCGGGAGGTTCTAATTAGTGTACGACCAGAGAAGATGAAGCTCTCGACCGAGCACATCATGCAGCCCTACAACACCTACCGGGGAATTCTTAACAGCATTTTGTACCTTGGTGATCACTCCCAATATTTTGTAGACCTCTATGCTGGCGACAGCCCTATCCCGGTGGCAATTACGCTCACGAAGTCGCACCATTTTGGCGAAACCATCCCGCCCCTAGATAGCCAAGTGTATATCTCTTGGTTGCCAGAAGATTGCTTTGCCATTGTCGAACCCAACCGTGATCGCCCCTTGCCATGACCATGGAACGTCGTCACTTTTTGCGCCATGGAGCTAGAGCTGCTGCGGCCTGCGCCACAACCGCGATGCTTTCCAGTTGCAGCCTGTTTGAGTCCACGGCCTCCCCGGGGGAGCCGGAAAGCGAGTCTACCGATGCCCCCCAACCCACGGGCGATCGCAACACCCTATTTATTTACGGCTGGGCCACCTATGTGGACAACACCGAAATTTTTGATGCCTTCACCAAAGAAACGGGTATTCGGGTGGTCGGCGATGCCTACGACTCTAATGAAGTGATGCTCTCCAAACTGGAAGCAGCGGGGGGGCGGGCGGGGTATAGCATCATTTACCCCAGTGATTACATGATCGAGCAGATGCGCTCCTTAGATTTGTTGGTGCCCCTGAACCGCAAACTGCTGCCCGACCTCACCAACATTGCTCCAAGTTATCTAAACCGCCCCTACGACCCCGGTAATCGCTTCAGCCTACCGGTGAGTTTGGGCTCTACCGGTATTGCGTATAACGTAAATGCGGTGACGTCAATTATTGGAGAAGAGCCCACGGACTGGAGCTACCTTTGGCAGCACCGGGATAAACTGCGTATGACCTTGCTGAAGGATGTGCGGGAAGTCATGGGCATGGCTCTGCATACCCTGGGATTTTCCTATAACTCAGAGAATGACGATGAGATCAACCAGTCCTTTGAGCGGCTGAAGGAACTTTTGCCAGCAGTGGCTAACTTTAGTACCGATGCGTGGACAGACCTACTGCGGGCAGGAGATCTCACCCTTGCTATGGCTTTTTCAGGGGATGGCATTCGGATCTCCCGGGAAGATCCCAATATCAAATACCTTCTGCCCGCTTCGGGCACGTCTATTTGGACAGATACGATCGCCATTCCTAAGGGCGCACCCAACATTGAGGCCAGCCACCGCTGGATCAATTACATCTTGAGACCAGAGATTGCTGTCAGCATCAGCGATGCCAATAGTTTTGGCACCACCAACCGCAAGGCCAAAGAGCAATTAGCTCCAGACCTACGGGCGATCGCTGCCCTCGACCCCAGTGAGGCATACATTCAAAAAGCCAAACCATCCGTAAACTTTCTCAATCCACACTCAATCTCTATGAAACCTACTGGACGCGCCTGACCACGGGCTTGGGCTAGGGATCTGGCTGTGCTAGAATTACGACCAACAGAACCTGAATGTGCTATGTCCAAACGCCTCTGCGTGATTTTGTTCACCTGTTGCCTTTTCACTCCGGCAACTGTACTGGCAAATCCGTTGGCAAACTCTGCCTCGGCTCCCCAGTCCGAGCCGAAGCAAGCTTCCGCCCCCGCCGAACTCCTGAGCTTCCTACGTGCTCTTGATGGAGCCGCCAACAAAAAAGATGGAGCGGCGGTTCTAGCTGCCCACGCCCCCGGTTTCAGCCATGGCGATGGACTAACCCGTGAGCAGATGCGGGAAGCCCTCCAAGCTCTCTGGCAGCGATATCCCGATCTTCGCCACACGACTGAACTGGTCAAATGGGAACGTCGGGGTGATCGCCTTGTTGCCCAAACCCGCACCCGCATGGTGGGCAAAGCGGCCGAAAGCAATGATAACTTCGCCCTCAATGCTACGCTGCTCTCCGAGCAGGAGTATCAAGTGCGCGATCGCCAGTTACAGATCACCAAGCAAGAAATTCTTGCGGAGCAAAATACCCTTACCACGGGTGAAAAGCCTCCCCAAGTGCGCCTGAGAATGCCAGAACGTATTGGGGTGGGTCGTCAGTATGTTCTAGATGCGGTGGTGACCGAACCCCTTGGTAACAGCATGTTGCTCGGCACCCAGTTGGAAGAGGCTGTCAATCCTAGGGAGTACCTGCGGGACACCACGGCCAACCTAACCCCCCTTCGGGCCGGTGGCATTTTTAAGATTGGGCAAGCCCCATTCCGAGTTGGCAGTCGCTGGGTTTCCGTGGTGCTTGTTCGTGAAACCGGCATCACCATTACCAGTCAGCGCCTCCGTGTAGAGCGAGATTTTGTGGGCAACCAGTACACCCCCCTACTGGAACCAGACAGCACGCCCGGTCGGGTGCGTCCACCCCGGGATAACCGCTCTTCCTAGGTGGGAGAGAGGGTTTGCGGCTGTGCTAAGGTAGCTTCTAGTTGTTCTGACTGCGTATGAATTCATCTTCACGGCAACCGATTCAGGCGGTGCAATCTGCCTACAGTTACGGTGATGCCTATACCCGCACACCACCACCCGACCTACCTTCGCTCTTGCTGAAGGAGCGCATTATCTATCTTGGGCTGCCCCTTGTTTCTCCCGATGAGTATAAACAGCAGTTGGGGGTAGATGTGACGGAGCTGATCATCGCCCAGTTGCTTTATTTGCAGTATGACTCCCCAGAAAAACCAATCTACATATATATCAATTCGACGGGGACGTCTTGGTACACCGGTGATGCGATCGGCTACGAAACCGAAGCCTTCGCCATTTGCGATACTCTCAGTTACGTCAAACCTCCGGTGCATACCATTTGTTTGGGGCAGGCCATGGGTACGGCGGCCATGATTCTTGCGGCTGGAACCAAGGGGTGCCGCGCTAGTTTGCCCAATGCAACCATCATTTTGCACCAAGCTCGACGGCAGGCCCGGGGACAGGCTTCAGATATTCAAGTGCAGGCCCAAGAGGTGCTCACTAACAAGCAAGCTATGTTGCGAATTTTGTCCCTCAATACGGGGCAGTCCCAGGAACGCCTTGCTAAGGATATGGATCGGATGAACTACATGACGCCGGAGCAGGCCAGGGACTACGGTTTAATTGATCGCATTTTGGAGAGCCCCAAGGATTTACCCCGGGCGATCGCGGGTGTGACCTCGTAGGTGTATCACCCGAGGGATCCATTGACTTCGTCTCCTAGGAGATGGCTGCGAAATTGATGAAGCTGAATCAATCCCTATCCTGCTCCTTCTGACCCACTTCGACCCCACTGATTGCATCAAACCAGTTATTCCTATCAAGTGAGAGTAAACCTATGCCCATTGGTATTCCTAGAGTTCCCTTCCGCTATCCCGGAGACCCCTACACCCAGTGGATTAATATCTACGAGCGACTCTCCCTAGAGCGAATCATTTTTCTGAGTGGTGAAGTCACCGATGGCTTGGCTAATTCGATCATCGCCCGGCTGCTGTATATGGACTCCGAGGATCAGAAAAAAGATATCTACATCTATATCAACTCGCCCGGCGGCTCTGTGACGGCAGGACTGGCAATTTTTGACACGATGCAGCACGTCAAGTCGGACATTACCACTATCTGTGTTGGGTTGGCAGCTTCGATGGGGTCTTTTTTGCTGATGGCGGGTACTAAGGGCAAGCGATTTGCTTTGCCTAATGCGCGGATTATGATCCATCAACCTTCCGGGGGCACCCGGGGGCAGGCCTCAGACATTGAAATTGAGGCGCGGGAGATCCTCCGCATTCGACAGAAACTGAATGAGGAATATGCCAAGCGCACCGGTCAACCCCTAGAAAAAATTGAGCGGGACATGAATCGGGACTACTACATGTCTGCCCATGAGTCCAAAGAGTATGGCTTGATTGATCGTGTGATTGAGTCTGCTTCCTAGGAGGATTCACCGATGTCAGAACCTATCTCTGAATTAATTTCTGCTGCTGTGGGCGATCGCATTTGCGCCCACATGAATAAGGATCACGCCGACGCGGTTTTGATCTACGCCCAATTCTATGGACAGGAACAGAACGCTTCCCATGCCTTGATGGAGTCGGTCACCGCTGAAGCTATGACCCTAAAGGTGCAGTCTGAGACCGGGGAAAAGCGGGTGCAGGTTCCCTTTGTGCCCCCCCTAGTGGATGCCAAGGAGGCCCACCACCGTCTTGTGGAACTGCTAAAGGCGGCCCGTAGTGCTGGTAGCGAGTCCTAGAAGTCTTTTGGGGTCGTTTTAGAAGAGAGACAACTGAACTGCCTTAGTTGAAGCCTTGGCTGAGCGTGACTTTTTACCGAGACCGCGGGGACTGTGGGGCTTGATGTCCACATGGGCCACTAGCCAAGTGCGCAGTTGGTTAGCTTGGGTCAAGTCAAGGCGATCCAAGTCTATGGCCGATGGGAACAGTTCGGGGTTGATGTCCACATTCCAGATGTGTTGCCCGCCAGCAAAGGGAATGGGGTGCTCGGGCATGCGGGATAGGTGCGGGGTGATGGGTTCCTGTTGTCGAAATGTTCCCCTCTGTCGCTCTAATTGCTGAACTCGCTGCTTGCGGGACTGGGCATAGTGGAGCATGGGTGCAGGATAGCCAAAAGCGGAAAGGTCTTGACCTAGGTGCTCCAAGGGAACCCGTTCCAGTTCGGGAAGCCATTGCCGAATAAATTGGGCTTCGGGGTCACAGCGGGCGATCGCCGCTTCTCCGGGATTGTAGATTCGTGTCCACGATTTATCAGCACAGTGGGTGACACCGGCCTGCATAGCCCACTGGTAGTGATCAATGGCACAATCACCGTCTAGGAGGTGCTGCATAAAGTGGAGAGCTCCCCAGCGCCAGTCCATGCCGAGGAGATTACTCAGGAAGCTGGCATAGATGGCACGGCTGCGGAAATTCAGTCCTTTCCACCCGCCCGTGGCCCTAAGGCAGCGGGCGGCGGCATCGACAATGGGAAAACCAGTGGTTCCCTGTTGCCAGCGAGCATAGGCTTCGGGGTCAAAGTCCCAGCCCTCCTGGTCAAAAACTTGATATAAAGAACAAATTTCTAATTGGGGCAGATAGCGAAAGCGCTGGTGAAAGCCACTTCCCCAACGGAGACGGGAAATCAATTGTTTGCTGCTGCGTTGGATGCGAAGGTCACTGTGGGACAGAAAGGCTTGGGCATAGTGGACGCATTCGCGGATAGAGATAGCCCCCACCTTGATGTAGGGACTGAGTCCGGTAGTGGCTTCGGCACTGGGATAGGATAGCTGCCAGTAGTAGCGCTCGGCCTTGGTGTCAAAGAATTCTTGGAGCAGTGATCGCGCGGGGTGAATGCCCCCGGCGGGAATCGGTTTATCGTCGGGAATGATCTCCAGCTCGGCTAGGGTGGGCAATGGCGTATCGGTTAGTTCGTCGGGCACAAGAACTTGGGCTGGGCGAGGAGCCATGGCTTGCCCCATGTCCCGATGCCAACATTGGCGATATTCCGGATAGGAGATTAGGGGCTCGATGCTACCGGGGGGTTCAAAGTAGCGGATCCGCATTTCCCGTTGGGCAAGGGCCCGGTTGAGTTGGGCGTCACGAATGCGGCAGAACAGGCGATCGCAATCAATATGGGCATAGATTCCGTCTGCTTGAGTCCGGGCAACCAAGTCAGGTAGGATCTGTGCCGGATCACCTGTTTGGACAATTAAGCGTCCCCCCAGATGGCGTAAGTCTTGGTCGAGGGCAGCTAAACACGAAAGGATAAAAGCAACTTGGGCGGGACAGGTTTCGGGATGCTGGAGGAGCGATCGCTCGAAAATATAGATCGGAATCACCCGTCCGCGCCGCGCTGCCCGGTGCAGCGGTTCGTGATCCCAGACCCGGAGATCCTGCCTAAACCAGACAATCGTCAGTGCCATAGATCCTCAGTCGGATAGAGCATCCGGACTAACCTAATTGATTCAGCCTATTAAATTTTATGACGAATACTCAAATAAGGTTTATGCCAAGACTCAGGGAGATGACGTCTCAGTTGCACTCACAAAATGGTAGGGAGGCAGCGGCTGACTCCATGAGATTTGCCATTGGGAATGGCCGCCTTGCCAATGCTCCATAACCGCCTGCACGTGGGTTCGCTCTTCCCCATGGAGTAGCAGATAAACCCGCGTGTGCTTAGGATCGTTAGTCGGCACCCGATAACTGGGGTAAGAATTCACCAATTGCCAAACCTGCTCTGCTTCCCTAAGGATAGACTCCTGCAGCCGCTGGGCTACGCGGTAGCGCTCCTTTTTGGCTTCCAGATAGGCCAGTCCTCCAATGCTATCCGACTCTTCTGCAGAGGCTGGCGGATCCGATCGCACCGCTTCTAGAAGAAACTCGCTGTAGCCCTCAAGCTGCTGCAGCCGCTCACCTAAAACCAACTGCATGGTCTTCAAATAATCCATAAGATGCTCTACCGACAAAAATGCGGTGCCAAAGCGCAAGGGCAGCACTGCTTGCAAGCGAAAAAGGGACTGCACCACCCTCTCGTGATCCAAAACTGCCTGCAGCAGCAGATCTTCGGACTCCGCCTTAAGCCTTTGGACATCAACCCCCTGTTCCACCGCCGCCGCGATAGTTCCTACCGTTACAAACTCTACCCTTTGACCAATCCCCGCAATTCCAGCCTTTGGTGGTGGTGATAGCAGAAACGCGTAGGTATAAATCATGGCGCTCCCAAAAACAAAATCACAAAATCATTGTGACATCAACCCTTCAGTTGCTCAGAGCAAAATATCTCAGGCAGACTATGTTAAGTTAATTTAAGTTAATAGACCCATTTCTTACCCCTATGAAACCAACTTGGCGAAATGTACTTTTGTGGACTTTGCCTCTGGTAGTCGTTGCGTTCTTCTTGTGGCAAACCCTTTTGGCTCGCCCGGCGCAATCTCGCCCTAGCATTAATGCGGCCAACACTCGAATTTCCTACGGCCGTTTTTTAGAATACTTAGATAATCACCTCGTCCGTAAGGTGGATATTTTTGATGGCGGACGCTCGGCCGTAATCATTGCCACTGATCCACAATTAGAAAATCGTGAGCAAAGGGCGCGAGTTGATTTACCACTTTACGCTCCTGAATTAATGGATAAGTTGCAGCAATCGGGGGTAGATTTGGCTGTCTATCCGCCTAGTAACACCCCCGCAATTTGGAATTTCCTCAGTAATTTGATTTTTCCGGCGGCATTGCTGGCTGGGGTGTTCTTTTTGTTTCGTCGCTCAAACCAAATGGGCGGACCAGGTCAGGCCATGGACTTTGGTAAATCTAAAGCCCGCTTCATGATGGAAGCTAAAACTGGTGTCATGTTTGACGATGTTGCCGGTATTGAGGAGGCTAAGGAAGAGCTGCAGGAAGTGGTTACCTTCCTGAAAAAGCCCGAACGCTTCACAGCCGTTGGGGCCAAAATCCCTAAGGGTGTGCTGCTGGTTGGCCCTCCCGGTACTGGTAAAACCCTCCTGGCTAAGGCGATCGCCGGTGAGGCTGGAGTGCCCTTCTTTTCCGTCTCTGGCTCTGAATTTGTAGAGATGTTTGTTGGTGTTGGTGCTTCACGGGTGCGGGATTTGTTCAAAAAGGCTAAGGAAACCGCGCCCTGCATTATCTTTATCGATGAGATCGATGCAGTCGGACGGCAGCGGGGCGCAGGCATAGGCGGCGGCAACGATGAGCGGGAGCAGACCCTCAACCAAATTTTGACCGAGATGGATGGTTTTGAGGGAAATGTTGGCGTGATTGTGATCGCAGCAACCAACCGTGTTGATGTCCTAGACTCTGCGCTGCTGCGCCCCGGTCGTTTTGATCGCCAAATTAGTGTCGACCCCCCCGACATCAAGGGCCGCCTGCAGGTACTCCATGTCCATGCCCGCGGCAAAAAAATAGACCCCTCTGTTTCCCTAGAGGCGATCGCCCGGCGCACCCCCGGATTCACTGGTGCAGACCTTTCCAACTTGCTCAACGAAGCGGCAATTTTGACAGCCCGGAGGCGAAAGGAAGCCATCACAATTGCAGAAATTGATGATGCTGTGGATCGAGTGATTGCTGGGTTAGAGGGCAAAGCTCTGGTGGACAGCAAAAACAAACGTCTAATTGCCTATCACGAAGTTGGTCATGCTCTTGTCGGCACCCTAATTAAAGATCACGATCCTGTTCAGAAAGTCACCCTCATTCCCCGAGGTCAAGCGGCAGGCTTAACTTGGTTTACTCCTAGTGAAGAACAAATGCTGATTTCCCGCGCTCAAATCTTGGCCCGCATTAGCGGCGCCCTTGGCGGACGTGCTGCCGAAGAAGTTGTCTTCGGCACGGCCGAGATTACCACTGGCGCTGGCAACGACCTGCAGCAGGTGAGTAACATGGCTCGGCAAATGGTCACTCGTTTTGGCATGTCCAATATTGGGCCGCTGTCCCTTGAAGGGCGAAGCTCCGAAGTTTTTCTAGGACGTGATTTAATGTCCCGCTCGGAGTTTTCTGAAGAAATTGCAACTCGTGTTGACCAACAGGTACGGATAATTGTTCAGCTCTGTTATGAACAGGCGCTGCAACTGCTTCGAGAACATCGCGTGGCTATGGATCGCATTGTTGATCTTTTGGTTGAAAAAGAAACAATGGCCGGCGATGAATTTCGCCAGATTGTTTCCGAATATGCCAAGATCCCTGACAAGGAATTGCACTCCGCCTAATTAAGCGACATCAACCCAGTGCAAACAAAATGGAACTAGGGAGACGGCTCCCTAGTTTTTTATGTTGTCATATCCAGGGTAACAAAGACCCCCTATTGAACGGTGTCAATGCCCAGTCAAGCTTGAATTAGATACGCAGTCAAGGACGAACCGATTACTTTGCATCAATAACTAGGGCTTCCAAAAAGATGTTTATGGCTACTGAACCTGTCAACAATGCCTTAGATATCTGATTTGAGCACTGAAAGGAGTTGACACCCCGTTTAGGAGTAGTGCACAGCATTGATTAGATATTAAACTAGAACCTCTAATCATTGCCAGCAACTCACGGACATGTAGCTATATTCGGGTAGGTTCGGACATCGAAAGAAAAGGGGGTTTGGGGGCTGCGGCCCCAGCCAGGGGTTTCACCCCTGCACCCCATCCTAACCAAGTTATTGACAGCTATACCTATAACGCATACCAAGATTCGAGTGCTAAGACTGGGGGCGGCATTTGGAGAGGGTGCAACGCGTCAGTTGATTGATAAGTTGATTGATAAATTAATTGATGAATTGATAAGTTTTTGCTTGTACATCTTGCAGCGATCGCCCAAAAGGCACAAAACTACAGGAGGGCGAGGGTGAAAAAATGGCAGCCGCCAGAGGGACAGGGATCATCCCATAGCCCTAGGATGCCATATCGCCCCATCCTTGATTAGTTCCTAGGGGATGTTATCGGAACAGAGCCTAGAGCGGCACCATGCCTTAGCTGAGGTGCAGGAACCCTCGAAGAAACTAAAGTGTCCTGCGATCGCTCGCCGCATACCCCCTGCAGTGCATCAGTTATCTAATGGCTGCAGGAAATTTAGGTAGCTTAATGCAGCATGAAATATAGCGTATTTTATTCTCGCAGCTTCTTCAGATCAGGTTTGCTTCAGGTCAAATTAAACATAATTTCCATGCCGTTTATCCTTACAAGTTAAATAATGGATGTACATGAATCTGTCTCATTGCAGTTTAATTACTGGTGGCACGACTCAAGTTTCTGGCAGGGAAGTGTTTGAAAGGTTATCTGTTAGCGTCAGGTGAATTGCAAAAGCTGAGGGGTCCATGGAAGAGTTGACAGAGTTACCGAAAATTACTCGTTCCATTAGAGGATGGCGCTTGCAATCACTTACTAGGGGGTTGCTTACCATTGATCGCTTTGTTTTCAACTCCAGGGAGATGGGTAAATTTATCAGCGATCACAGGTTATGTTGTCGTTTATTGCTACCCAATGACAGGTCAGCCGGGTGTTCTGCCACCTAATGGTTGGGACGAGATTCCTGGGGCAAGGGGATGCACGCCCCAATCCTGCGCCTTTCGGGATCACCACCAAGAGCTAGGCGAGTTGGGAGCGCAAGTGTTTGGACTTAGGACGCAAAGTACCGAATATCAAAAAGAGGCAATAGAGCGGATTCATTTACCGTTTGAGCTTTTGAGCGATTCTGATTTAAGTTTTGCTGACACGTTAAAATTGCCAACTTTTGAGATAGAAGGGCAGCGGCTTATTAAACGAGTAACACTCATTGCAAATGCAGGGAGAATTGTTAAAGTCTTCTACCCGATCTTTCCTCCTGATGAGAATGCTAGTGAAGTTATTGGCTGGTTGCGCAGAAGCGCCGCATAGCAAATCACTGTACCCGACTTATGCTTAGGTGCCCATATCATCTAAAGACAGTGTGCGGATGAATTTAACAATTGTGCTCTATGAATTTTTCATTGTGTCTCGGTGATCGTTTAGCCAGTTTTTAAGTGAAACAGAGATTGGTGCGAAGATTCAACTGCTTGCTCCATTCAGAGAAGATAAGCTGGGCACCGGGTAAGTTACGAATGATGACCAAAAAAAGAGCGGCTTTGAGTGTTCCCTGATCCGGGCGACATGTGAGTTAAAAGGGCGACGACGAAGTGGTGCATGTAGCCCGGTAGGGGCTGTCATCATTAAATTTAAATGCTTTCACGGCTAGGGATTCAGCCCCTGGCCTGTAAAATTTAGCGGGGCAACGCTTATCCTAATCTCTGACTCAAGCATGGCCAGCTAACAGCTTGCGAGCTTGATCGGGATCGGCGAGCCGTCCATCTTCCATGTAGATGAGGCGATCGGCGACATCTAAAATGCGGTTGTCGTGGGTGACCAGCAAAATTGTGCAGTGGCGTTCCTGGGCTAGGGTTTGCATTAATTCCACCACTTCCCGTCCCGATTGCTTATCAAGGGCGGCAGTGGGTTCGTCGGCTAAGATTAGGCGTGGGTTTCCCACTAGGGCCCGGGCGATCGCCACCCGTTGTTTTTGCCCCCCGGATAGGTTTTCGGGATAGTACTCTTGCCTTTGCCCCAAACCCACCAGATGCAGCATGTCTGCGGCCCGCAATCGTCGTTCCGGACGGGAAATCCCCTGAACTTCTAATCCCATCATGACGTTCTCGAGAGCCGTGAGGCTGCCGTGGAGGTTGTGGGCTTGGAAGATATAGCCGCAGGCGCGGCGACAGGCGATCTGCACCGCTGGAGCGCTGCCGACCAGCTCTTGTCCCAAAATGCGCAGGCTACCGGTCTGGGGGGCCCGCAGTCCCCCCATGAGCGAGAGGAGGGTGGTTTTCCCGGAGCCGGAGGGGCCACTAAGAATCACGATTTCACCGGGGGCGATCGCCAGGGTGATGTCAAACAGAACTTGTTTGCGCAGGTTTTGCGTTCCATAAAAATGGTCAAGGTTGGTAACGGCAATGGCGGGATCGTTCATGGGAACCTCAAAAAATATCGGCGGGATCGGCGGATTGCAGTTTGCGGGTGGCGACGTAGCCCGAGAAGCTGCACATGACCAACGTCAGAAAGAAGACAAAACCCAGGCGTGCCCCGGTCATGGCGATGGGGAGCGCTGCCACTTGGCGAATCAGGGCATATTGCCCTAGAGCGAGGGCGAGTCCGGGAATGAACCCGAGGATGGCAAGCACTACGGCTTCCTCCAAAACGGTCGCCAGCAGAAAGCGATCGCGGTAGCCCATGGCCTTAAAGGTGGCATATTCGGGCAAATGGTCGGCAACATCGGTGGCCAAAATCTGAAACACAATCACGGTGCCCACGGCAAAGGCCATGATGGTGCCAAAGCCAAAGACCACGCCAATGGGGGTAGTTTCCGCCCAGTAGGCCTGTTCGAAGGCCACATAATCAGCTTTGGTCGCGGCGATCGTATCGGGGGGCAAAACTGCTTGAAGCTGAGCCACGACGGCCTTGGGGTCGGCTCCTGGTGCCACGTGGATCAATCCTAGGGTGACCTGACCGGGGCTACGCTGGGGAAAGAAGCGCAGGAAGGTGTCTTGGCTGGTAATCACGGTGCCATCGGTGGCGAAGGAAGCGCCTAGGGGAAACAACCCGACGACCTGAACGGTGCGGCGGTCAATTTCGGTGGTGACGGGATTACCTTGGCGGGTGGCTTGAATGACCTCCTGGTAGCTGCCCCGTGACAGTTCATCAAAGAGCACCGTATCCGCCTGCCGAATGGCGGTGAGGTTGGACTCAACTTCGGGGATCGTCAGCGCCGATCGCTCGGTACTGATGCCGACCATGGTGACCTGGGTTTTGCGCCGCGTCTGCGGATTTTTCCAGACCACCGGCTCTACATAGAACGCATCGGCGGAGGCAACGCCGGGAATGTCCCGAATTTGGAACAGGCGGCGGCGGGGAAAGGTATTGGCCAGACTCAAATCCCGATATTGGGCACTGCGGAGGATGATATCTGCCTTGAGGCTGGCGTTAAGGAGGGTGTTACTCTCAAACAACGCGGCTTGAATTCCCAACTGGGCAAACATGAGGAGGTCGGCAAAGCCAATGCCGGCGATCGCCACCAGGAGACGGG
Organism: Oscillatoriales cyanobacterium SM2_2_1; assembly: GCA_012031145.1. Lineage (GTDB taxonomy): Bacteria > Cyanobacteriota > Cyanobacteriia > Pseudanabaenales > Pseudanabaenaceae > UBA999. Next base: position 4,548 of record JAAUUH010000029.1, on the reverse strand, counting down.
ATTTATTTTTCCTTAACTGTAACCAACCCATGGGTGTTCGCTGCCACAGGGGCCAATGGAGGATGTTCAGCTTCAACGTCATAGTTCTACTTCTCCGGTAATTTGCAAGTTGGTGCGATCCTTGACCGCGGCCGCCCCATCCTCGTCGAGGACAACTCGCACTTCTACAACCCGAGCATCGATGTTGGTGGTGGGGTCGGCGTTGATCACGTTTTGCCGCTGCACCCGTACCCCCACTTCACTAACGGTTCCCAGGAGAGGCAGCGCCATACTGTCGGTAAAGATCCGTACCCGCTGACCGACTTTGACCCGACGGCTTTCGGTTTCGTAAACCTCGAGAACAGCCCCCATCCGCTGGGTTTGCCCCAACTCCAAAATGCCGCTCTCCCCCACCTGCTCCCCAGAACGAGCATGCACCTTGAGCACTTGGCCGTCGAAGGGCGATCGCAGGGTAGCCTGGGCTAAATTGGCCCGTGCCCGCGCCACGGCGGCCCGCTGCATCTGCACCTCCGCCGCTGCCACTTCCAGATCGACCGGACGCACCTCCGCGATCTGCTCTAGGGTAGCAATCGCCTCTTGGCGTTGACGGGCGGCGGTGCGGGATACTCGCTCGGAGTTGGCGATCGCCTCCTGGAGGGCTGCCTGGGCGGTGTCGTAGACCAATTGCTTACTATCCAAAATGGACTGGCTGGCTGCCCCCTCCCGGTAGAGTTGCTGAAAGCGATCACGCTCAATGCGGGCGTTTTCCAGTTCGGCGGCCAACCGTCGCCGCGTCGCCCGTAGGGCGGACAACTCTCCCTCGGCTTGGACTTCAATGCGGCGGACAACTTCTCCTTGGGCGGCAATTTCACCGCGTTTGGCACCGGCGGCCACCTGGGCCAACTGGGCTTCCGCCATCTCCAGCCGTCCCTCGGCTTCCATCAAAGCCATCTGCAGGCGTTCACGACTGTCTAGAATCGCCAGCACCTCTCCCCGGCGGACGCGATCGCCCTCTTCAACCCGCAACTCGGCTACCCGGCTACCCAGTCCTCCTTCCCCGGAGGTGGGAGCCGCCAAGCGCGCCACCCGTGTCACGGGCTCGAGGTACCCCAGGGCCGAAATCCTAGGCACTGAGGGCACAGCCGCTGGCACCTCCTCGACCGAAGCGCCCCGTTGGTACCAAAGCAGCCCTGCCCCTGCCAAGGCAACTACCGCTGCCCCTAGCAAAAGCGATCGCCGATAACGCTGCACAAAAGATTGTTCTATATGTTCCATGGTCGCCACGCCCTCAAAGTACTGCCAAATCTTCAGGCTCCTCCTCGAAAACGCGGAAGAGGATACCCCAAAAATCAAACCGGAAGACCCCGAGGAGTGTTCCGATTTGATCAGTGGTAGTGAAGTAAACTAAACCGTTCAGTTCAGTTATCCCGAGTATAATTTTAAGGACTTTTGATTGTCAAGCCTATGACTGTTCCCTATGCCGAAGATTCCCGGCGTGCCGCCAAAGAAGCCGCAGTCCTGGAAGCCGCCATGGCAGAATTTCTTTCCCACGGCTATGCTGGAGCCAGTTTAGATCGCATTGCCAGCCGAGCTGGGGTCTCCAAAGCCACCATTCACAGCTATTACCAATACAAAGAAGTATTGTTTGAGGCGCTGATCCAGAGTCTTTCGGCCTCGCGTTTTCGCCATACCTTTGGTGGGGTCGCTCCCCTTGCTACCGACGAATCCCCCGAGATGGTTTTGCAGGTTTTAGCCCGACACATTGTCGAGGATCCAGATCAGGACTTCATTAAGTTTATGCGGATGCTGATGGGCGAGTCCGATCGCTTTCCTCAGCACGCCAAGAGCTTCATTACTTCCCTGGCCTTGCCAACGGTTGTCCAACTGTCCGACTATTTCCAAAGTTTGCACCGTGGGGATCCGGAAGCTGCCGCGCGATTGTTTTTATACACCATGATCGGTTTTTACGTCGAACAGGAAGTCCTCCACGGCAAGGAGGTGTCTCCGTTTGATGGCGATCGCCTGGCCAACATGCTGATTGGATTGCTGTTGAATCGCCGCCCCTAGGCAATTTTTTGGATATAGAACGAACCGGGCGATCGGTGCGGCTCCGAAAACGGGCAGGCGGCTTGGAAGGCGGCAAAATGGCGACGGTGGAGATCGTGCAGGGCACCCACAATCTGCCAGTCGCTATTGTGGGAGAGAAACGCTTCGAGGAGGTACTGCTCATTCCAAAAATATATGCGTTCGGTCAGCCAATCGGCAGGGTAATCACAGGGGGAAAAAATATCATGGATGTGAACATAAACCCCGGCATTCAATTGGGGCAGCAGCTCTAAGTATTCAAACAGCACATCTCCCTGGGGGCGAATCATGTGGGAGGAATCAATAAACAGCAAATCGTTGGCATGGAGTTGCTGAAACGTAGCCAGGGGAACCGACTCCACGGGCTGCCGAATCACGGTGACATCGATCTGGCTCAGCCAGGAGTTTTCATAGGGTTCAATGCAGATGTGTTCACAGCAATAGTTAGGGTCATCGCGGTGATTTTGGGCGATCGCCCGAGCGGCAATTAGGGTGGAATAGCCACTACCAATCTCAATGATCCGGGTCGGCTTGGTGTGGCGAACAAAATTGTAGAGATATTCGGCGTCCCCGGCCTCAAAAAAATTGTTTTGAAAGTGGAATTGTTTCTGAGAGCCAGGTATCTGGGGCGGAGTAAGGGGCAGATCTCTTAGCTCATCTCCATAGCGAAACTGGGATAGCACCGCCATTTGTTGGGACTCATTCCAGTCAATGCCCGGCAGAGGACGGGGTTTGTCGAGGGGTTGGCGCAGGGCGCGCGTATCGAAGAGGGGTTCATAGTAATGGTCACGAATCGGAAACACCCCCACGTGCCAGAGCACCCGACGGCAAAGGGGCAAGCGGGAAATGCCACCGGCCCGGATTAGGGTGCGCACACCCCGCATGAGCCAGGCCGCCGGGAACAGCAACACAGCCAGCAACCCATCCAGCAGGGGGGCGATCGCCATTACGAAGGTCTTCATTTTAGTGCCTTGCCTATTAGTACCTTGCCTGGGAGAAATGAAGGCATCTTAGCCCAAAACCGTGCGCCGAATGCCATACTCCAAGCCATCAATTAGGGCTCGGAGAGATGCGGTGATGATATTTTCCGAGACCCCCACTGTAGTCCAGCGCTGGCGATGATCGCTAAACTCGATCAGAACTCGGGTCTTAGCTTCCGTTCCGGCATCACTATTGAGAATCCGCACCTTGTAGTCGGTGAGGTGCACCGGGGCGATCGCCGGATAAAAAGCTGTCAGCGCCTTACGCAGCGCCGCATCGAGGGCCGCCACCGGACCATTGCCCTCCGCCGTGGTCAAGTGCTCACTATCCTTGACCGAGACCTTAACCGTAGCGCGGGTGATTTCATAGCCCAGTCCATGGTGGCAGTGCACCTGAAAGTCCTGAACCGTGAACCAGATGGGGCGATCGCCCACCCCTTGGCGCATCAGCAATTCAAAGCTAGCCTCCGCCGCCTCAAACTGATAGCCGTCCTGCTCTAGGTCTTTCAGCTGCTGGAGAATCTCACGGCAGGCCGGGTCGTCCTTCCTTAACTCAATACCAAAGCTCGCGGCCTTAGAAAGCACGTTACTCAATCCTGACTGCTCCGAAATGACAATGCGGCGGTCATTGCCCACAAGTTCTGGAGCAATGTGCTCATAGGTAATGGGGTTGCGTTGTACCGCACTGACATGGATGCCGCCCTTATGGGCAAAGGCCGACAGTCCCACGTAGGGGGCGTGGTCATCGGGGGCTAGATTCACCAGCTCACTAATTTGGCGGGAAACCTCTGTTAATGATCGCAACTGCGACTCCGGTAAACAGGGAATGTTGAGCTTCAGTTGCAGATTGGGAATCAACGTGCAGAGATTGGCATTGCCACACCGCTCACCATAGCCATTGATCGTCCCTTGTACCATCCGCACCCCCTGTTGCACGGCGGCGATCGCATTGGCCACTGCCAGACCACTGTCGTTGTGGGTATGGATACCCCACTGCTCGAATTCGGGAAACTGGCTCCGAACCGCCGCCACACTAGCCGCCACCTCCTGCGGCAACCGTCCCCCGTTGGTATCACAAAAAACCACCCAGTCTGCCCCAGCGGCGATCGCCACCGCCACCGTCTGCAACCCATAGTTAGGATTGGCGGCATGGCCATCAAACCAATGTTCAGCGTCGTAGATCACCCGCCGCCCCCGCTGCCGCAAAAAGCGGATCGTATCGCCGATCATCAACAGGTTTTCCTCGGGAGTCGTCCGCAGCCCCTCCGTGACATGGAGATCCCAAGACTTACCAAACACCGTTACCCACTCCGTCGCCGCCGCCAAAATCGGCACCAACATCGGATCTTCGCTAGCTGAAATTCCCGGTCGCCGCGTCGAACAAAATACCACCAACCGGGCCTGGGTGAGATGGGTTTGCCCCATCCGGGCAAAAAACTCCCCATCCTTGGGATTGGCACCCGCCCACCCCCCCTCAATAAATCTAACCCCCAACCGATCTAGG
>JAAUUH010000028.1 GCA_012031145.1 Oscillatoriales cyanobacterium SM2_2_1 | reverse complement strand
GGGATGCCTTTCTCGCCGCCCTGATCCATCGTCTGCGCCAGCGCCCGCTCGCCGAGCTAGCCGATGTCACCTACGCCCATGAGGTCGGTAGCGTTATGCCTGTGCTGCTGGTGCGCTAACCACCATGGGTATTGGGGCGATCGCCCCGCAGCCAAACCACGGGACTATTGAAGCTTTTTTAGCTGCTAGAACAGAGCAGCAGAAAAGCGAAATTTCTGAACCTTGAAACATCCATTACCGATCATTCCTACGTATATGAAGTGTTGATCGGAGAAAATATAGTGAAAGTTCAATACCTCTTGACCCTTGTTACCATTTCAGTCCTTGGCGGCGGTGCTTTTGTATTTGCTAACTCCCAATCCACATCTTCTTCAGTTCAAACCGAGAAAGTGGAAACCATTGCTCAGAACCCCTGCGCTGCTAAAAATCCCTGCGCTTCAAAGAATCCCTGCGCTGCTAAAAATCCCTGTGCTTCGAAGAATCCCTGTGCCGCTAAACCAGCTAGCAACATTCAAGCCGCGGCTAAACATCCTAAGGTTTACACCGAAAAAGGCGTCGCCCTGGATGGACAAGATGTAGTGGCCTACTTTACCCAAGGCAAGCCTTCCCAAGGAACCAAGCAATTCACCCATCAATGGAACGGCGCAACATGGCAATTTTCCAGTGCCAGCCATCGCGATCTGTTCGCCCAAAACCCGGAAAAGTATGCGCCCCAATACGGTGGCTACTGCGCTAAAGCAGCCAGCGACGGAAATCTAGCAACTACCACGCCCACCGCATGGGAAGTCCGCGGCGGCAAACTCTATCTCAATTACGATGCCAGCGCCCAAGCCGAGTGGAAGCAAGACACTAACAGCAAGATCAAACGGGCTAATGCCAACTGGCCCCGAATCTTGTCCAATGACACCCTCTTTCGCTAATCCCACTGTTTCTTAAGGCGCAAAAAAAGTTTAGGCAGTTTAAACGCTGCCTTTTTTATTTGACCTGACTGTTTTTCTCTCGAAACCTTTCAAGATTCACACTCACCATCCATGGAAATCAAAGGGGCACAAGTATCCCTAGTTTTAAGGTGCAATAAAATTGCATGGAACATAACTGGAAATACCAAATAAGCTAGTTGTTTTGACCCGAATTAAATCGGGAGGGCATTTCCCAAATATGCGTGTTTTAGTGGCGAGGCTAACTGTCTCGTTCTATCTTGATCGGAGTACTTTTGACTAATGTTCTTCAATATTATTTTGCACTAAGTGCGCTTGAATTTTTGAGTTTGCGGGCTTAAAAAATCAGGGCATAAGAACTGCCACGGATAGGAGCTATGCCCCGCTATGATTAAATCTCGAATGATCGCCGCCGTGATCGGAGCCATCAAAATACCATTGCGGTAATGACCCGTCGCTACCAGCACGTTGGGTTGCAAAAAACCAATCATGGGTGATCGCGCTTGGAGTGGACGGGGGCGATCGCCCGTCCAAGTAGACAAGATCCTAGCGTCATGCAACTGGGGGCAAATTCGCTGCGCTGATGCTAGTAGTCGTTTGGGATGGAGCAGCTGGGGTAGCACGTAGGGAGGGAACTCTACCGTAGCTCCCAAGTCGAAAACGCCATTACCCCGGGGCACCAGATTTAGGTCGGGCATAATGGGGTCGTTGGTGAGCCAATGCACCACCATGGCGATCGCCAGATCAGGACAATGCAGCCTCACTGCCTGCCCTCCCACGGGTTGCACCCTCGGCACAGGTAAAAAATGATTCAACCCTAATCCGTTGGTAAGCACCACTTGGTCACTTTGGGCCCAGCCCTGCACTGCTTCTAGGGCGATCTCTGTCTGCCAATGGAACTGAACTCCCCGGGTAGTAGCCTCTCCTACCCAATGATGAGCCAACTTTACGCCATCGACTGCTCGGTCTGCTGGGCTATACACCCCAAAGTTTGCCACAATTTGTGGACAGATGTCCCGCAGGCGCTCCTCATCCCAGTACTCCAATACAAATCCCTGCGCTGCCCGCTGCTGTCGCCGCTGTTCCATTTTGGTGTCACTTGGGCGATCGCATAGGGTCAATACTCCGGCGGTCTCGTTCGCCATCGGCAGGGCATCATAGTAGCGGAGACTTTCTAACCGTAGGGTCACCACATCCCCTACCAGCTTGCCACTGCTAACCGGCATGATGACGCCTAGAGCAGCGGCTGTTGCTCCGAGAGCAGGGGCACTATTTTGCTCATAAACATGAATCTCAAAGTCAGTATGGCTCAGGAATTCTGCTACTGCAGCACCAATAATGCCGCAGCCCACCACATGCACAACCGCCACCGGTTTAGGAAGAGCGCATGGTCGAACGCTTGCGCCGGGAGGCATCGGGCGATCGGGGTAACTGCACCTGCTCTACAACTACTGAAAGCGGATCGCTTGACGTTGTAGGGACAAATTCCGATTCGGCAACAGGGGGTGCAGGCTCCGGAGGAGCTTCAAAGCCCGGCGAAGAAGCCATCTCAGGTAAGGATTCCTCCTCAGCCGTCGATTCAGGGACAGAAGGAACAGGCACAACCCTGGGCGGTACCCCCGGTAGTGTCACGGAGATGATTACGTTCCGCGGGTCTTTAATTTCCTGCTTGGCCAGCAGGAGGGGGGATATTCCCATGGTGGCATATACGTCCTGCTCATCCTCAGTCATTTCTACCACCACCACTTCCGGTGGCACGGGCTTGGGTCGAGGGTTCTCCCGTTTAGTCTGCCGCTCCGTCGGTACTGACACCGGAGTGGCTACGGCCGCAGCCATAGGCTCGCTAGTCGGCTCTGAGGTGCGGAGTGATGGCACCGGGGGCAACTTGCTAACCGATCGCCCATTACGATCGCCCCGCTCATTGCGGTCACTTCGGTCATTGCGATCGCGCCGCCGCCGCCGCCCATTCTTGCTTTCCTGATAACTGGGATGGGGCAATACATTCGCTTCTAGCCCCCCCGCTAAACCGGAACCAACCTCGGGATGTTCCAAATCAAGATCATCGGAAGTGTATTCCCAAATACGGGAAGTAGTATCCACTGGCTGGCTGGGAGCTTCACCGGGCAGACGCGCCAAATGCCCTAGGCCGTTACAGGTTGGACAGGGCTGCCCAAACAGTTCATAAAGGCTCTGCCCTTGGCGCTTGCGGGTCAGCTCAACCAAACCCAGCTCGGTCAGTTGGGCAATCTGGGGGCGGGACTTGTCCGCCCGCAATGCACGATTAAATTGTTCCAGGAGTTGCTGCTTATCCTGAAGGGAGTCCATGTCAATAAAATCAACTACAATCACCCCGGCGATGTTCCGTAGTCGTAGTTGTCGGGCAACTTCTACCGCTGCCTCGCAATTAGTCCACAGCACTGTCTCTCGGGAGGTTTTGGATTTGGTAAATGAACCAGAATTGACATCAATGACGGTCAGGGCCTCCGTCGGTTCAATGATGATGTAGCCGCCGCTGGGCAGATCGACACGCGGGCGGAGGGCTTCTCGAATTGCCGCATTAACCCGGAAGAACTCAAGAATTGGCTTTGGTTCGCGATGCTGCTCGATCGCCAAACTGGTGGGAATTTTTCCCTCCCCCCAATTAGCAAGGCATTGTTTGATCCGTCGCAATCCGTCACTGCTGTCGACGACAACCCGATTGACCCCATCGGTGTAAAGATCCCGCAAAATCCGCTGCACAAAGTCTTGATCTCGATTCAGGAGTCCTGGATGGCGAGCTGTGCCTGACTCCTGCTGGATCAGTTCCCACTGGCGCTGCAACTGATCTAAATCCTCGATAATCTGATCTTCCGACATATCCTCAGCTTCGGTGCGCACCAGCAGTCCCATACCCGAGGGCTTGATCAAAATTGCTAGGGCTTTGAGGCGGTTGCGCTCATCCTCATCCCGAATTCGACGGGACAGGTTCACCCCTTTGCCATAGGGCAGCAACACCACATAGCGACCGGGCAGAGAAATATTTCCCGTCAGCCGCGGACCCTTGTTACCCGTAGGCTCTTTCATGACCTGCACTAAAATCCGCTGCTTGGGGGCCACCAATTCCTGAATGGAGCCACCGGTACGCCGCAGCCGTGCGGGCCCCAAATCGGTAACGTGGATAAATCCGTTGCGATCGCCCTCACCAATATTGACAAAGGCTGCATCAATGCTACTTAAAACATTTTCAACCACACCAAGATACACATCACCAACTTGGTGCGTACCCGTGGCAACAACAATTTCCTCAATTTGATCTTCGCTAAATACAGCAGCGATGCGATGCTGCTCAGCAATGATAATTTGCTTGGGCATCCAGTTTGTATTCCTTCCCTAATTCGTTATGACTCGCGGCTTCGGTTCCCCGGTCAGACATCAATTGTGTCAGCATTAAAGATCCTGGTCCTCACGGAATACCCCTATTCGGCAACTAGGGGCTTTGCCCATCGATTTTTCTATGAATAATCAGAAACTTGAACTAAGGAAAATCTACCTTTTGGCAAGTACGATGAAAACGAGGGGTGAGTCAGAGCAACGAAACCCTATAGAAATTCGGTTGGAAAAACTATGTTTGATTCCGCCTAGAATCCAATGCTTAACCCAATCCTGACCAGCAATTAAGCAAAGCTCTCTCAGTCGAGAGTATAAACCATCCCCCATCTTTTTGCCAACCAATTTAAATGACTCCTTCATGTCATCCCCAAAGCTTTGCAGAGATTCCCGGAGTTAGGGGCAAGGCGATCGCTTGACAGGATAAGATCAAGGGGCAATTCTGAGGAAATTCTGTGAATACCCGCGTGATCTTGGTTCGTCACGGAGAAAGCACCTTTAATGTGCTGAGTATGGTGCAGGGGCGAGGGAATCTAGATCGCCCAGAACTCCAGTCGGTACTGACGGGTCGGGGGCAGCAGCAGGCTCAGTTAGCGGGCTCGGCGCTGAAAAATCTCACGCTGCATGGCATTTATGTCAGTCCCTTGGTGCGGGCCCAGCAGACCGCAGAACTTCTCTGTCAAGCAATGCCGAGCTTTTTGCCCCAAACGCTCCATCCTGAGCTGATGGAAGTGGATCTGCAAGAGTGGGAGGGGATGACATTTGACCAGGTTAAGGCGGCGTTTCCTGAAGATTATGCCCTCTGGCGCTATGAAGCCCATCGGCTGCGCCTAGGCGAGCGCTATCCAATTTTGGACCTTTTAGCCCAAGCCCAGCGTTTTTGGGCCCAAGTATTGCCTAAGCATCAGGGGCAGACGTTGCTGGTGGTGGCCCACAGTGGCATCAACCGGGCGCTAATCTGTACGGCGTTAGGGCTACCAGCGGAGCAATACCACCGAATCCAACAAACCAATGGTGGCATTAGTGTGCTGAATTTTGGTAGCAATCGGGCCCAACTAGAATCGGCTAACCTGACTACCCATCTAGCTCCCCTTCTGGGCTCCGTGTTGCCCCCGTCCCGCAGACAGGAGCGGGGATGTCGCCTACTTCTGGTGCGCCACGGAGAAACCGACTGGAATCGACAGCAACGCTTTCAGGGGCAAAAAGATATTCCCCTCAATGAACAGGGACGCCAGCAGGCCCAGCGGGCCGCAGCGTTTCTCAAAGATATCCCGATTCACTGTGCGTTTAGCAGCCCCCTATCCCGCCCCTTAGAAACAGCGCAGCAAATCCTGACACCCCACCCCCAAGTGCCGTTAACTCTGGTGCCAGCGTTGCAAGAAATTTCCCATGGCACTTGGGAGGGTAAGCTGGAATCGGAGATTCGAGAATTCGATGGCCCGCTGCTGGATTTGTGGCAATCCCATCCGGAGCGGGTGCAGATGCCCGCAGGGGAAAACCTCGATCAGGTTTGGGCTCGGGTGCGGGCGGCCTGGGCCGAACTGGTTGCGGCAGTCCCCCCCCAGCAGACGGCCCTAGTGGTGGCCCACGACGCGGTGAATAAGGCGATTCTGTGTCAGTTATTTGACCTTGCCCCATCGGCGTTTTGGTTATTCAAGCAGGGGAATGGCGGGGTGACAGTGATTGATCTGCCCCGGGGGATGATCATCCCCCGCTGTTGCAGTCTTTGAATATCACGACCCATTTAGAGCAGGGGGTGTTGGATCGAACGGCGGCAGGGGCTCTATGAATGAACGAGACATTGGCACCTTTGTGCGGGAGATGGGCGATCGCGGCTTAGCGCTTCGATCGCAGATGGAGGTCTTTGCCAAGGGAGAGGACGACTTTGTCACCAATGTTGACCGCATGTTGGATCGGTGGCTATCTCAGCAATTCCAGCAATGGTTCCCCCGGGACATGGTGATCAGTGAAGAAAATGCCGACTCCTTTACCCAGTGGGGCGATCGCACAGGCGACTGCTGGCTCATCGATCCGATTGATGGCACCGATGACTTTATACACGGGCGATCGCATTATGCGGTTATGGTGGGGCGGGTGGCCGAAGAGCCGATTGAGGGCTGGATTTACGCCCCAGCACTCCAAACCCTAACCTACGGGCATTGCTCTGGGGTGGTGTGGCAAGAGCCGGAGCCTGGCCCGTTGCAGCAGCCAGCAGCCGGCGATCGCCCAGTCATTCTCAGCAGCAAGGACGAGCGGGTCTATGGGGATGCCATACGCAGCGTGATTCCCGGGGTGAACTTTTACAGCTTGGGAAGTTTTGGGCTCAAGGTGTTAGAGGTTGTTTTTGGTCGCGCCCAAGCCTATCTTTATCTCAACCGGCGGGTAAAACTGTGGGATACAGCCGCACCCTTGGCGATCGCCAAGGGTGCAGGGTTGCGGTGTTGTGATTTGTCGGGGGCTCCGATTCAGTTTGCGGGGGCGCAAATTGTCCCAGAAACATTAGCCCATCGACAGATTATTGTGATTGGCTGGCCAGATTTTTTGCGGCAGCACCTATCTCATTTGGAACGGGCGATCGCCCACTGCTCCCCACAATAGAGCATGGCGTGCCCTAACCCCTATTTCCGGTGATGAACTGCAATTCCCGGTTCCATAGGTAACGAGTACCCTCCTCAACAAAGGATGGATACCCGTTTATGCCGTTTGAGTGGCACCTAGAAAGGAAGGCGTGGAATTGGAATGTTGGGAGTGGGGATGCTGGGAATAGGGAAAGAGGCACCCGGGAAGAGGTTTTGGAACGAATTCCGAATATTCTCAATACCCGGCAGTTGGCTAGCGAAACCATCGAAGAGATTCCCCTTCAGCAATCGCTCAAACTCACCTTGACTCAGTTTTTGCACAATTCCCAAAACCCCTTGGATATCAATTTCCAGTCGCTCCCCAGCTTTGAGCACGGTTTCGTTAGACTCGCTACGAATCACTGGTTTGTCCTCAGCTGGCTTAGCTTCTAGGGGTTCGTTTTGGCGTGGCGGGGTGATCGTTGGCGGATTGCTAGGAAAATTAAACTGCTTTGGCTTTTCTTCGGCGGGATCGGGAGTGGCTTCACGACGGACAACCACTTCTCCTTCGAGAACCTTAATTTCTTGCTTACCGCTTTCATCGACTTCCAAAACGTAGGTGGTGCCCCGCACCCCGGCCACAATCGTTGCCGTGCAGCTATTGGCGGCTCCATTGACAAGCAGCGCTCCCCGCTGCAAGCGGGCGCAACTGCCGATGGAGAGAGAGGAGTTCTTGGAAAGCCGCGCCACAGCACCGTTGGGAAAGGTGAGTTCGGCTCTGGCATCGCCAGTACGAACCCGCTGCCGTTGTCGGGCGATGTCGTTAACTTTGGCCTGCTGTTCTTGAATAAAAACCTGTGTGCCATCAAGAATTTCTTTGACAGTAGCTTGGCTGGTGGAATTTTGGGCGAAGACAAGACTGCCAGATAGAGGCTGCATCAGGGTAATGACTACACCGAGGAGCAACAGCAGACTGCGTTTTAGCCAACGGGAAACAGGGGGTGCCATGGTTGTGGTTCTGAAAGATTAGTTGAGCTTTACAGTAAACGTACTTAAGTTAGTACAAGTTCCCGAAAAAAAGACAAAAATCATAATGCCATAGGGGGCGATCGCCCCGATCATCCGCATGTATCCGCAAATGTTCAGTTAAAAGCAAGCTTTTCCTCCTATCCCCTTTACTTGCGGCGACTCCGAAGCATTGAGGAACCATCTGGAAGTGAAGTCATCATAGCTTTAATATTGACTATATTTTAGATATTCTCCAGCCTTGAGTTTTGAGAGTTCCCTTCTTTTTTGAATTAGACTTCAACGGGGCTCATCTGCGGGAAATCAAACTAAAATCCCTGGGCAGACTGAACTGGAACTGATTTCAAGAATGAATGTTGAGCATTCGATTCGGGAATCTCGCTGAATTCCTGAACTGAGAGAACGCTTGACTCCTGGACTCTGTCCTAAATGATGTCCATTTCAATTCATCCCAGGATCAATCCATGCTACGCAGTCTTAGTCTTCTTCTAATTGTTGTCAGTGCCCTAGCTTCTGGTCCTGCCCTGGCCAGCGAGCGGCTTTTGGGGCGGGTAAGGCTCTCCTATTCTGAGCGCGATTTGGATATCATTCGGGTACAGAATACTTGCCGCAATCCGAATCGGGACGGATTTCGGGCGATTCGCCTTGTGGTGGATCGGGGGGATGCGGATATTCAAGGCTTATTTGTGCAATATGGCAATGGGCGACGGGAGCAACTGCCGGTTCGGCAACGGTTTCGGTCGGGTTCATCATCCCGCTATATCGACCTCAAGGGGAACCAGCGCTGTTTGGTCGCGATCGCCATTTTGGGTGACACCAACAACCTGCGGAGCCGCCAACAAGCCCGGGTGCGGGTATTTGGCATCCGCTAGGGCGCTGTTTTTTGGGCGATCGCGTTTGCGCCGTCCCTGCTGCTCGGACAGGAGCTGCTGGGCGATTGCCTCCAAGTGCTCCAACCGCTGCACCACGTCGTTAAGAGTAGGGGTTTTTTCTTGCCCGTGGGAGAGAGTCCCCGACGGCGATGTCGGCTGAATGTCCGATAGCACCGCATCCACTGGACGATCCTCAATCATAGACAGGGAGCGAATCACTTCATCGACGCGCAGGGAAGCGTCTACAAGGTCGTCACTGGCGGGAAGCACTAGGGAAACGGGGGTACCAAAATCATCGAGGGCCCGCGAGCACTCGGAGCCGGGGGTTAGGATGCTGGATCGGTTGCCAGCCATGCTGACACATATAGGATGCAACGGCGTGGCTGGAGGGGCGTGGATGGTGAGTCATAACCATGATCCTTGGGCAAGGCGGTAGAGCAGATCAGTCAGGGTCGAAACCGTAAGCGTCTGACCGATGGGAATCCGGATCGTGACGCTACGCCTATTATGGCTTGGTTTTCCCTGGAGATATATCCAGTAACAGTTCCCCCTCAGGGTAATGCCATTATTCTCTTCGAGCCATTGACTGGGGTCAGGGGGCAGGGTTTTGAGTAGCAGCAATACGGGGGTGACACTGGCAGCGGTGTTACGCAGCACGATCTGATTGTAGTTCTTGACATCGAGGGCATAGGTCACATGCTGATCCCGATCCTGCCATTGGGTTGAGGTCTTGAGCTGGTAGTCAATGGAGTGGGCGGCCTCGCTAATGTGACCGTGAATCTGCACCAAGGGGCGAAACGTGCCATCAATGCCGTAATCCTTGTCGCGGAACAGAAGGGAAACTTCAGCACGGGCGGCGATCGCTCGGATGAAGGATTCACCCAGTTGGTCTTGGACCGCGGATCGATTGAGCATAGCGCTGGAAATGGGGCTACTTAGGCACGGCTTCCAACAGACGGGAGAAGTAGAACTGGGTGCTGGTCATTTCCTGACGGGCCACTTTCCAGCCGAGATCGTCGAGGACTTCACGAATGGCAAATTCATTGTGTAAATAGGCGCGGGTAGCTTTGCTGGCACCGGGAAAAAACTCACCGATTCGCTTTAGTAGGGTGTAGTAGGGATTTTTGGGTGCAAAACTAAAGATGAGGCGGGATTGGGCCAGACTCGTCAAGTGCCGCAGCAGGACCTTAGCATCATCGAAGGGGTAATGAATTAAAACATCCAAACAAATGATGGTGTCGTAGCTGCCGCTGAGGTTGGCTAAATCGTTGACCCCATAGGTGGGGTTGCCGGGATCGGGCGATCGCCGTTGGGCTTCAGCAACCATTTGCTCAGAAATGTCACTGGCAAAGACCGTGGCCCCCATGGCCGCTAGGGGTATGCTGAGACTGCCCGTGCCACACCCGGCATCACAGAAGGTGCGACTGGTGACATCGCGATCGCGCCGCAGCCAATCTAGGACAAAATCAACGGTTTGCTGGTGTCCCTGCCGAATATCCAACTGCACTTTGTTGACTTGGCCTTCACCGTAGATGCGCCGCCAGCGGTCGAAACCAATGCCGTTAAAATAATCTCGCACAAGTTCCTTATCGGAGGGGGAGGAGAATGGAGTCATAGTTCCTAAGTTAAAATTTTGTAGCACTTTGCCTATTCTTCCATGAACCCATCGCCAAAAGGCTTCTCGTTTCGTACCTTTTGCCTGTTGCTGGTGGTGTTAGGTGTGCTGCTGCGCTTTACGGCATTAGATCACAAGTCCTATTGGCATGACGAAGCCTACACCTCCCTGCGGGCGGCGGGTTACACGATTGACGAGGTGAACCAAACCCTCTTCCGCGATCGCCCGGTGCAGGTATCGGAGTTGCAAACCTTCCAACAGCTCAAACCCCAAAGCACGATTCAAGATACGATCCGTTCCCTGGCAGTCGAAGACCCCCAACATCCGCCTTTTTATTTTTTACTTAGTCGGGCATGGATGCAACTATGGGGCCCTGAACGAGTCGCAATGCGCTCCTTGGCAGTGGTGCTGGGGCTGATGGGCATTCCGTTAATCTATGTCCTAGGGCGGGATTTGGGGCAAGAGACGCGACTGGGTTGGATTGCGGCGGCGATCTATGCCCTATCCCCCTTTGAGCTGCTTTTTTCCCAAATAGCCCGGCAGTATAGTTTGCTGTCGGTGCTGACGCTCGCCAGTGGGTGGTGCCTGTGGCGATCGCACCGGGGGGCAGTCGGTGGCAACCCTGGGTGAGCTATACCTGATCAACAGTCTTGGGCTATATACCCATCCCTTCATGGTGTTAAGCGTGCTGGCTAACGGCGGATTTCTGCTATTGCGGCGGGAATGGCGATCGCTGCGAAGGTGGCTAGGTTCAGTGGGAGCAAGTTTCTTCCTGTTTCTGCCTTGGCTATGGGTGATTGCAAGAAACTATCAGCGGATTCGTGATACCACCAGTTGGGTGACGGGCCCCTTTGAATTGGGCTATGCCGTGCGCCTATGGCTTCTGAGCGCAACCGCCCCCTTTGTCGATCTAGATGTGGGGTTCGATAATGGGCTGACCTATCTACTGCGATTACCATTTCTCGGACTGGTGGTGTGGGGGGGCGTGGTTTTGCAGCGGCGCAACGGGCCATTGACAGGAATGTTTGTGCTGACTTGGGTGCTCATTCCCTTCGCCCTATTGCTATTGCCCGACCTATTTTTAGGTGGCAAGCGCAGCACCGTCAGTCGTTATCTGATTTCCTCCATTCCCGCCATAGAACTACTCATGGTCTGGGCGATCGCCTCCTTCCGCCACTGGCAAAATGTTCTGTCCTTAGTTGCCGCTGCCAGCCTCGCCTCCGGCATGATCAGTACCAGCAGCGATGCTTGGTGGACTTCGGATTTGAGCTATCACAACGCCAGTGTGGTTCGGCAAATTGCCTCCTATAAAACTAAGTCCTTAGGAGCGCCAGTCCTGATCGTTAGCGATCGCGGCGATGATTTCACCAATCTCGGCGACCTGCTCTCCCTCAGCCATGAGCTACCAGAAACCACCCGTCTGTTTCTCCTGTCGCCCAATCCTAACGCCACCGATCTGGCTGCCCTGCTGGAGCAGGAACCCAATTTGGTTTTCTTTCGCCCTTCCCGTGCTCTGCTTCAGCAAGTCCAAGAGCTGGGACATACCCTCACGTTACCTTACCCGCCAACCCGTCTCTGGTTGAAAACTGACTGGGTCCTGCGGATAGGGCAGAAGCCAAAAGTTTAGGTAAAATGAAGCCCCACAGGGGTTTGCGGGGCTAGATGACGCGATAAATTTTAATGATAAGTCAGCTAACAAGAAGAAGAAGAACTAGCTACCCATCTGGCGGCGCAGCGCTTCAAGCTCACTGTCTAGGGCCTGTCCAGGAGTTGAAGCAGGGCGACTATCGGCGGGCTGGAGAGCAGGCTGACTGGGGCTCGACCCAGTCATCATTTTGGCTTTAAGGGCCATTAGTTCATCATCTACGCCGCTGCTGGCCTCAAGTTGGGCAAATTGACCCTCTAAGTTGTCCATGCCCAATTCAGCACTGGCGCTGGCCTTGGCTTCCGCCAACATCACCCGCTCCTCCATCCGCTCAAAAGTGGCTGCCGCCGAGTTGGTGTTGATTTTTCCCAACATGTTGTTGAGGTTTTCCTGGGCCTTCGCCGACTGCATCCGGGCCTTGAGCATGTCTTTCTTAGTCTTGGCTTCAGAAATTTTGCCTTCCAGGGCGATGAGATTGCGCTTGAGTAAATCCACCTGGCCGGTTTGCTGATCAAGGCTCGCCTTCAGAGTGCCAGCGCTATCGGCATGGGATTTTTTGCGGGCAAGGGCTTCACGGGCAAGGTTTTCATCC
The DNA here is from genome assembly GCA_012031145.1 of Oscillatoriales cyanobacterium SM2_2_1. GTDB lineage: Bacteria > Cyanobacteriota > Cyanobacteriia > Pseudanabaenales > Pseudanabaenaceae > UBA999. Next base: position 18,241 of record JAAUUH010000028.1, on the reverse strand, counting down.
CCCTTTTGTAGCGCCAGCATGGCCCGCCGTTCCCACTCTTGGGCTTGATTGCTGGCTAGGGCATACTGTTGTTCTTGCCGCTTGAGGGCTGCCATAGATTGAGCTACCGCTTGGCGCAGTTGAACCAGATCCTCTTGCATGTCAATGATCGACTGCTCCAGAATTTTTTCTGGATCTTCAGCGGCAGTGACCACGGCATTAACGTTAGAACGGACAACCATGCCAATCCGATCAAGTAGTCCCATAAAATTTACCTGTGTTTCTAGCTGAGGTTACATTTAGGCTAGCATTAAACGCCTGTCTCTGCCTATCTTTGTCTCACTGCGATAATGGTTGCTTTTTCGGTATACTTCTAAAGATTTGGTTCAAAAAATCGCAAAAATATTAAATACTGTTTGGCTTAAGGATCGCAATTCATGACAGCAAGAATTCAGTTGGCGCGGGGGACGGATGAGCAGGTGGACGATGTGCGCGTCACCCGCAATAAGGACGGCAGTATCAGCGTAGCCACATTCTCGTTTTTTAAACCCAATTGCATGGTGCAGGGCGAAGCCCAGGGATTTCAGGAGATTACCGGGCTTTTTTTGATTGACGATGAGGGAGAAATTACCTGTCGCAATGTGAGTGCTAAATATGCCAACGGCACTTTGGTGCGGGTGGAAGCGGTGCACAAAATGGAAGGAGCCACAGAGTGGGAACGATTTCTTCGCTTTATGGAGCGCTATGCAGTGACCAATGGCATGGATTTCAACAAGGCCTAGAATGACGCAACACCCCTGCCCCGATCCGCCGTCCTACCGTGTTTCCTTCGCGGTGTTGACGGCTAGCGATACGCGCACGGAGGCAACGGATAGTAGCGGTCAGTTTATTCGGCAGTCTTTACTCAATGGGGGCCACCGGCTGTTGGACTATAAAATTTTGCCGGACGATCCGGCTTTAATGCGTGGGCAAGTGTTGGACTGGGCCGCGTTGCCTGAGCTAGAAGTGATAATCATCAATGGCGGGACAGGGATAGCGCCCAGGGATACGACCTATGATGCGATCGCGGCTTTGATGGATAAAACCTTACCGGGCTTTGGGGAGATGTTTCGCTACTTAAGCTGGCAAGAGGTTGGTTCCCGGGCCATTGCCTCCCGGGCGATCGCGGGCTTGGTGGGGGGGACGTTACTGTTTTCATTGCCGGGGTCACGGAATGCGGTGCGGCTGGCGATCGAGCAATTGATTTTGCCAGAACTAGTTCACCTCGTGCGGCAGATGAAAGGACTGCACTAACCCCCGCTCTTGAGTGTGGTCTGTCTGCGCACCAGCAAATTAAGAACCATGAGGTAGCAAGGTCAAGACCACTATTTGAATGGGCCCTGCGCTGGAATTGCTTGACCTGAACTGTGTTAGCCGCTGCTGGGGACAAATCAAGGGGACAAATTAAAGAGATGCCGATTTACTCATCTAGCCGATTTACTCATCCATATGATGGGGACTCGCTACGAGCGCACTTGGCTCAATAACGACTCAACTACAGAGGACTCAACTAAAGTAACGCTTCCATGGTTTGGTTCACAAAACTTCTGCCATGCAATTGAAGACTGGTTCTAAATGAGGCGGATTTTGACCTCCCGAATGTGCATGGCATTGTGTCATCAGTTATGCCCCCAGGGTAAGGCCCGTGGTCACCATGGTTCGATGCTACAGTAGCCAAAGTTTCAGCAACTGGTGGTCATGGGCAACCTCGGAACCTGGTTTTTTAAATTAGTGCAAAGCATTTTGCTCCTAGGGCAGATTGTTGCCCATCTAGTGCTATACCGCCGATTCCACTGGCGGAATGTCAAGGAGCAAATGGCGATCGTGGGTACCGAGTCGCTGCTGATTACGTTGATTACGGCCAGCTTTGTCGGTGGGGTGTTTACCATTCAAGTAGCCAAGGAGTTTATTAATTTTGGGGCCCAACAGGCGATCGGGGGCGTGCTGGCGATCGCCCTCAGTCGGGAACTATCACCTGTGCTGACAGGCGTGATCATCGCCGGACGGGTAGGTTCAGCCTTTGCGGCTGAGATTGGCACCATGCGCGTTACGGAACAGATTGATGCCCTTTATGTGCTTAGAACCGATCCGGTGGATTATTTGGCTACGCCCCGCCTTCTGGCCTGCGTCCTGATGATGCCAATTTTGACCATTTTGTCGTTGATTACGGGTATGACCGGTGGCATGTTAATTTCCCAAAATCTCTACGGCATCACCCAAGGGATGTTTTTAGACTCGGTGCGGAACTTTCTTCAGCCTTGGGATTTAGTCTCTGCTTTGCTAAAGGCTAGCATTTTTGGTGGGCTGATTGCGGTGATTGGCACCAATTGGGGGTTGACGACGACCGGCGGTGCTAAGGGGGTCGGTGAGTCTACGACCACGGCGGTGGTTACTTGCTTATTGGCTATTTTTGTGAGTAATTTTGTCCTCTCCTGGATGTTCTTTACAGTCATCGATGCCACGGCAGCCAATCGCCTTTTTTAAGGCTGCCACACCAAACTGGATGATTTTGCTGTAAATAACTTGGTTAGGACGGGGTGAAACCCTTGGCTGGGGGCGCAGCCCCTAAAACTCCTTTTCCTTCGATGTCCGAACCTACCCGAATATAGCTATAGCAATGGGGGATATCAATGAGGGATATCAATGGGTTTGATCATTAGCGATGCCTGCCCAGTCAATGATGGATCTATCCCGCTACCCCTGCTGCAAATCCTCGGAGGGCTAGACTTGGGTAAAGGTATCATCCTCCCAGCCGCACAACCGACAACGCCAATGGGTCGGCGGCGGCTTAAACCTAGAGAATGGGGTTCGACATTCGGGGCAGCACCCAGTAAACAGGGGGTGCCAGAACCAATCGGCTAGCACATCAAAGTCTTGGGGGTTTTCCGGTTGCCACAACTCTGCTGATTCAAAATCTGGACAGGGCAGAACCTCGGGGCCATGGGGATGCACCGCACAGACCATGTAGACCGTGTGGGCAAAGTACCCGCAGTGGGTGCAGGGTTGGTAGTTAGGCATGGGTCACCACTACCCCTTGAATCAGTTCGGCCACCGTGTCGATCTCTGCGGTGGTAGTGCCACGCCCAATGCCAAAACGAAAAGCAGCGATCGCCCGTTCCTCTGGCACCCCTAAAGCACGCAGCACATGGGAAGGCTGGGGACGTCCACTACTACAGGCCGAAGCATGGGAATAGGCTACCCTGCCCCGTAGGCAGGACTGGACTTGGGTGGCGATCGCTGGAGGAAAGCTCACATTGAGTGTATGGGGCAGCACCTGCTCGCGATGGCCATGGCGCTGAATTCCCGGAATGGCTGCTAAATGCTGCCAGAGGCGATCCCGCAGTCTACGGATTCGCTCTAGTTCTGTAGTCCGCTCTGCCAGGGCTAGGGCGATCGCTTCCCCAAATCCCACAATCAACGGTGTCGGCAATGTCCCCGAACGTAATCCCCGCTCCTGACCGCCTCCATGGAGTTGGGGTGCTAAGTTCACCCGGGGCGATCGCCGTCGAATATAGAGCGCCCCAATTCCCTTGGGCCCGTAGACCTTGTGGGCTGTCAGGGACATTAGATCAATCTTCATTCGCTCCACGTCGAGGGGGATTTTGCCAATCGCTTGGGCCGCATCGGTGTGGAACAGTACTCCACGGGCCCGGGCGATCGCGCCAATTTCGACTAGGGGTTGTAGTACACCAATCTCATTATTAGCCGCCATCACCGAGACCAACAGCGTATCTGGACGGATCGCCGCGCGCAGTACCGCCAAATCGAGTAAGCCATGCTCTTGAACAGGCAGGTAGGTTACGGCCCAGCCCAAGGACTCAAGGTAGCGACAGGGGCCCAACACCGCACTATGCTCTGTTTGCACCGTAACGATATGACGGCGCAGGGGATACGCTTCCGCCACCCCCTTGATGGCCAGATTGTTGGCTTCCGTCGCCCCACTTGTAAAAATAAGTTCCTCTACCTCCGTCCCAATGGCAGCCGCCAGCACCTCCCGCGCTTGGGCTACCGCCGCGGCTGCCTCCCAACCAAACCCATGACCTTGGCTGGATGGATTGCCAAAAGCTTCCCCAAAGTAGGGCATCATTGCGGCTACTACCCGAGGGTCGGTTGGGGACGTAGCATGGAGGTCAAGATATATCGGGCGGTGCATAGGCAGCCACAGCGATGGAACTAGGGGTATTGAACTAGGGACAACAAATGATCGAAATCTTCACGGGTAGCGTTATAGGTCTCCCGCGTCTCTATGAGGTTCCGATCCCGGGCGGCAAAATCTAGCTTCACTAAATCTGCAAATAGACGAGAAGTTATTTCCTTTGCTGTTTTGCGCTGCTTGGCATCAAGGCTGCGGGTAATGTACCCCACATCCCGACGCACTTCGCCAAGGGGGCCATGGATATAGGTGCGAATGGTTGTCCAGTTTTCTTGGTCAACAAAGGTTTGCAGCATTTCGAGGCGATCGCGCAGCACCTGTACCCGCTGGCGATAGACATCGGTATAGTCTTCTGCCGCCCCCACGGGTGCCGCTAACCAAAACGCCACCACCAATGACATTAAAAGTCCTAGGAACGCCTTTGCGCCATTGACTCGCCAGTGCTGCGCCATTTTTTGTGCCACAACTTTTTCCCAAACACAGCATCTTAATCGTAGCCCAAGGGGAGCAGCGGGCAGATCACCATCCGTGGGGGAACGGACAACAAGCCATGATTAGTTTTGCCAATAGGAAGCATTATATTTTTTTAGGGGGAACGGGATAGACTGCCTTGAGTTGGCTAAATAGGACTGATACCATAGACTTAATTGAATTACCTCTCTAGGGAGCATAGATTTTAACTAATAATTCTTTTGTCCTTACTTAAAGCAAAATGGGGTTTTACCACGGTAATGGGAACTTTTTATCCGTTTAACGTACTATCACTTCGCCATCTGCGGAATGATGTCTTTGGAGGCGTGACGACAGCAATTGTCTCGTTACCCCTGGCGTTGGCCTTTGGGGTGGCATCCGGGGTTCCCGGTGGGCCGGTAGCAGGGCTCTATGGCGCTATTTGCATAGGTTTTTTTGCGGCCCTGTTGGGGGGGACGCCGACGCTGATTTCTGAGCCGACAGGGCCCATGACGGTGGTGTTTACGGCGATTGTGGCCTCCCTGACGGCAATCGATCCGGAGAATGGCTTGGCCATGGCTTTTACCACCGTGATGTTGGCCGGCCTGGTACAAGTCTTGTGCGGTGTTTTCAAGCTGGGTAAGTACATTACCCTGATGCCCTATAGCGTTGTTTCCGGCTTTATGTCGGGTATTGGCGTGATTTTGATTTTGTTGCAAATTGCTCCCCTGTTCGGACAAGCTAGTCCCAAGGGCGGCGTGCTCGGTACCCTTGGCTCCCTACCCAATTTGCTGCAAAATCTTGACTTTATTGAATTGGGATTGGGAGGTTTGGCGATCGCCTTAATTTTTGCTGTCCCTTCGTCCTTGAAGCGGTTAGTCCCTCCCCAGTTATTGGCGTTGGTGGTGGTTACCCTGATTTCGGTGCTGATGGTTCCCGACGCTGACATTCGTCGAATTGGCGAGATTCCCATGGGATTACCTACCCTACGCTTCCCCGTCTTTACGCCGCAACAGTTGACGACTATTTTGGTGGACGGTCTGGTGTTGGGAATGTTGGGATGCATTGACACCCTATTAACCGCCGTTATTGCCGATAGCCTAACCCGAACAGAGCACGATTCCGATAAGGAACTGATTGGTCAGGGCATTGCCAATATGGTTTCGGGGGTATGTGGCGGGTTGCCCGGCGCTGGGGCCACCATGGGCACCGTGGTCAATATCCAAACTGGTGCCAAGACAGCGGTATCGGGATTAGTGCGCGCACTGGTGCTGTTGACAGTGGTGCTGTTCGCTGCACCTTTAGCTAAGGATATTCCCATGGCGGTACTGGCTGGCATTGCCCTGAAGGTGGGAATTGATATTTTAGATTGGAGCTTTCTTAAGCGGGCCCATGTGGTTTCTCGTAAGGGCGCACTGATCATGTACGGTGTCATGCTTCTAACGGTATTTTTAGACTTGATTGTGGCCGTGGGCGTGGGCGTGTTTGTAGCAAACATCTTGACCATTGAGAGTCTTTCGCAGTGGCAGTCGCAAAATGTGCGGGCCATTGGAGATACGGATGACAGTATTCCGGCGACCGCCACTGAACAGGCACTTCTGGATCGGGCCAATGGCAGAGTGCTGTTGTTTTACCTCAGCGGGCCGATGATCTTTGGTGTCGCCAAGGCCATCGCCCGGGAACATGCGGCGATTGTGAATCGTGATCGGCTGGCAGAAGTGGTGATCTTCGACCTCCATGATGTGCCGAAACTGGGGGTGACCGCATCGTTGGCGATCGAGAATGCTATCTGTGACACCCAAGATCGTGGTTTGACGGTTCTGATCGCCGGGGCCAATGGAGCGGTGCGTCAACGTTTAGAAAAATTGGGTCTCAGCCGGGTGGTATCTCCAGAATCTTGGATCGATAGCCGCCAGCAGGCCCTTGAGGCAGCCTTAGAACGGATTTTTGCTGCCGAAAATCCTGTGACTGTTGCCTAATTGGGCGATCACCCGAATCATTTACCTATGAATCAAACATCAGTGCAAACATCAGTAAATAATAAGATGAATCCTATCGATATGGAGCCTAAAACCTTAGCTTGGCACGCCCTAGAACTTGGGGATGTTCTGCGGATGCAGGAAGTCACCCTCGAAAAGGGGTTGATGACGGTAGAGGTGGAGCATCGCCGCCGCCGTTATGGCACCAATACCCTGCCAGAGAAAAAGGAAAAACCCGCTTTTCTCAAATTTTTGGAACAGTTCAATCAGCCTCTGCTGTACATCCTAATTGCGGCGGGGGCGATTAAAGCCCTGCTCGGTGAATATGTCAATGCTGGGGTTATCTGGGGCGTGACTACAACCAACGCCATCATTGGCTACTTCCAGGAGTCACGGGCCGAAAGCGCGATCGCCGCCCTATCCCAGAGTGTGGTCACAGAGGCAATGGTGCTGCGCGATGGGCAAAAACTCCGGATTTCCTCTACTCAACTCGTTCCTGGCGATGTGGTGGTACTGGTTTCTGGCGATAAGGTGCCCGCCGATCTCCGGCTGTGCCAAATTCGCGATCTCCAAATTGATGAATCTGCCCTTACCGGAGAATCAGTAGCAGTGGAGAAGCACTTGGCTCCCCTGGAAGTGGAAGTCCCCCTCGCCGAGCGAGAAAACATGGCCTACGCTGGCGGCTTTGTCACCTTTGGCCAGGGCACGGGTGTAGTGATAGCCATTGGTAGTGCTACGGAGACAGGTAAGATTTCACAACTCATGGAGCGTCACCTAGATTTGGTGACCCCACTGACCCGCAAATTTAATCAATTTAGCCAAAACTGGCTGATGTTTGTTCTGTTTGCCGCCACCATGACCTTTGCTATTGGGTTGGGGCGGCGAAATTTCAAGGAGGCCCTCGAAGCGGCCGTGGCCCTTACGGTCAGTGCTATCCCCGAAGGCTTGCCAGCAGTCATCACGGTAACCTTGGCCATTGGCGTTGCTCGCATGGCCAACCGCCACGCGATTATTCGCAAATTACCCGCCGTGGAAACCCTCGGCAGTGCCACTGTAGTCTGCTCTGACAAAACCGGAACCCTGACCCAAAATGAAATGACGGTGCAGGAGATTTGGGATGGCATCCAAAAATACGAAGTTACAGGTGGCGGCTATGGCACTGAAGGAGAAATACTACTGGAGGGAGCACCAGTTGATGCCTCCTCCTCCCCCGCTCTGAGGGACTGCTTGCTCTCGGGGTTGCTCTGTAATGACACCCAGCTTGAACTGCAGGAGCAGGGCAAGGTCAAGGTAGTGGGTGACCCGACGGAGGCTGCCTTGCTGGTTTCCGCCCAAAAGGGGGGGGCATCGGTAATGGCAGCGGCCCAGCGGCTCCAGCGGCTCGATAGCATTCCCTTTGAGTCGGAATTTCAATACATGGCCACCCTGCACCGCACCGAAACCGGGGCGATCGCCTATCTCAAGGGCTCTGCCGAAGCCCTGCTTCAGCGCTGTCAGCCCGATCTCGACCAGGAGTCCATCCTCCGGCAAGTCGACGAAATGGCCAAAAAAGGACTGCGGGTGCTCGCTTTTGCTCAGAAAGAATTTCCTGGCACAAAAACCACCCTAGAGCGGGATGACATTAAAGATGACGCCATATTCCTTGGGTTGCAAGGATCGATCGACCCCCCTCGTCTCGAGGCGATCGCCGCAGTCTATGCCTGTCAGCAGGCTGGGGTAAAGGTGAAGATGATCACGGGAGATCACATTGTGACCGCCAAGGCGATCGCCAAACGGATGGGCATTCGTAAAAACCGCCAAACAGCCGCCTACACCGGTGCCGAACTGTCCAAAATGTCTTCCGAAGAATTATCCGAAGCGGCTTTCCAAGGTTCGGTTTTTGCCCGGGTGGCTCCTGAACAAAAGTTGCGCATCGTTGAGGCCCTGCAAAAGCGGGGTGAAATCGTGGCCATGACCGGTGATGGGGTCAACGACGCGCCAGCCTTGAAACAGTCCGATATCGGCATTGCCATGGGCAGCGGCACAGAGGTTTCTAAGGAAGCCGCCGATGCCATCCTCACCGATGACAACTTCGCTTCCATTGCGGCGGCGATTGAAGAGGGACGCTCCGTTTATAAAAACCTAGTCAAGGCAATTTCGTTTATTCTGCCCGTTAATGGGGGCGAGTCGATGACTATTTTGATCAGTACGTTACTGGGGCGTGAGTTGCCGATTCTCTCCTTGCAAGTCCTTTGGCTCAATATGCTCAACTCTATCGCCATGACGGTGCCATTGTCTTTGGAGCCAAGTGCTCCGGATGTGATGAAACAGCCACCCCGCCCGGCCGATGAGCCATTCCTGACCGCCAACCGGCTCAAGCGTATCCTCGCAGTCTCCCTTTACAACTGGACGCTGATCTTTGGCATGTTTGAATGGGTGCGTCAAACCACTTGGGGCAGCCCTGAGTTGGCTCGCACGATGGCAATCCAAGCCCTGGTTTTTGGGCGTATTTTCTACCTCCTCAGTATTAGCCAGCTCCTACCTTCTCTGATGTCCCGTTTTGGCAGTGGGGAGAATCAAAAACTGGGCGATGCCCCCGCGGTGATGGGCGGCATTGTCCTTGCGGTGGTGCTTCAGGTGGTGTTTAGCAACTCCAGTTTTATCAATCAAATATTTGAGACCGCGCCTATGAACCTCGACCAATGGCTGATTTGCCTTCTAGTCAGTTTGCCCATGATCGGAGTGGCTGCCTATGTCAACCGTTTCGATCCCCCTGGACGCTCAGCCTAGAAGTTCCTGTCAGGTGGGAGCCGGCCTGCGCTATGGTGGGTAGCGATGCGAGGTCTTTAGTGATGCCAGCCGCTATCCGTCGTCGGATCTTCTTCGCCCTTGTGCTGTTGGTTGTGCTTGCCGCCGCCAATCTGGGGATTCGGGCTATGGGGCGATCGCCCGCTCCTGCCGGTGAAGGTTGGGTGATCAGTAAGGTGATCAATGGAGCTACCCTGTCCGCCGCTCCGGCCAATAACCTGCTCCAGCCAGAAAAACGCCTGATTCTGGAGGGATTGCGGGCTCCCCTGCGCGATCAACGCCCCTGGGGGGAAGCGGCTGCCCGTCGGCTGGAGGAACTGGTGGGCATTAAGGATAAGGAACGCAAAATTCTTACCGTTGAAACGGATCTGACCGTTCGGGATGATCGCGATCGCCTACTGGTTTATTTATGGGATGGAGACCGTTTAATTAACGAACTCCTTCTACGGGAAGGGCTGGTTACTGCAAACTTCCAAACCGCCAATACCAAATATCAAGATCGCTTTCGCCGTGCCCAAGCCGAAGCCCGGATTCTGGAGCGAGGCGTCTGGAACCCTCGCGAACCGCTGCGGGAATTTATGCGTCGCCGTCGTCCTTAAGAACGTAACGGGGCACAATAACACCGCAGTTAGCACCGACTCCCACTATTTGCCCTGCGGGGCTATAAACCAGGACCATGTCCGAGTCACCAGGACGTTCACAGTTTTGAGAGGTTTCCAAAACATCCTCGGGTACAATCCCCCGTCCCTGAAACCAGCCAGCAACGGCCTTTGGGGAAATGGTGACGGCGATGCCACAGACTGCCCTCGGCGTCTTAAACGGGATGTCAAGGGGCAGGAGAGGCATATCTGCAGTTACTTGAGCCAGGCAAACAGCATCCTTCAGGTGCAGCCCATTGCTCATCGTGCGGCGTAGGGCTGCTAAGGTGCCACCACAGCCCAGCTTTGCTCCCCAATCCCTGGCAATGGAGCGGATGTAGGTGCCGCCGCCGCAGTGGATTTCCACGTCCAGCTCCCAAAAAGGTTCGCTACGCCATCCCAGTACGGTGATTCTCTCGACCGACACTTCCCGTTCCGGGATTGCGACGGTTTTCCCCTCTCGGGCCAACTCGTAAAGTCGTTTCCCCCCCTGGCGTAGGGCGCTGACCATCGGGGGGCGCTGCTGAATTTCGCCGACAAAGCTCGCTTGCCATTGACTCACCTGCTCTAGGGTCAGACCCACTGTTGGGGTTTGCTCGATCACTTGCCCCGTAATGTCATCGGTGCTCGTCACCATACCAAAGCGCAGGGTGCCCTGGTAAGTCTTTGTATCTTCAAACCAACTTAGCAGCCGTGTTGCTTTGCCCACACCGATGACCAAGACGCCTGTGGCCATGGGGTCGAGGGTACCGCTATGTCCCACCTTGACACCTTTGCCGCCCAATTGCCTCCGTACATGGGCGACACAACCGTGGGACGTAAGTCCGGCGGGCTTGTCAATTACAATAAAACCGCTTTTCATTTCCGCCTTATACTAATCTTTATGGGGTTTTATGGCTCAATCGAATCTTAAGCCATATATTGAACTTTCTCAAAGAAAGAGCGGTCTCCAAAGGTTGGGTATAGATCGCTGACATTTTGCTTCTAGAGCATTGGAGCGTTGCTGCCTTGAACCTATGGGGGAAGAATTAGTGAATCGGTTTGCAATTGGTGACGTGCATGGACACTACGACGCATTGATGCAATTAGTCCGGCTTATGGGGCTCCGGTCGGGCGATCGCCTGTTTTTTTTGGGCGACCTAATTGACCGTGGCCCCCAAAGTGCGGCAGTCGTAGATTGGGTGATGCGCCATGGACACCACTGTCTGCGGGGTAACCATGAAGAAATGTGTCTTTTGGCCCACGTTCGGCGCGCGGCGTCGAGTGCCTGGCACAGTTGGTTGGTCAACGGTGGCACCACCACCCTAGAAAGCTACGGTCTCGATGGGGTGTCGACCTCCCATTTGACTTGGTTACAGCAACTTCCCCTCTATCTTGATTTGGGGGATGTGTTTCTGGTTCATGCGGGGGTGCATCCCGATCTGGAACTGCAGGATCAGACCGCTGCCCATTTTTGCTGGATTCGGGAAGAGTTTCATGCCAGCGATCGCCCCTTTTTTGACAGCAAAATTATTATTACGGGGCACACCGTAACCTTTGCGTTTCCCCATGTGCATCCGGGACAGATTGCCGTAGGCACGGGCTGGATTGGCATCGAAACGGGAGCTTACCATCCCCGGAGTGGCTGGTTAACGGCCCTGAATCTGGATTCAGCTTTGGTGTATCAAGTCAATGCCCTCACCGGGATCGAGCGCAAGCTGCACCTGTCGGAGTTGGCAGCTCCGGTGCAGCCACTGCCGCGCCCCACTCCACGGGGAATGAAACGGGGGCGGGGGGCCTTTGCATAGGGGTGCCCCATTCGCTAAGATGCTCCCAACTTTGACCGAGAAGATGGTTCCATGGCTCCACTTCAGCGCACCAACTCCAAACGCACCATTCCACGCACATCACTAATTGCCCTTTCGGGGGTAACTGCCATGGGCTTTTTATGCCGGGGGCTGCCACTTTGGCACTTTTTTGGTTGGGGAGAGCCGCCGCGCGAGGCGATCCTAGTCCTGGGGGGATCTCCGGGACGGGAGCAGTTTGCGGCCGAGTTTGCCCGCCGGCATCCCGATTTACCAGTCATTGTGTCGTCGGGAAGCCCTAGGGAATACACGCTCTCGGTGTTTGCTCGGGCTGGGGTAGCGCGTGATCGCCTGTTTTTAGACTATCGGGCAACGGATACAGTGACCAATTTCACCACGGCCCTAGAGACGCTAGAGAAATTTCAGACCACATCGGTTTATGTAATTACCGATGAGTTCCACATGCCACGGGCGCGAACCATCGGCAGTATTGTGCTAGGGAGCCGGGGAATTCGGATGCAGCCACTGACCGTAACATCATCAATTGCCAAGGAGGAGCCGATTAAAACCCTGCGGGACGGGGTGCGATCGGTGGTGTGGTTGGTGACGGGGTCGGCATGGGGACGCTAGGGGCTTCAGGGAGTAAACGGAGTAGGGATAGGTAATCATGGGACAGGATAAGGGCAACGGGGCGTTTCGGGGCAACAAGTCCTCGCTGCCAAACAAGAACTGTGTGGTGTGTGGGCGGCCGTTCACTTGGCGTAAAAAATGGGAGCGCTGCTGGGATGAGGTGAAGTATTGCAGCGATCGCTGTCGCCGCAATGCCTAGTCCGTGACCGACGATGTCCTGGTTGAGATCCATACCCAGAAGCTCTGGGGCGATCGGTGGCTGGAATACCATATTCGCCAAAGACCAGTGTTTGCCTGCATTCTTGGCTTCACGGAAACGGCCCTGGTGCCGGGAATTTCGGCGGCGGGATTGACAGCGGCGGATCGATTACGAACCGCGATCGCCGATGCCGAGGTTTTAACCTATGGGTTTGCCCCCTTCTCGCCCCTACCCTCCTTGGGCGGCGGCATTTCCCCCGCTGTGTTGACCCACGGAATTCTCTCCCGCCTCGCCGTTTCCATTTGGCTGCTGAATGCGGGGTTACCGCTTGTACCCTCCGTGCCCGTGGTGAACTTGGGGGGGCGATCGCCCGCCTGTGTGTCCACAGGGCAGGCGTTGTCGGGGGGAATGGTGCGCTTACTGTGGCAGCAGGGGTGGCGGTGGGGAGAACTTTTGGCACCGCGAGGGGCCTATCTAATTCTCAGCGAATGTGTGGTGGGGGGCACAACGACAGCCCAAGCAGTTTTGACCGCCCTTGGCTATGGGGCAGAGGGCATGGTTAGCAGTTCCCATCGCCATGGCAATGCGGCCCAAAAAACCGCACTGGTGCGCTTGGGGCTGCGTCATTTACGCTCCGATGCCACGCCGTGGGAAGTTGTGGCAGCCGTGGGGGATCCGATGCAGGTCGTGGTGACGGCCATGGCGCTCGCTGCCAGTCACCATAGCGGGGTCTTGCTGGCCGGAGGTTCCCAAATGGTGGCGGTCTATGCGCTGGCGCGGGCTTGGGCAGCGGCCGAGGGGTGGCCCTGGCACCCCCAACGGATGGCGATCGCCACTACCCCCTGGGTGATTCACGATCCCGCTGCCGCTGTGGTTACCCTAGCCCAACTGTGCCACTGTCCACCGCTACTGTCTGGTCGGTATGGGCTCCATGGGGCTACCAGCCCGGAATTAGCCGCCTATGCCGCAGGCTATGTTAAGGAGGGTGTGGGTTTGGGATCTGCCCTCGTTCTGGCGGCGGGCTATGCCCAATGGTCGGAGCGCCAGCTTTTAAGTGTTCTCGAGGGGTCAATCCACCGGCACCAGTACCAGATGACCCAGGCTGGGAAATCCTAAACTGTTGCGATCGCTAAACCGCCAGTGCTGCACAAACTGATTGAGATAGTTTTGTCCCACGATGCCGTCAACCCCCAGTACCTCAAGCACAGAACCCTCTAGTACCACCACTTCCAGATTTTGCCGCACCCAGCCGCCCAGCTCCACGGTTTGCAGACGAGTTCTCAATGCCTTTTCGCTACCGCAAAAGCCCCGCACCTCTACTGTTTCAGCTCCTTTGAGGGACAATCCTATCTCTTGGGCGTAGCGGCGGGAAATCACCATCACGCTAGCCCCCGTATCCAGCAGAAACGACTTTGGTGGCCGACCATTGAGGGAAACCATCGCAGTCATTACCCCCAGTTTGCCCACCAGAACTGTGCCAGTTGGGGGAAAGGGCGATCGCGCCATCAGCAGCAGCTCCCGTGTTTTGGGGTTAAGCAACAGGTCGTAGCTGGACAAAAAATCCATCCCTAATACCCCACTGCCCGGCAGACCCACCCGAGACAACGCCATGCCATTAAGTCCAGAGACTTGCGATCGCCCCACCGCCAATGGGGGCAATGGCACCAACTCTGCCACCACGCGGTCACACTCCTGCCCCACCACAAAATAGCGTAACAGTTCATTGGGAAATGGGGTTCCCGCCACCTTCAGCGATCGAGCGGTCTCCAGGGTCAAAATCGTCGAAGATGCCCCCGTATCCAAAAGAAACGGTAGCCTGCGGTTCTCCACCTGCACGGGCACCGTCAATAGCTTGTTCTCCGGCACCAAGGTCAATGGCACGCGCCCCACCCCGGTCGCCTCCGGCAGGGGCACCTGCACCCCCGAAGCCGCGATCACTGCCTGCATTCGCATTTCTGCATCACCGCGAACTACCCCAGTCCCGTCTAGCACCACCTGCTCCATAAAACAGGTTAGGGAGGCCCGCTGGGTAGTCAGCCAAAAGTCCTGCACCAAGTCCCTAGGCTGGGACAACAGTTGCTTTTGGGCACAGGACTGCACCTGCCGCAGCAGCGACGTTCCTAGGGAAGCCGAAGGCAGGGTGAGTTTAGCCGTGGGCGCTGCTTGGCGCAGGGGAAAGGCAGACTGCACCCCCACAAGCGCCCCAATCATCCCCACAATGGCTCCTAGGGTTCGCCCCCAGCGCGATCGCCTACTGACCTCGGTCATAGATCTGGACAATATCCCCATAAAGCTGACGGGCCACTGCTGGGTGGCTATAGCGTTCCCGCACCATGGTCACACTGGCCTCGGCAATCGCCGCTAATTGTTCCGGTCGCTGGCGATAAAACTGCACCTTTTCTTGGAATTCCGCCACATTGTGGCGGCGGTGCATGATGCAATTAACCCCATCCACAAACCCCAGTTCAGCGTAGCAGGCGTGGTCCGAACTCACCATCACCGCCCCCGCCGCTGTCCCCTCGTAGGTGCGGGCAGGGGGAAATTGCATGAGTCCTTCATCATTGGCAAACAGGGCATACTGATTCAGCATCGCCACCGCATCGTAGGCATAGTCCTTAGTTTTAGGGAAATGGGGCAAATGGGAATCCATGACCTCCGCCAATGCCCCTTCCTGCTCCACCAACATCCGCCGCCAGTGGTGGGTCCAAACCTGGTTGGCATAGAAGTTGATATAGTCCCTTAGCTCTGCTGGATCGCGCACCGTTGGATCATTAACCGGATTCACCGCCCCCAGGGCAATAACCTTGGGGATGCGATCGCCAAAGGGCACCTTGACTTGAAACCGCTCCCCAAAGCCAAAGGGTACTGGGATTACCCGATCGCCATAGCTAGGATAAAACTGCTGAAAAATGGGCAGTGGCGATCATGGCGGGTGTAGCCCATGACATAATCGACCCCATGGTCAGCCAATGCCCGGTGGGACTCGGTGGCTCGGAACACATATTCGTAGGCATGGTAAATTTTCAGACCCGAAAATTCTTTGACCGGAACATTGCCTTCGCGGTAGGGGTAGCCATTGAAGCAAACCAAAACGTCTGCCTTTTGCTTGAGTTCCGCCACCGAAAAGGCATAGTCAAATTCATCGGGATTGAGGTCGCAATCTCGCAGCAGAGGCGATAGCCCGCGACTGTTCTCCAAGCCAAATCGCCCCCGCAGCGCTGTTTTAATCGAGCGCAAAAACTCACGCCATGTCCCAGTTGTATTCAGGCGCACCCGCCATTCTGGCAGGTACAGAACCGGCTTAAACTGCCTGAGAAATTGATAGTTGTATCCATTGTGATTGCGCGCTTGTGGGCCGAAACAACGATAGGGATTATGAACAGCGATCTTCATGGCTCTTTGATGGCATTAACTTAATTGATCCCTATTCCTTCCCGATGAAGCCCTGAGTTTAGTGCAACCGGAGATGCATCGCCAATCTGCTTGCTGCACTAATCTGTAACATTCTAGAGTTCAGCCTAAAGGGAAGTGCTAGGAAAGGCAAGCCCCACTACCGCATCGGCACACTCAGGTAGGCATCGGTGGTGAAGGCCTCGGGAGTTTGGGAATAAACCACCGTCAGGCTCCCTAACTTTTTAAGCTGTTCGACTACCTGCGAAGACGTTGGATCGAGCTTCCCTCCGTCGGATGCCAAGGTGAAAAATTCAACCCCCAACTGGGCAAAGCGGGACAGATTGGTATAGGAATATCCATAATTTTGCTGGGGCAACTGGGCGATCGCCCGCTGAAAATCCCCGCTATTGGCCAAAATAGTGCGCGGCGGCATCAGCCCCCGGGCTGCGCCCAGACCACTGGTCACCATCAGTGTCCTGTTGTTCTGCCAGCCATAGCTCAAGACGCTAAACCGACGGCGCGAATTGGTGCGATCCACTTCAAAACTGGTCATCGTCACGGAACCCAGGCGACGGGAAACGGGACGCACCCTCTGCTTAGTAAGGCGAGGAATGGCCTGATTGATGCTCCGCAGCACCATCTCCGTGCGGCGGCGATCGCTAGTCTCTAGCAGCAGTCCAAAGCCAATTTTGAGATCTCGAGTTCCCCAGAACCCATCCATCAGTTCGGTTTGGGTGGGGTACACGACAAAGGCATATTCTCCCCCCAGCCAAGGCAAAAGATCCCTTCGGATATTAAGATTGAAGCTCGATTGCACGGCCTCATTGATCAGTCCCACGACAAAGCTATAGGCAATATTGCGCTTGGACTCCTGTTCAACCCATTGCCATTGGCTCCGCAGATTGCTGCTAGCTGCGACGGTCAGCACTTCCGCTGGCAAACGCTGCAGTAGCCGTCGGCTGGGATAGGTGACCACCGGGAGGGGGCGACGGGCATAGGCACTGCTTCGGAGACGCAGTCCACCAGCTGCTGGCCAAACCACCATGTCGTAGTGGGTGTACTGATCTAAGATGGATGCCTGAAAGCCCTGCAGGAACTCCGCTTCGGTTCCTTCCAAACGCTTCCAGTACTCAGCAAGGGCCGTGTAGTTGCCATAACCCGCCACCAGCGATCGCCCCCAGAGTGCATTTCCCACCGCTCTACGAAACAGCGGCAGGTTAGATAGCCGTGCCTGATCAGGGCGATCGCGCCCATCGAGGTACTGTTGCACAGCAGCTTTGTCACGCCCCAAAACCACCGTATCATCTGGCAGCAGGGCAATAACTAACGCAGTTTCAGGACTACTACCTCCATCTTTACCCCTAACCCAGGTTTGGATCGGCACGCCCCGATATACTTCGGCGATCGCCGCCCGGTTCCCCTCGGACAACCGCTGTTGAAACGCGGCAAAGGCTTTTTGATCCCGACTTCGTAATAGGAGGAGCTGGGAGACCTTCATGCCTTTGGAGGGCAGAAAGAAAACCAAGGCACTGTGCTGTCCAATCCAGGGACGCAAGTCCCGCTCAAAACTCAAGGATTGTGCCGACAGACCCACTGCTGCGGCAATCTGTTGCAGCAATGCCCCACTTGCTAGGGAAAGCGGATCAAAGGGAACACCACGCCATTGATTAGAATCGGTTACAAAAGTTACGATGCCCAGGGAGTCCGCCGGTAGTCGCTCCGCCTGTCCTAGGGTGAAGGTCTGGAGCGGTTGCAGCGTCGTGGTTGCTAAAATTAAGCCAAACATGATCCCTCTCAAATGAATTCGACCTAATTTTGACTGATTTTAGGGCACTTCTCCATACCAACTGGGCATTAACAAAATTGGCGACTCCACGGCACCTTGGGCGGCTAATTGGGGAAAAAATCGCTCCCACAGCACACTGGGGAACAAGGAACCCCGTCCTGATGGCGCAATCAGCACATCCAAAAGTTCCCCAAAACTCGGCCGAACCCGCTCCAATGGCAACTCTATGCTCTCATCAAGCCCGAAGCGTTGTCGTGCCAGGTTTCGTAGCTCCTTTTCCGCATCTTCTTGGGTGCCCAGTTCATCGACCAGCCCATTAACCTTAGCCTGCACCCCAGTAAAATCCGCCATCGGCTACCTTCGCACCGCCGCCACTGTCATGGTCGATTCATACTGGGATCGGTACGCCCCTTGGATACATCTT
>JAAUUH010000132.1 GCA_012031145.1 Oscillatoriales cyanobacterium SM2_2_1 | reverse complement strand
GAGCGATCGCCCAAACGGCACAGGGCACTACACGATACCGCCTGATCAGTCCCGATGTATCAGAGACGAGTAAGGGCAACTGCTGGTCACCCTACCCGACGGGGCGGTCTTTAGGGAAAGCGTAACCCGCTTCGTCGCCCCCATCGACTATGTGCAGCGCAACTATCGCAAGTTTGGCGTCTGCCAGTCTGATGGTGGGTTTGAACCCGATTTAGGGAGCAATCAGCATCAGGTGTATGACCTAGGGCAAAATCGCTACTTGGTACTGATGGTTTGCCGTTTGGCGGCCTACCAGGCCGTCACCGAGTGGGTAGTTTATGAGTCTACGTCGCAGGAGCCCAAGGTATTGCCCGTGGCGTATGAAGATTTCGACCAAGGAAAGGTGATCCCAGCGACCAACCGGGTGATGACCGGCTATCCCAGTTTTGATCCCAAAACCCAGGGGGTAACGAACTTCCAAAAATTTCGCGGCCCCGGAGACTGCGGTATTTTACGCGCCATCGCCTTGACGGTCAAACACTGGTGCTGCAAGAGTTTCGCCTCCGGGATTGCGACACAAAGGAGCCATTCACAGAGCCAACGGAATTTCCCCAGCTATTTCCTAGCCCGGTCAAGAAGGAAGAATAGGCGGTTTTGGATGGGTCAAAGCTATCCGCCGTAGTAAAAGGCCAGCTCTTTGGCTTTGAGGGGCGCAAATCCAGCGCTGATAAGCTTCTCATTGAGCTGATCCTGGGACAAATGCTTGGCACCAATTCGGACAATGCGCGATCGCATCGTATTGACGACTCCGCTGCGCTGCCGCCCCGCCTCCAGGGCCATGACGTCATGGTAAAGCCCTAGCTTTTCCGAATCGATGGCAGTGCCATCTAGGTCAATACCCTGGGCGATCGCCCGATCTACGGCATCGGCTCCCTGTTGCTGTTCGCTCATTGTTGTGTTCCTTCCTGTGGGTGACTTCTATGAATCTCGCCCTAGTGTAGGTCATGCCAGGCGCAATAAATTCTCTGCCGCCGCCTGGAGGGTGGTGTCCTTTTTGGCAAAGCAAAACCGCAACCCCGATACCGCCGCTCGCCCAGGGTCAGAGAAACAATTCCCCGGCACCGCCGCTACCTTTGCCTCTTGGGCCAAACGAAAAGCGGCGGCGTTTGACTCAGGAGCCAGCACCGCACTATCTGTCCAGATGTAATAGGCACCCTGGGGCAGGACGGGGGAAAGACCAATGCGTTCGAGCACGGGGAACAAGATGTCCCGCTTCCGTTGGTAATCCGCAGCCAATCTGGCGAAATAGGCCTCGCCAAAGTCCATGGCCATAACCGCCGCATGCTGTAGCGGGGTCGGGGCACAGATGGTGAGAAAGTCATGGATTCGCCGCATTGCCGCCGTCAACTCCGGATTGGCAATCGTATAGCCCAGCCGCCACCCAGTGACACAAAAGGTCTTGGAAAAACCATTGACCACGATCGCCCGCTCCCGCATCGCCGGAATCTTGAGGATACTATGGTGCGTCCCGCCATAGAGGATGTACTCATAAATTTCATCGGTGATGATGTAAACGCCAAAGCGATCGCACAGATCGGCAAGGAGCTGCAACTCCGCCATGGTCCATACCTTTCCCGTGGGATTGGCGGGCGTATTGATAATCACTGCCTTAAGTCCCTGCTCAAAAATAGGCAGCAAAACCTCCGGGTGCAGCGTCCATGCGGGCGGCTCAAGGGTCACAAAAACCGGACAGCCACCGGCCGTAGCCAGATTGGGAATATAGTTTTCATAAAATGGCTCAAAGATCAGCACCCGATCGCCCGGATCAATCAGGGCCATCAGCGCCAAATTCAGCCCCTCCGTAGCGCCACAGCACACCGTCACCTCGCCATCGGGATCCACCACAACGCCCTGTTCCCGCTGCATTTTTTGGCGATCGCCACCCGCAGACGCTCTAACCCCCACGTATCAGCATATTGGTTATGGTCTTCGGTGATCGCCGCTACTGCCGCCGCCTTAAGATCCTGCGGTGCCGGAAAGTCCGGTAGCCCTTGCGCCAGGTTAATCGCGCCAAACTTGACGCAATAGCGGGATGCCTCTCGGATTTGGGATTCTTTAATGTGACTGGCCCGTTGGGATAGCACTGGTGCCGACTTCCTTTTTGAACGACTTTTGGAATTAATTGAGCAAAACTTAGGAACTAAAATCTAGCACAGGAACTTGCCCCCCCATGCTTTAACAGTCCAATGGGGCGACGGGTGGCACACGTGGGATGATCGATAACTGTAAATAGCTTGGTTAGGACGGGGTGCAGGGGTGAGACCCTAGCTGGGGGCGCAGCCCCCAAGCCCTCTTTTCCTTCGATGTCCGAACCACCCGAATATAGCTATAGAATCATTGACAACCAAGGCGGCGGTTCAAGTGTCAGAGGATAACGATATTCTTGTCATCATCCCCTTGGTGGCGCTAGCGGCTGTCATCCTTTTGCTGTCAAATTTGGCGGGCGCTGTAATACTCGTCCCGTCGGGTCGCTTGCTTGAATTGATAACGCGCCCTGGATCTTCCCAACAAAAAACCTCCCTAGGTTGGGGAGGTTCACATATCCTTCTGCAATTCTGACAAGTCCCCTAGGCGACTGCACTGCGCTCTTGGGTGGCATTGCTGTGATCTTCAGTAGTAATCTTTAGGTCATCGGGATCGACGTAGTGGCACACATGATCATCCAAACAGATTAGGGCCCAGCCATTGCAGTCTGCGTTGACCAGTTTGTAGGAAGTTTCGAGGACGAAAAATCCCTGGTGATTGCGGGTATCGGGCTTGACACGAACTCTATCAAACAGCATAGTTATTCTCCTTACTTATAGATTAGTTATGAAAAACTGATGAATTCTTGATTGAATCCACACTACCACCTGATCCCCGCCGGTCAAGTTAACTTTTCCTAACAGGGGATCGCTTTAGTGTGAACCTGTGTGAAGTTGCCAGGAGCTGAAGATAAACCTAACTCTAGCTATGACTCAAAAACCCAGGTAAACACCCGCTCTAATTCCTTCCAGTCGGGTCGCCGCCGCCGTCCTTCTTCAAAATTCGCCATGATTTCCTCCTTGAGATCTTTGAGGATCAGGAGCCAGTTTTTAGCCGCTTCGATGTGGTTGCGGACGCCCGTTTGGGAGGTTTCTAGCATGGCGATCGCCAGATTGATGTGGGCTTGGGGATCTTCAGGGCTAATTTTGACCGCTTTTTGGGCCGCCTTGAGGGCCATTTGGGGTTGCCGATGGAGCAGGTAGAGCCACGATAGACAGATCCAGCCGCTGGCAATTTTGGGCTGGCGATCGCAAATGTTTTCGTATAGGGGGATCAGGGTTTCCGCAGACTCGCCTTCCTGGTAGCGTCTGAGTCCTTCCTGGAAAAGTTCTTCGGCAGTTTGCTCGGTGGTCATAATCTTGGAGATTTTAGGTGGATTTTGAAGTGATTTTAGGGCAGTGGCGGGTGCTTAATTAATTTATAGAGCTCGGGAAGCCGTTTGAAGAGGGCAAAGGCTTTGAAAAATTCCTTGGCCGGCAGGGCAGGGATGCCAAAAAACTGACCCGCCGGCAAGTGATCCATGACCCCAGATTTGGCTCCGACTTGGACGCGATCGCCCAATTTAAGATGATTGGCCACGCCAACTTGTCCTGCCAGAACGACATTTCGCCCCAGTTGGACGCCACCGGATAGCCCCACCTGTCCCGCCATGAGGCAGTCAGCACCAGTGGTGCAGCCATGGGCGATCTGCACAAGATTATCAATTTTGGTGCCGCGACCGATGTGGGTATCGCCAATTGCCCCCCGGTCGATGGTGCTGTTGCAGCCGACTTCCACCCCATCCTCCAGAACCGTGCGCCCGATCTGGGGCATTTTTTGCCACTGTCCGGTGCTCGTTGGCACAAAGCCAAATCCTTCTGAGCCAATCACCGCGCCGCTATGGATGACACAGTCCTGGCCAATGACGCTGTGGGCATGGATGGTGCAGTTGGCATAGAGTATGGTGCGATCGCCGATGGTTACGCGATCACCAACCACGACATTGGCATGGATCTGCACGTCATCCCCAAGGGTAACGCCACTACCGAGCACCACATGGGGGCCAAGGGCTACGCGATCGCCCATTGTTCCATCCGCCGCTATCACTGCCGTGGGATGAATGCCGCTGGGAAGCCGTTGGGGGGGGTAGAAAATTGCCATGGCGGTAGCAAACAGCAGCCGGGGCTGAGGGGTAACGTAGTAGGATATCTGTCGCTTCGTCGCGATCGCCACTAGGGAAGGCTGATCGGGGATGAGCACAGCGGATGCGCCTGTCTGTTGCAATTGGGTGACAAATTTAGGATTTTCCAAAAAGGCCAGATCGCCAGTGACAGCGGCTTCCAGAGTCGCAACACCCCTGAGTTCGGGGTTACCCTGGGCAGCTTGGGGGTCAACGCCGCAGGCGATTAGCAGTTCCTTGAAGTTCATCCCGCTGTGCCCAGTGCCTGTTGGAGTTGGGCGTCCAGCCACGTATTGAAACATTCGTTAATCAGCCGCTGCTCCATGGTCTCATCGAGTTGGGCGGGTAGCATTTTTTCGAGGCGCAGCAACAGAATCCAGTTACCAACCACCATGGGCGTGGAAACTTGCTGGGGCTGGCTTTTGGCTAAGAAGTTGGCGATCGTCGGATTGAGGGACTGCACTTCCACGGGGCCGACTAATCCGCCGGTTTGGGCTTCAGGGCCCTGGGAATATTCCCGTGCTAATTCTGCAAAGGACTGCTCACTTTCTTGGATGCGAAAGAATAGTTCCTGGGCAATGCTGAAATCCTTGGTGCAAATCATGGAATAAACCACCCGATCCAATTGCCCCTTGCGTTTGAGGAAGTAGCCGTGAACTTGATTTGTCCAGGTTTGTTGCTTGAACTTTTCCAATTGCAGGGAGCGGATCGCCAGTTTCTCCGACTGAACTTGGGTCATGCCGTGGCGGGACAGCCACTCTTTGAGCTGGTTTTGGGTTGTGAGACCCAGATGCTGGTACATGTCCTGAATTGCCTTGTCCCGTTCTTCATCGGTGTATTCCACTTTGGCGATCGCCCGGTCAATCAGCAACTCACGCAGCAGCTGGGGCAGCATGCCATACTGAACCATTCGCTCCATTAGATCCTCAGCGGTCAAGGTCTCATCGCCCAGCCGCAACATCATTTTGCCTTCGTTCATTGTGCGTGACTCAGCGTTAAAAGAACCAGCCATAGCTGTGCAATCCCTTACCTAGGAGATTGACCCCCAGATAGCATACCCACACGACTAGGAAACCGCAACTGGCAATGATTGCAGGGCGCTTGCCCTGCCAGCCCTTAGTGATGCGGGTGTGGAGGTAGGCGGCAAAAACTAACCAGACGATCAAAGACCAAGTCTCCTTGGCATCCCAGCTCCAGTAGGAACCCCAAGCTTCGTTGGCCCAGACGCCTCCAGAAATAATCCCGATGGTCAATAGGGGAAACCCCAACCCGATCGCCCGATAGCTGAGGTTGTCAAGGGTGTCCCCCAATCCTAGGGCACCGGAGGGGCTGCCCCGACCCACCAGTCCTAGGGAGTTGCCCTGCACCGCCACCTGGGCTTGCCCCCGCATCACCCACAAAAAGGCGATCGCCAACCCACTGCCGGTCATGAGAGCGGCATAGCTTAGCAACATAACCGAGACATGCATCATCAGCCAATTAGATTTCAGAGCAGGCACTAGGGGCTGGGCCGTTTGCATTGATGACGGCAAGGATAACGCCGCAAAGGCGACAATCCCCATGGCTACCGGAGCGGTAACACTGCCAATCCAGTCCTGCACCTTAGGATATTGCTGCTGAAACCACAACCCCACCAAGGTCACGCCCCAGGCAATGAACAACAGCGACTCGTAGAGGTTGCTCAAAGGAAAATAACCCGCCTCTAGCCAGCGGGCTAGTAACAAAACCGCCAAGCCCAAGTTGGCGATCGCCATACCTGCCACAGCCAACGGTTGCAACATTTTGACCCTCGGCATCGCTAGCCCTAGCCAGAACAGCAGCATGGTCAGAAATAGGTCGGCAAAGGCAGCGTTGTCTAAAATGTTTTGAATCCGTACCAAGTTCATAAAATTACTGTGTCACTGAATCACTGATCCCTGCTAGGGTCATTATAAGGCTCAAAAAATAACATCCTATAATGTGCCTAGTCCTTGGCCATTCCCATGTCCCCCCAGCCCAACGAAATTCCGGTCGCGCCGCGTGTTGGTGAACCTCCCAAGAAATCCCTATCCCCAGCGGCACTTCTGCGGGCCATTCCTTGGTGGGTGTTTGTTCTCGGGCTGATTGCCTTTCTCATCCCCTTGGCGATCGCCCGTCTGTCCCCGTTCCCCCCCCGTCGCCTCCAGTGGCGCTGCGCCCACCGACCCTGTCACCATCGTCGAACCTACTCTCCCTCCCAGCAACGATCCCCAGCGAGTGGATCAGCTTTTTGGGCATTTTCGCTACGACCAAGCTGCCGTTGCCGAACTGCGCACCGTTGCCCGTGCCGCCGACGGTTATGAGTTCAAACTGCGGGCCAGTGCTGCCCAAAGTTATCTGGATATGGCTGCCGCTGCTCAGCAAGAGGGAATCGAACTCACGGTGATCTCCGCGTTCCGTTCTACTGAGGAGCAGGAGAAGTTGTTTTTTGACATCAGCCGTCAGCGCAACCAAAGCCTTCAGCAGCGGGCTCAGACCAGTGCCCCTCCCGGTTATAGTGAACATCACACGGGCAATGCCATTGATCTTGGGGATGCGGCGGTACCCAGTGCCAACCTTTCCCCTACCTTTGAACAGACCCGGGCCTTTCGCTGGCTTGAACAAAACGCCAAACGCTACAGTTTTGAGCTATCCTTTCCCCGTAACAACTGCCAGGGGGTGTTGTACGAACCATGGCATTGGCGCTTTGTTGGCGACCCAGAGAGTCTGAAGATGTTCTATCAAAATCGCCCCCAGCCCAGCATCTGCCCCCCTAACCATGACCCTACTGCGATCGCAATTTTTAGTATCACCTGTTTGGCGCTGCTATCGCCCTGGGTGTCCCCCCTGCTGCCCGCTACGTCTGGCGATCGCCTTTTGGGTTTTTTACCCTCGATCGCGCT
>JAAUUH010000131.1 GCA_012031145.1 Oscillatoriales cyanobacterium SM2_2_1 | reverse complement strand
GAAGGACGAGGGGGTTTGGGGGCTGCGCCCCCCAGCCAGGTTCGATCCCCACCTGCACCCCCGTCCTAACCAAGTTATTTACAGCTATAGAAGCCCTAAGGATTAGCGTTACCGCACCCGTCAAATTTTACAGTCTTCAATTTTACAGCCGGGAGCTGAAACCCTGACCGTGAAAGCATTTGATAGCTATAGTCATTTCAAATAAAAACGAGACAATCCAACCTGCTTCAGGTGATATTTTCAAGGATTCAAACTGTCTCATAGCTATTTAGAATGACTTTAATGATGATAGCCTCTAGGGGTTGACGAGGGCTCTGAGGGCTTTAAGCACCGCTGGGCGATCGCGCCAACCGGCATACCCCCCATAAAGACAGCTACCCTCCGCATCGAACAAGTAAACATGGAGGACACCGGCAGGATTAGACCACAGAGACAGGCTGTGCCCCTCCGGAAAGCGGTGAAATGTTCGCGCCCGACCGTAATCGCGGGGATGACAATCGGTCAGGGGGAGGGCGTACAGCACTGCTTTAGTCAGGGCGGCGGCGGCGGTATCTAGGGGAGTAATGTGGGGATCTTGCCAAAAGGACAGGATGGACTCACCGACTTGGGGATGGCGGTTGAGAATCGCATGGGTTAATCCCTGGAGGCAAACCCAGCGGGCATGGGGAACTTGGGTACAGAAAATGGGCACAGTACCATCACTCCCACCATCGAGGTCACTGGCAATACTCAGGGTGGGAATTTCAGCGGCGATCGCCCGGGCTAAGGAGCGCCGATCCTGCCCTAGGTCTCTGGCTACGAGCGGTACCCATCTGAGGGGGTCAAACATACGCCCCAGATCCGAGCCGCCCAAGGGCGAGCCAATGACGACCAAACTGTGAACGCGCGATCGCCACTGGGGATAACGGGTTAGCAGTTCAATCCAAATCAGCCCCCCCATGGAGTGCCCTATGATTCGCACCGGCAAATTTGGATACTGCTCAAGCTTTTGGCGCGCATCCAGTTCCACCTGAGCAATGCGCTCACCCATACCTAACCAAGTGCGCCACCACCCCAGGTTGGGAGCCGAAATCACCGCATCATCCGCGGCAATGCGCTGGGCCAACCCGGCAATACTGTGGTGGGTATCAGCCCAGCCGTGCTGGGCAAACAGCAAATACATGGATGGCTGTCAGGCTGAGTGGATCTATTTACGCACCAGCTTTTTGCTGAGCTTCCGCAGGCGCACTGATGTGGGGGTCACCTCTACCATCTCATCGCCGCCAATGTACTCTAGGGCTCGCTCTAGGCTCATCTCAATCGGTGCCTGCAACTGCACCAACTCATCACCACCGGCAGAGCGCATATTGGTCAATTGCTTTGTTTTGCAGACGTTAATCTCTAAGTCTTGGGGGCGATTGTGTTCGCCGATGATCATGCCCCTGTAGACCTTGGTACCAGGGGTAATGAAGAACACCCCGCGATCTTCGGCATTTTTCATGGCATAGAAGGTGGCATCGCCCTCTTCAAAGGAAATCAAAACACCATTGCGTCGGGTATCCACATCGCCAGCCATAGGGCGGTAGTCTTGGAAACTGTGGTTCATGATCCCTTCTCCACGGGTCAGGCGCATGAATTCACCACGGAAGCCAATCAGCCCCCGGGCTGGAACCACAAACTCCAACTGGGAACGGCCATTACCGGACATCTGCATATCCTGCATTTCAGCCCGTCGCTGTCCCAATTTCTCGATGCAACTACCAACGGAATCTTCCGGTACATCCAGAACCAACAGTTCATAGGGCTCACATTTTTGACCACTAACTTCCCGGAAGATCACTTGGGGCTGGGACACCTGAAACTCGTATCCCTCCCGGCGCATGGTTTCAATTAAAATTCCTAGGTGCAATTCCCCGCGCCCAGATACGGCAAAGCGATCAGGAGAATCCGTTTCTTCAACCCGCAGAGCCACATTGGTCTCCAATTCTCGCATCAGGCGATCGCGCAACTGGCGAGAAGTGACAAATTTCCCCTCTTTGCCAGCGAACGGCGAGTCGTTAACCACAAAGGTCATTTGCAAGGTGGGTTCATCCACTCGGATCATCGGTAGGGCTTGGGGATCAATAGGGCAGGTAATCGTCTCCCCGATATTGGCATCGGCAAAACCGGCGATCGCCACAATGTTACCAGCACTCGATTCTTCCAGCTCAATCCGCCGCAGTCCGTCGAAGCCAAACAACTTACTGATCTTTGATTTCACTATGCTGCCATCTTCATGGATCAGCGCTGCCTGCTGGCCAGACTTGATGGTGCCGTTGTGCACCTTACCAATCACAATCCGTCCTAAATATTCCGAATAGTCTAGGGTGGTCACCTGCAGTTGCAGTGGCTTAGCAGGATCACCTACGGGTGGAGACACATGGCATAGAATCGCCTCAAAGAGGGGTTGCATGTCCTTACCCTCGACATCGAGATCGTCCTTGGCCATCCCCTGCAGCCCGGAACCAAACAGATAGGGGAAGTCACACTGATCATCATCTGCCCCCAGTTCAATAAACAAATCCAGCACCTTATCTACGGCCCGCATGGGCTCCGCTTGGGGGCGATCAATCTTATTGACAAAAACAATGGGTCGCAACCCCTTTTCCAGAGCTTTCTTGAGCACAAAGCGGGTTTGGGGCATCGGCCCCTCATTGGCATCGACAATCAGCAGGCAGCCCTCAACCATTCCCAGCACCCGCTCCACTTCGCCGCCAAAATCCGCGTGACCGGGAGTGTCCACAATATTGATCAATGTGTCACGGTAGCGAACCGCCGTATTTTTAGAAAGAATCGTGATACCCCGCTCCCGCTCCAAGTCGTTGGAGTCCATGACACAGGTTTCGACCACTTCGCCAGTGCGAAATACCCCCGATTGCTTTAGCAAGGCATCGACAAGGGTTGTTTTGCCGTGATCAACGTGGGCAATAATGGCAACATTGCGGATTGGCAGAGACATAGGGGTACACCCAAGGAAAAATTTTATATTTCTTTACTAATTATGGCGGCTATTGGGCATTTTTTAGCGCCCTACAGAGAATCTCAACACCGAGACTGAATCTGTCCATCGATGCAATACCCTTGGAACCGTGCAGCCATGAAAAAAGCGGGTTTCCCCGCTGGTAATTGTTCAATGAAACAATTGAGACGCCCCCATAGGTTGCCACGAAGTCCAAAAGCCGACATCAGCAAAATAGCGCAATTAGGCTTTGGCGTTTTGGGTGATCCAGCGGAGGCGTGCTTCGGCTAGCTCTAGGGTGCCCATCATGGCCGGGCTGAAAGGGGCTTTTTCCGAGTCCAGTTCCTCCAGTTCTCGCCCGTAGCCTAGGCGACTAATAGTGCCCCGTAGGCGATCGCTTAGGCAGAGGCAGACTGCCCGATAGAACCGTGCCGAGAAGCTGCTGTCTTGCTGTAACTTGGTCGTTAGTTGGGCGCGGGAAACGGCTAATACCGTAGAAGGTTCTAGGGCGCGTACCGTTGCTAGGGGCATCCGCGTATCAATAAAAGACACCTCACCGACAATTTCACCAGTGAAGATCATCGCTAGAACCTGATGATTGCTAGCTTCAATGGATACGCTGAAACTGCCAGACAAAACAATGTAAAGAGCACTAATACTTTTCCCCTCTTGAATCAGGATTTTACCGGTTTCGAGGGTTTCCTTTTTGCCTTTGCTCAGCATCCACTCCAGGTCGCTGCTGTCTAACTCACTAAAAAATAGCAATGCCTTTTTCATAGGGGCGCAATGGGGATTTGATAGATTCGTTATTTTGCCAGTAAATGTTGAAAACTACTGCAAACTTAAAAATTTTTCAAGAGCGAGGGTCAGTTTGGGACTCCAACGGCGGATGGTTTTGACCCAATTAAGATCACGATAGCGGTTGTCTAGGTTTTCGACCGACACCCAATTACTCTCAGCTTCGCCGCGCTTATTTTCTTGCCACAGCACCGCCGTCAGGGCGGCCCGTACATCCACGAAGTTGGGATATTTGCGCAAAATACCGCGCATTTCCCGAATTGCGGCGTCCGTCTCTCCCAGTTCATAAAGGGCGATCGCATGGTTGGCCCGGGCCATGGCTTGGCGGGGATCGGCCTGCATGGCTAGCTCAAAGTCCGCTTTTGCCCCTGCCCAATTGCCCAGACTTCCCTTTGCATTTCCCCGGTTATTGAGGGCACCCCCATCCCTAGGATTGAGCTTCAGCGCTTGATCGTAGTCGGCGATCGCCTCCTGCCACCGAGACAGTCCTTCGAGGGCGGCACCACGGTTAACGTAGGGGTCGGGAGCGTTGGGAGCCAATTCAATGGACTTGGTGTAATCAATCAGGGATTCTTCGAGCTGATTTTGACTCACCTTGGCATTGCCGCGATTGCTCCACGCCGCCGCGTTATCAGGAAATAGGTCAATAATGCGAGTCCAATAGGTTTCGGCTGTGGCGTAATCTCCTTGCTCTGTCGCAGCAAAGGCTTGCTCCGAAAACTCGTTGAGTTTTTTGAGGGAATCGGCCGGGACCATCTCGGTGTTGTCGCTGGTGGCGATCGCAGATGGTCTGGCAGCAGCGGGCATCATCACGATTCCGAGCCAGAGGCAACAGAGCAAAAAACAAGAAATGAGCCAACGCATGGATCTTGACCGCAGATAGGTACCCAACTATCCTAAAACGTCCGTTTGTCCCCACCGGGGCACTGGACACTTTAATTTTTTCTAGGCTTTCAGACAGTTTCCTGCGGGCTCTGAGTAGGAATGCCGCTATCTACGGCTGGAGCACCCTCGGGGCATAGGCCATTTTCCCTTGGACATAGGATAGCCCCCCAACAGGAGTGGCAGCCCAAAAGGCGGTAGGATAAACCACATACAGCGTGTGACGAAATGTTTTAGGAATGGACGTCTCAGGGAACTTAACGGTGCAATCGCTGGTAGAAATGCTGAACCGCTTCAGCACCCAGAAGTTCACGGGCAAAATCAACCTCCATGGCACCTCAGGGCGGCTGACAACCATTTACTGGCAGTCTGGTCGGATGCTCTGGGCATCCGGCGGCACCCACCCGAATCGTCGGCTGCGTCGGTACCTATCTCTCCTTGGCTTTAAGGTAGATGCCAATGGGATTTCCCTGCGTCCCACGGACAGCGGCCACGAGCTACCCGAATACCTCCTGATGACCGTTTTGGTGCGACGGAACGCGATTACCCGTGAACAGGCGATCACGGTGATCGAGGGGGTGATTGGAGAGGCCCTATTTGATCTAGTTCAGCAGGCGATCGCCGCCCCTATCTACCACAAAACCGAGTCCCGCAATGTCATCGACACCCCCATGACCCTGATGAGCGTGCCAGCCACCCTAGACCGCGTGATGAAATTTTGGCGGGACTGGCAGCGCCACGAACTAGTAGACATCTCTCCCAATTTTGCCCCGGTATTACAAAACCTACCGCAACTCCAGGAATCTTGCCCCCCCCAAGCCTACAAAGCCCTGACAACCCTGATTGATGGCAAACACACCCTCTATGAATTGGCGGCCAAGCTCAAACGAGACCTACTCCAACTCACCCAGTCCCTGCTCACCTATTTTCACCGGGGGCATCTCCAGTTTGTGGAGCTATCGGACGCCGCCGTTGTAGTACGAATTCCTGAAGGTTCCCGCGCTCCCGACCCCCGTCCCGATGTGCCAACCCAGCCTAAGGTTAAGCGTCCCTTAATCGCTTGCGTCGATGACAATGTGCAAGCTGCCAAAATCTTGGAACAGGTGGTTTCTCGTTTGGGCTATGGCTATGTCGCAATCACGGACTCGCTGCAGGTGCTACCTAAGTTGATTGAACACAAGCCAGATCTAATTTTTTTGGATGTAGTGATGCCGATTGTCAATGGCTATGAAATCTGCACTCAGATTCGTCGCGTTCCGGCGTTTAAGGCAACGCCAATTATTTTTCTAACCAGTAATGATGGCTTTGTGGATCGGGTAAAAGCTAATCTGGCGGGAGCATCAAACTTTTTATCCAAGTCCGCATCATCCGATAAGGTTTCGGAAATGCTGAAGCGCTATATTGTGACCTAGGACATGTGCGGCTCAGATGTTATCTATCGTTATTAATAAAGGCAGATCTAGTGTTTGATCCCTACCCCCTCTTGCAGCAGCAACGCAACTTTTTTGCCACCGGAGCCACGCGCCCCGAATCATTTCGGCGGCAACAACTAGCAAAGCTCGCCACTGCCATCAAAAAACACGAGGCGGCGGTGATTGAGGCATTGCATCAGGATTGCCGCAAGCCACCCTTGGAAAGTTTTGGCTCGGAGGTACTGCTGACCCTTTCCGAGCTTCAGTATGGGCTCAAACATCTACGGGGCTGGATGCGACCCCAGCGCGTAGGAACCCCAGCTAGTCAGTTTCGCTCGACGGCGGTGATCTACCCAGAGCCAAAGGGCATAGTGCTGATTGTGGGCCCTTGGAACTACCCATTTCAGTTGGTACTCGTGCCGCTTATTGGGGCGATCGCCGCTGGAAATTGCGCGGTACTCAAGCCGTCCGAACATGCCCCCGCAACTTCGGCGTTATTAGCAAAGCTGGTGGCGGAGACCTTTGATCCAGCCTTCGTGGCGGTCGTGGAAGGGGGCATCCCCGAAAATCAGGCATTACTGGCAGAGCCATGGGATCATCTTTTTTTTACCGGGGGGACAGCGATTGGGCGAATTGTGATGGCGGCGGCGGCTAAACATTTAACCCCCGTGACCTTGGAGTTGGGAGGGAAAAGCCCCTGTATTGTCGACGGCACCATTGACTTGGCGATCGCCGCCAAACGGATTGCCTGGGGAAAGTTTATTAACTGTGGTCAGACTTGTATCGCACCGGACTACATTTTGGTGGCGGAAGCGGTGAAGGAGCCTCTGGTAGCTGCACTAAGACAGGTGCTCGGGCAATTTTATGGAGCCCAGATTGAGCACAATCCAGATTACGGCAGGATCATTAACCAGCGACAATTTGATCGCTTAGTGGCTTTATTGCCAGAGGCGACGGGGGAGGGGGTACTGCGTTTTGGTGGGCGGCATCGCAGGGAGGATCTATTCCTTGAGCCAACTCTAGTTGACGATCTTCATTTCACGTCCAAGCTGATGGCAGAGGAGATTTTTGGGCCGATTCTGCCAATTTTGACCTATCAATGTCTCGAGGAGGTAGTTACCCAGGTGCGATCGCACCCCAAACCCTTAGCACTCTATATTTTTTCCCAAGATCC
>JAAUUH010000130.1 GCA_012031145.1 Oscillatoriales cyanobacterium SM2_2_1 | reverse complement strand
GTCCCCCAACGTAATTAGCCCCTAAAGCATTGAATATTAAGAATTGCCCATAGGGCATTCCCGTCATCCCCGCTAAGGGCCAGCAAAAATCCGTAGCAACGTAATGAAGCGCCCTAAAAAAACAGCCCGCCCCCCCATTACTACGAAACCGATCTTGGGCCGCTAACAACTCCGACGGCGGAATCCGAAATAGGTGGGTAATGTTCTCTAGGGCTGCCATTCCCCCCCAGCGCCCCAACCAATAGCCACAGGTGTCACCCACAATTGCCCCGGCGATCGCCACCAGCAACACCCATTGAAACCGCAACTCCCCGGTTCCAGCCAAAAAACCACCCATGAGCGTCATCGTCTCGCCCGGCACCGGCAGCCCGGCGTTCTCCAGTAAAATCCCCCCAAATATAACCCCGTAGCCAAACTGATGCAGCCAGTTCAGCAGCGTCTCAAGGGAGAACAGTTCCAAGTTCATGGCGATTAACTATTCTGGGATGCCAATAACTGTTGTCGTAACTTCTCCAGTTCGTTGGCCCAGCGGGGATCGGGTTGATGGGACTCCAGGGTGGTTGCCGATGATTCGGTTTTGGGTTTTTTGTTGTTCCGCTTCTTGCGCTTAGAGGGCTTAGGAATGCCATCAACTCCGGCTTCGGTTCCCCCGGTTGCTTCGGCGGGCTCGTCTTCGCCAGCGGGTTGCTCCACCGCATCATCGTCATCTGATTTTCCCTTTGTGCGAGGCAGTGCCTTCTCCAGCTTAAGCACTGCGCCGTTAAAATCATAGCCATTGAACTTCTCAATCACGCTGTCTGCTAGTTCGTCGGAATCTACGGTCACAAAGCCGAAGCCGCGACACTTTCCCGTTTTGCGATCCGTGATCACCTTGAATGAAACTGAATCACCTGATTCATGAAACATGCGTTCAAGGGCTTGACGGTCAACTTCGGCGGGCAGATTACCAACATACAGGCGGATGGACATGGCTGTAAAAAACCTCTACTGAATCAAAAAAAATTAGGCTCTGGGAGGGGTCTGTGAACATAAACGCTGACCAAAATGGCCGTAGACCCCACGACCCACTGGCATGAACCATAACACCATTGACAGATTGCTATGGTAATTATGGAAGACTATAGCGACAACAAAAGCCAGTTATCCTACTACAATCTGCCGTCAAAATTCCTTTAACAAAATAACACGAATTAGTATTTTTATTTTCCATTGCTGACATCAAAAAGCACGGTAGTCATGTACCGTTCTGCCCATGGTGCACCAAAGGCCTTTTCGAGGACGCGACGGGTCTTATCATTGCGTTGCTGCTGTTGACAGTAGCGCTGCTGGGACGCCAAAACAGGTGCGGGATCAGCTAATGGAGCGAGGGTTTGGGCCCACTGACTTACCAAGGTGGCATAGTGCGCTGCGAGGTCAATAAATAGCTGCTCCTCTGCGGAATTGGTGAGTCTGACAAATAGGCAATAGGGGGAAAAGATATCTCCCCAAGCTGGGATCTCACGGTGCTGGGAAAAGCCATCCCGCAGAGGTTGAAGTTCCTTTAAGTCCCTATCCCAAGGTTCCGAAAAGGGCGCCATGGGGGAAAGATCAACGATCGCCGCATTAATTCCAGCTTTGCCGCCAACCAAGTCGGTACCAAAAATTGGTAAAGGGTAGGCGGGATGGGGAAACATGACACAATGGAGAATATCTAGATGTTCGCCAACCTGAGCAAGCTCTAAATGGATCTTGCGAAATTGACGGGCTTGGTAGCAGGTGTTGGCTATGGTGACCCGATCGCCCTCAAGCTTGCCTTCCACGTAGCCGAGATCCTCCGGCATGGTAAAGGGTGTTAGCTCCAAATGTTGCTGCCATCGGTTGGTAAGGGTAGCAGCGAGACGCGCAATGGCAGGATGCAACTCCATAGCAATTTTTTTAGATAGGATCTTATCATCCATAACATATAGGACTGAGGTTTTACCATGGAGCACCAATCCCAAAAGCAGACCATCACCACAGTCATCGGCACTCAGGTCAGCATCCTAGGGAGCTTGGTGGTGACGATGTGGGCGATTGAGATCGCCGATCAGGTGCTTTTCCGACAGGGATTGGATCGGTTTGGCATCCGCCCTCGGGACTTGGGAGGACTGTGGGGGATTGGGGTGGCACCATTTTTGCATGGCAGCTTATACCATCTAATCGGTAACACGGTACCGTTCTTAGTCCTCGGCTGGCTGGTAATGGTGCGTCGGGTGGCAGATTTTGCTCTAGTTTCGTTGATCTCAATGGTGATTGGCGGACTGGGAACTTGGCTGATCGGGGCGGCTGGCTCGGTGCATATTGGGGCCAGTGGCATGATTTTTGGTTATTTGGGGTACTTGCTATTTCGAGGCTTTTTTGAACGCAGTTTGGGGGCGATCGCCCTTTCGGTGGCAGTGGCCCTAGGCTATGGCAGCATGGTGTGGGGTATCTTGCCATCAAATCCCTACATTTCTTGGGAGGGGCATTTGTTTGGATTTATCGGTGGCATCATTGCAGCCAAGCTTTTGGCGGAGCCTAGGTTATGACTGAGCAGCGGGTCAGTATTGTGGTGCCGGCCTACAACATGGCGGATTATTTACCCCAAACCCTCGATAGTCTGGTGACTCAAGACCACCCAAATTTTGAAGTGATTGTCGTGGATGACGGTTCGGGCGATCGCACCGGGGAGGTGATGGCAGACTACCGCGCTCGTTATCCTCAAATTCGCTACGTATATCAGGAAAATGGCGGTGAAGCGGCGGCTCGGAATCGGGGCATTGCGGCAGCTTCGGGGGAATATCTCATGTTCGTCGATGCCGATGACCTGCTGATGCCCGGGGCCGTGCGCATCCTGGCCAACCAACTATCGCGGCTCGATCCTAGTTACTGCCTGGTGCATGGGGAAATGGAGGAATTTGACCACCACACGGGGCAACCCTTGGGGGTGACGCGCTTCGGCGAGATCTCCCAAGACCGGGTAAAATTATTTACCTCCATGAGCAACATGATTTTGGCTAGCATCGTGCGAACGGAGGCAATGGGGGCGATTGGTAACTTTCCTGCCCATGTCAAGTGGAGCGCAATCACGGAGGTGATGATGGCACTTTGCCAACGGGGGAACCTTTTTGCCCTCGACCAAGTGGTCTACCGCTATCGAGTGCGATCGGACTCCATGTCCCGGGGAATCTCTGAAGAACGGGTGCGGCTCATGGTATCCCAAAGTGGCGATCGCCTGACTCGCCTGCTGCCCCGGGAATCGCCCCATCTGCAACGGGCGGCTTGGGCCGGACACTATCAGCGCTATGGCATCAAGTTGCACGCCTACGATCGCCCCACGGCCCGCAGCTATCTCCTTATTGCTTGGTTACTAAAACCCCGTCAGGTTGAACCCCTGAGGTTACTGCTCAGCAGTTGGCTCGGACGCTGGTAATCCGGCTGTCGATTGCACAAACCGGCCGCAGACGGCATAATGCCTACACAGTTTGCTTGAATCCTAAGAACTTCTTCTCAGCCACTATGAAAGTTTGTGTCATCGGTACAGGGTATGTGGGCTTGGTTACGGGGGCGTGCCTAGCTCACATTGGGCATGATGTGGTCTGTGTCGACAACAACGCCGAGAAGGTCAAACTCCTTAAGTCTGGCCAGTCTCCTATCTATGAACCTGGACTGCCGGAAATTTTGCAGCGGGCGATCGCAGCCGAGCGAATTCATTTTACCGATGACATTGATGCCGGAGTGCGGCACGGCGACATTCTCTTCATTGCTGTGGGAACGCCCTCCCTCGCCGATGGCCGCAGTGATATGCGCTATGTGGAGGCTGTGGCCCGCAGCATCGGGGAGCACTTGCGGGGCGGCTACAAGGTGATCGTCAATAAATCAACCGTGCCCATTGGTTCCGGTGACTGGGTGCGAATGCTGGTCCTCGATGGCTTGGGCAGCCAGACGGAACGCCCATCTGCGGAGTTTGATGTGGTCAGCAATCCCGAATTTCTTCGCGAAGGCGTGGCGGTCTATGACACCTTTAACCCGGATCGCATCGTCCTCGGCAGCGGCAGTGACCGCGCTATTGCCCTGATGCAAGAACTTTATGCGCCAATTGTGTTCCGTCAATTTAGCGATCCTATTGGCGATCCCATCAGTCAGCCCAAGGGTGAAAAAAACGGCGATCTAGGGATGCTGCCCCCAGTGCCCGTGGTGATCACCGACTTGAGCTCCGCTGAGATGATTAAATACGCCGCCAATGCCTTTCTTGCCGTCAAGATTAGTTATATCAACGAAATTGCCAATGTCTGCGATCGCGTTGGTGCTGATGTCAGGGAAGTTGCTCGCGGTATCGGGTTAGACTCCCGCATCGGCAGCAAATTCCTCCAGGCTGGAATCGGCTGGGGCGGTTCCTGCTTTGGTAAAGATGTTTCTGCCCTCATTCATACCGCCGAGGACTACGGCTATGGCACCGAAATTCTTAAAGCCTGTGTTCAAGTCAATCAAGCCCAACGACTGGTGGTGATTGAAAAATTACAGCAGATCCTCAAAGTGTTGAAGGGCAAAACCATTGGACTCCTAGGGCTGACCTTCAAGCCTGACACCGACGATATGCGGGATGCCCCTGCCCTGACCGTGATTGACCAACTCAGCCGTTTGGGAGCCCGGGTCAAGGCCTACGATCCCATTGTCTCCCAGTCGGGAATGCGCGATGGGTTTTCCAATGTGTTGGTGGAAACGGATCCGGAGCGCCTCGCCGATGGCTGTGATGCCCTAGTTTTAATCACCGACTGGAAGCAGTTCTCGACCCTCGATTATGGCGAAATGGCCCGCCTGATGAACCACCCAATTCTCATTGACGCCCGTAACTTTTTAGATCGCAGCACCCTTGAGGCAGCGGGATTTAAATATGTAGGCATCGGCCGCTAGATTTTGGGATTCTTCGTCATAATAATTAAACATATTCAGAATATTTAGTCAGTCCCCGGTTGAGATGGTTCCCCATGCCCACAATTTTGGTTGTTGATGATAGTCCTGTCATGGTTGAAATGCTGTCTACACAGTTGCGGCAACAGGGTTTGACGGTTATTGAAGCCTACGATGGCAATGAGGCGATCGCCAAATTCCAGTCCCAGCCGCCCGATCTGGTGGTCACCGATGTAGTAATGCCAAACAAAAATGGCTACGAATTATGCCGTTGGATCAAAAGTAATAGCACTGTGCCCGTGGTGTTTTGTACCACAAAGGGTGAAGCCTTTGATAAGGTTTGGGCCGAAAAACAGGGTGTTGATGCCTACATCACCAAGCCTTTCCATCCCATTGAGCTACTTAAGACCATTCGCACCCTTCTGAAGAAATAATCGTCAGGCTTTACCTCGGAGGATGTCGGTGGCTTTTTATTGTGGCTGTGCCCAGTGGGGCTACCGGGGGTGGCTGGGATCTCTCTATCCAGCGCGATCGCCCGCCAATCAGTTTCTTATCCTCTACAGTGAGCGATTCACCGCTGTTGAAATTAATGCGACGTTCTACAGCCCAGTAGCTCCCCACCAGTGGCAGCAGTGGCGGCAACAGGTGCCCCAATCGTTTCGATTTTGCCCCAAGGTACCCCAAGCCATTTCCCATGCCTCTAATCTGTGCAATCAGATCGATGCCCTTTGTTCTTTTTTAGAAGTTACCCAACTCCTCGGTGACCGCCTAGGGGTGATCCTGCTCCAATTACCCCCCAGCTTTGCTCCCAGCCGCGCTTC
Source organism: Oscillatoriales cyanobacterium SM2_2_1 (assembly GCA_012031145.1). Classification (GTDB taxonomy): domain Bacteria; phylum Cyanobacteriota; class Cyanobacteriia; order Pseudanabaenales; family Pseudanabaenaceae; genus UBA999. The sequence continues at coordinate 1,572 of JAAUUH010000130.1, read as the reverse complement.
CGAACTATTCGCCCTACTCAAAGGGCGATCGCCGACCCCACCGCTGACCCTTGAGGTGCGGCACCCCCAATGGTTTTCCCCGGTTGCCAGGCGCCTCCTCCTATCTACCCTCCGAGATTTGGGCGTTGGGCTGACCCTACTCGATACCCGCCCAGTCTATGGCTCCCAGCCGCCAGTCCCCTGCCAAAAGCCTGAGGTTCCCCTTCTGTGGGATACCTCCAGTGAGCAAATTTTGATTCGCTATGTCAGCCATCCCGAAGGCGATCGCAACCGCCCCTACTGGCAGGATTGGATTCCCCATCTTGCACGCTGGCTGTCCGAAGGGAAAACCATCTATTGGATCACCCACTGCCCCGATGAAGGGCGATCGCCCAGCAATGCCCAAACCTTCCATCAGATTCTGCAGACCCAAGTGTCAATTCCACCGCTCCCTGTCCCTAGTCAAACCCAACTCCATCTCTTTATGTAGTCAGCACAACGTACTGAGGGGTTGTTTTCATCTATACTAGGTAGAATGTCTCAAATTTCAGGAAACCAAGGAAAGAATTATGTCTCGCTATCGAGGGCCGCGACTTCGCATTGTCAGAAGATTAGGGGAACTTCCCGGACTCAGCCGTAAGCAACCCAAGCACGCCTACCCACCGGGGCAACATGGGCAAAACCGTAAAAAACGTTCTGAATATGCTATCCGCCTCGAAGAAAAGCAGAAGTTGCGATTCAACTATGGGCTTACCGAAACCCAACTGCTGCGCTATGTGCGTCGCGCTCGCCGTGTCAAGGGTTCAACCGGACTGGTATTGCTGCAACTATTGGAGATGCGTCTTGATAACACCATCTTCCGATTGGGCATGGCTCCTACCATTCCCGCTGCCAGACAACTAGTCAACCACGGACACATCACGGTCAACGGCCGACCCGTCACTATCCCCAGTTATGGCTGCCGTGTTGGCGAAGTTATCGGTGTGCGGGAAGCTGACGGTTCCCGTCGCCTTGTGGAAAACAATCTTCAGTTCCCCGGTTTGGCCAACGTGCCGCCCCACCTTGAGTTTGACAAAGCCAAGATGACGGCCAAGATCACTGGTATTGTAGAGCGGGAATGGATTGCCTTGCGGGTTAACGAACTGCTGGTGATTGAGTACTATTCACGTCAAGCCTAGTACCATTCTCGTTATTGGCCCAATCATTTATCTATGTCCCCTGCGATCGCCTTAGATCTTCCCGCTAACGAACTACCCTGTCCCCGTGAGGTCAGAATTTGGATCGACCAATTGCTGGTAGCCATCGAAGCCCTCGATCTCCAGGCTGTCGAAGCTATGATCGAAATGACCAAGCAGCATCATTTGCAGGATCTAGTTCCCAATCGGGTTGGTCTCTGGCGATTGCGAAACACAAACCCGCTGCGGCGAAATTATCAGCGACGGGAGCTTTCTTGGTTAGAGCTAAAATCACTGGTCTGCCTCACCTGTGCTATGGCAAGTCAGATGAATACCATCTGCGGCTATTGGTCACGACCGAGCAGCAGGTGCAGGAACAAAAATCGAAGCCTACGGACTGACAGCAAACCAAAACTAG
>JAAUUH010000129.1 GCA_012031145.1 Oscillatoriales cyanobacterium SM2_2_1 | reverse complement strand
ACCCCCTCATCGGAACAGAGCCAAGTGAATCCCTGGCGAGAAACATAGGGCAGGATTGCCGGGCTGACCGATTGCTCCGAGGGCCATAGTCCCCGGGGCGATCGCCCAAAATAGTGCTCATAGACTTGCCGGGATTTTTCCAGATGCAGGGCAATGTCCTGCTCCCAGCGAAACCGCAACCCTGGCAATAGCATTTGGGGATCGGCTACCCGACCGGCATGGGTATCCGCCAATAGGGGCAAAATCGGATGGGTATAGGGGCTCGTAGCAATTTCAATCTGCCCTTGATCTTGCAATTGGCGATGGAATGGCAGGATGCGGGCCATAATCTCCCGCTGCTTAGTATAGAGAAGCTGGCGATCGCCCAAAGAAAAATTGGTTCCCCGCTCAAACCAACCGGCAAGGGTGGGATCCTCTTGGCGAAACACGGGATCAACCCACGTCAGGTTGTGCCACATGAGCAGATCGCTAAAATCCGCCTCGGACCAATGATCAACACAGCCTTGAACGCCATAGTGCAACATCTGTTGGCGTAGAGACTCATAGCGGGGATAGGGCTCAATCATCGTCGGTGGATAGGCATCAAAACTGTGCTCTACCACAAACCGCCGCTGGGATAAATCCATTTGGGAGACAGGGGTCAACAGCGCTTCGGCATAGGGATCGAAGGCCTGGTGGGACACATAATCCTGGAGCTGCAGCATTAACGACGGCACCAAGTTAAAGGTCTGGTGGATTTGGGGAAACCTTGACAAAATCAGGGGCAAGTCTAAATAATCTTTAACGCCATGCAAACGCACCCAGGGCATACGATACTTTCCCGCGATTGGGCTTTTGTAAAGCGGCTGATGCTGGTGCCAGATAAAGGCAACATAGAGGGGAAAACTCATAGCATGACCATCGGTATTCCTAAAAATTGTGGCATATCCCTTCCTCAATTTCTGTCGGCGGTGTTTTGTACCACGATCCTTCTCGGTGCTGCGGCGACCATGGCGACCCCTGTGCCCGACCCCAACTTAGCCCAGTTCTTGCCGGTAGAAGCCACTGCTCAAATTAGGGGACAAACCTTTGAACTAGAAGTAGCTCGCACCCCTACCCAAAAAGCCCGAGGACTTATGTTTCGTGATGCCTTGCCCAAAAATCGGGGCATGATGTTCCTCTTTGGCACCCCCCAGCCTCTATCATTCTGGATGAAAAATGTGCCCGTTCCCCTCGATATGATTTTTTTGCTTGACGGGGAGGTTCGGGCGATCGCCAAGGCTATCCCCTGCAGTGCCGACCCCTGCCCGATTTACCCCAAGGGGGGCGTGATTGCAGATACCGTAATCGAGTTGCGGGGCAATCGCACCCAGGAGTTAGGGGTGCAGGTGGGCGATCGCGTCACTGTCCGCGCTCTTAACTCACGACTTACCTCACCCAGGAACACCCTCCAAAAACCTAAAAAAAACGGCAATAGCCTGATTAATCGGTCAAACTAGTCAAATTTGTGGTATCTGATTAGTAGCAGGTGAGTGAGTGACATGGCGCAGAGTTATCGGCGGGAACCGGAAGAGCAGTATCAGTCTGTCTCGCAGCGAGCAAAGCGGACAACAACCAACCTCAAGTATTTGCCTCGGCAGCGGCAGGCAGAGCATCCCCGCTGGCTAGTGGGCCTACTGTTTGTGCAAAGGATGTCAATTCTATCAACCATAGGGCTAGCGAGTGCTGTTTGTGTTTGTTTAGCTTGGATTACCTATATTCAGCAAGAATGGAATCAGAAGCTAGTTGAGAAGCAGCGGCTTGAGCGTCTTGGACGGGAAATTGAAAATCAGATTCCCCCAATTGAGCAAGATAGCCTCAACCGCATCCCGGCTGATTATAAGAAGGCAACGCCCGGGGATGATATCGATATTGAACGGTCTACGCCTAGAACTGCTCCATTGCCATCACCTACGGATACCGGAGAACAGCAACCGGAGCCACTGCCTGCTGGCTATTAAACCGCTGGCTACTAGACCGCTGGCTACTAAAGTTTTGACTCTGATATTGCGTTTTCAGACGAATCTTAAGATTGAGCAGAACCTTGAACACCCAATGGTTAACCAAAACCCAGCTTAGGCTGTGGCTTCGTAGAGGTGGGATAGGGCGATCGCTAGGTGGATAGATTCGAGGGTGAGTAGGTGCTCAATGCCCAAATAATCCACCTCCCATCCCAAATTAGAAGTGTGGTGATGCTCAGCATAAATCTCGTTGGTGTAAATGATGACGTATTCCTGAAGAGAAGGGATTTTCTGGTAGCTAAATAGCTTTTCACGGCGATCAAGTGACGAGGTTAGGGGAGCTAAAACCTCAATGAGGAGAATAGGGTGATTAGCGGACAGAACCACCACGTCAGGGTAGTAGGTAGCGTTGGCAGCCTCCGGGATAATGACTTTGGTTGAGCCGGCAGTAACGTCATAGCCTTTCCCTAGGAGGTGGGTGGCAATCTCTACGGACAATTTTCCGACAATCAAATTATGGAGTTTATCGGCGGCGGGCGACGGAAAGGTGTATCCGTTGGCAAATTCTAGCCGTTTACCGCTGAGCTGCTCTAGGGCAAGATATTCTGTGTAGGTGAGGCTTCCTTGTTTAGGTGACATGGGATTGGGGATGGGGGATGACTAGAAAAGGACAGTCGAAATGTGTCCGTATATTTCTTGAAATCCATTAGCCCATACCCGTCGGGAAAAGTCAATAGCTTGCCCATACTTTTGTCCGTATAAATGTATGGGTAGATTAACGCAAAAATCGCTTACGATAAAGGGTGTTTATTTTCTGCTTTCCCGTGTCTCGTCCCCAAAAATCCATTACGCTGTCAATCTCCGATGAGGACAAGGCTTTGCTGGAATCCCTAGCCCTAGATTTTGGTTTGAAATGGGGCGATCGCCCCAATGTCTCCAAGTTTATTGAGGCCATTGCCCGGAAACGCATTCTGACATCTAGGAGTGGTCAGTGGTCCGAGGAGCGCCTAGAGGCGTTGCGGCGAGGATTCCATGCCCTAATCGACCAGGGGCAGATGATTCAAGCGAGGGCCGTGGGGGAGCTGCTGTTGGAGCGAGGCGAGGTTAGTGCCTCACTGCGGCGGCAAATTGAACAGTTTATGGAACGCCCCCAGGTAGCATGGCGATTGCACCTTGAAGAATTTATTGAGGAGCAGCAACCCTTTCGGCTGATGTATCAGGATGCTGCGGGTAGGGTGCGCTCATTTACAGTTTGCCATGGGGCGATCGTCTTTCACGAGAAGCGGCAATATCTCGACTGCTGGTGTGAGGAAACCGAGGGAAATGCCGACATTGCTGCCCTATGCCATAACTGGTCTTTGCGATTGGATCGCATTCCAGAGGCAGCGGTGTCGCGGGCGGATCAGCCTTGGCGTGAAGATCTCGATCGGATCACAGTCACCTTTGACCTTTACCAACAGCTTGCCGTAGGATACCAAGTCAAAAATGAGGATCTATCGGATCAATGGCAACAGGGACATTTCACCCGTCGAATTACGCGACGGATTACCAGTTCCTTTTGGTTTTTACGAGAGGTTCTGCCCTACGGAGCCCTATGCGAATTGATTGATCCGCCTGATATTCGGGAGCGGATTCGGCAAGCGATCCATGCCATGGTCACCCGGTACCAAATTGACCCCTAACGAAAAGGAGGCGACAGCAATAGGCCCTGTTGGTTCCAAAGATTATTTTGCGATCGCGGCAACTGGAAGGCACTCTGGCGGCCAAGGTTACGTTCATAAATCTCACCAAAGTTCCCTCCATGGCGAATCGCGCGCGCGGCAAAGTCGTTGGTTAGTCCAGAGTCGCTGCCTAGAGTTCCTTCTCCGCCTAGGAATCGCTGGACTGTGGCGTTGTCCTTCGGCTGCTGGGAACTGTTGGCTTGGGTGATCCCCAACTCTTCTGCTTCTATCAGCGCAAACAAGATCGCCTTGACCGCATTGAACCATTGACTATCGCCGTCTAGGACTGCAGGAGCTAGGGGTTCCTTGGACAAGGCCAAGTCTAGGATCCGGTGATCCTTTGGCTGGGACAGTCGGGTACGACGGGTGATCAGCGCCGAGCGATCGGCAGTAATTGCTTGACACCGTCCTGCCTCATAGGCGGCAAAAGTCGCATTGACATCTTCGAAGGTGACCGGCTGGTAAGGGATTCGGCGTTTCCGCATTTGGTCGCTGAGGTTCAGCTCGGTGGTCGTGCCATTCTGGGCACAGATGGCCGCATTCCTCAATCCCTCTAAATTGTTGATGTTGCTGTTAGCCCGTACCATCAGCCCCTGACCATCAAAAAACACGATGGTGATAAACTCCAACTTGGTGACTGTATCGCGACTGATGGTCCAGGTAGTATTGCGGCTGAGGATATCGATCTCGCCAGTTTGGAGGGCGGTGAAGCGTTCTTTGGCATTGAGGTTGCGGTACTGTACGGCTTGGGGGTCATCAAACAGGGCCGCGGCGATCGCCCGGCAGAGATCCACATCTAGGCCAGAATACTGCCCCTTAGCATCGACAAAACTGAAGCCAGGCAATTCCCCACTCACGCCGCAGATCAGTTGCCCTCGAGATTTCACCAAGTCAAGACGGCTTGCTCCTGGGGAACTGGCATTGGGGGGGGACTCGGCAGCACAACCCCAAAGAAGGCTCAGACATAACGCCAGCACCGCTAAGCCCAGCGCCCACCGCGGGCAGCTAAATTCCACCACCATCACAAAAACAATCCCGAATACACTCTGATAGTTCTCCCGGAGGGTTGAGGTGGGAAGGACGCACGCCATTGAAGGCTTGGGAGTCCATAATCAGGGCATGGGGAAGACGGTGATCTTCCAGCAACCGCTCAAGTTGCTCTACCCGATTGATCAGCGATCGCAGTACTTCTCCTTCGGGGTCGGGAATTTGGGAGTGCTCCAGGGGCAGGGGGCGCTGCCCCTGACGCTGCACAATTCTTCCCGGAATGCCGACTACAGTGCAGTTGGGGGGAACATCCTTCAGCACTACGGAACCTGCGCCGATCCGCACATGGCTGCCCAGCTCAATATTGCCCAGCACCTTAGCACCTGCCCCGATAATGACATGATCGCCCAAGGTGGGATGGCGCTTGCCAGTTTCCTTGCCGGTGCCGCCCAGGGTAACCCCCTGATAGAGCAACACATATTCGCCAATGATAGCGGTGGCACCAATGACGACTCCAGTCCCGTGATCAATAAAGGCACCCTTGCCAATTTTGGCACCGGGGTGAATCTCAATTCCCGTCAAAAACCGCCCGAATTGAGTAATAAATCGTGGCAACACGGGAATCCCTATCTGGTACAAACTGTGGGCAAAGCGATAGAACCACAGGGCGTGAAGTCCGGGGTAGCATAGCAAAACCTCTAGCCAGTGGGTCGCCGCTGGATCACGCTCGAAGATGATTTCAAAGTCCTGACGCAAGGTCGCGAACACGATGGCTGTTATCCTCGTAACGATAATTTAATGACATTGGTGCCACTGTAAACGATGACCATACCCCAGAGATACCCCTCCAGAGGGAGAGGTATCCGGGAGGGACGCTAGCCCAGTACTCGACGGCAGTGAGCTAGGACATTTTCGACGGTGAAGCCGAATTTTTCGTAGCAGACTGGGCCAGGTGCCGAGGCTCCAAAGGTGCTGATTCCTACCACAGACCCCTGCCAGCCCGTGTATTTGTGCCAGCCAAAGGGAGAGCCGGCCTCTACGACGACGCGCTTGGCGCAGGTAGAAGGAAGAACGGCTTCACGGTACTCGTCGGATTGCTCCTCAAAAAGCTCGATGCAGGGCATGGAAACCACGCGCACGGCTTTACCCTCGGCGGTGAGGGTTTCGGCAGCTTTGACCGCCAGAGCAACTTCCGAACCCGTGGCAATTAGGATCAAGTCAGGGTTGGCTGCCTCGACTACGACATAGCCGCCCTTTTTAGCGCCTTCGACGGAGGTGCCGGGTAGGTTTTTGACGTTCTGACGGGTAAAGCACAGCACCGAGGGGCGTTCGGTTTGGGCGATCGCCACTTGATAGGCAGCTACGGTTTCCTTGGCATCGGCAGGGCGGATGTTCAGCAGATTGGGGATCACCCGCAAAGAGGCGATCGTCTCCACCGGCTGGTGGGTGGGGCCGTCTTCGCCAAGCATGATCGAATCGTGGGTCATGATGTACAACACCCGCACCTTAGACAGGGCGGACAGGCGAATGGCGGCGCGCATGTAATCGGCAAACACCAGGAACGTTGCACCATAGGGAATCAATCCACCATGGAGGGTCATGCCATTGAGAATTGCCCCCATGCCGTGTTCGCGCACCCCAAAGCGAAAGTTGCGCCCCTCATAGTGACTGGCTTGGAAGTCGGCAATGCCTTTGACGTAGGTCATGTTGGAGTGGGCCAGGTCAGCGGAACCACCAAGAAATTCCGGCAGGACAGGAGAAAGGGCGTTCAGGCAGGCTTCGGAAAGCAAACGGGTTGATTTTTCCATCTGGGTGATCGGCTCTAGGGCTTCCTCCCAGCCCACTGGCAGTTCCCCGGCCATAATCCGCTTGAACTCTGCGGCCTCGGCGGGGTAAGCGGCTTCGTAGGCGGCGAAGCGGGCATTCCAATCGGACTCAGCAGCCGCTCCTTTGTCGATCGCCTGACGGAAGCGGGCTAGGGTATCGGCGGGAATCTCAAAGGGTTCATATTCCCAGCCGAGGGCTTGACGGGTGGCAGCCATCTCATCGGTGCCGAGGGGTGCCCCGTGGACGCCAGCGGTGCCCTGTTTCTTAGGAGAGCCATAGCCAATGGTGGTAGTGACAACGATCAGGCTGGGCCGGTCGCTGACCGCTTTGCACTGGGCAATGGCGTGGGCGATCGCCCCAAGGTCGGTATTGCCATCGGCGACTTTTTCCACATGCCAGCCGTAGGCTTCGTAGCGGGCGGCAACATCTTCGGTGAAGGCCAAATCGGTGCTGCCATCGATGGAAATGCTGTTGCTGTCGTAAAGCATGATCAGCTTGCCCAATTTGAGATGCCCTGCAAGGGAGGCGGCTTCCGAAGCGATCCCTTCCATGTTGCAACCATCGCCCAAAATCACATAGGTGTAGTGATCGACAATGGTATGACCGGGTTTGTTAAACCGTGCCCCCAGATGAGCTTCGGCGATCGCCAGACCGACGGCATTCCCTACCCCCTGTCCTAGGGGTCCGGTGGTCACTTCTACGCCCTCGGTTTCAAAATTTTCGGGATGACCGGGAGTGCGACTCCCCCATTGGCGAAACTGCTTGATTTCGTCAAGGGGAACGCTGTCGTAACCCGTGAGGTGCAGCAACGAATATTGCAACATGCAGCCATGCGGCCAGGCCGAAAGGACAAAGCGATCGCGATCGGGCCACTTAGGATTTTTGGGATTGAACTTGAGAACCTGATCAAACAAGACAAATGCCATG
>JAAUUH010000027.1 GCA_012031145.1 Oscillatoriales cyanobacterium SM2_2_1 | reverse complement strand
CTCCGATGGCCTGCTGTTGTCGCCCAACCTCATCGTCCCCGCCGCCCCCAACCTCATCGCCAATCTCCTGGCCAACAAACGCAGCGCCAATACCAAGCGGGCCTACGAAAAAGACCTCCAAGACTTCTTCCACTTTGCCTACCAGTCTGCCGCCGATCCCGCCCGCCTCGCCGAATTCCTCCAATCTGACCGCTATCACGCCATTGCCCGGGTGTTTGAATACAAGGCCCATCTCATCGCCCGGGGTCTTCGGGAAGCCACCATCAACCGCCGCCTGTCTTCCCTCAAAGCCCTTGTCACCTACGCGGGCAAGGTCGGCATGTGCCCCTGGAACCTTGCGGCGATCGACACCGAAAAAGTCCATCCCTACCGGGACACCAGCGGTGTGCCCCCAGAAAAAATCAAAACCCTGTTCACCGCCCTAGATCGCCAAACTCCCCGCAGCAAAAGAGACTACGCCATTCTCCGTCTCCTCTGGGAAAACGGTCTCCGCCGCCATGAAGTCGTCAGTTGCAATACCCATGACTTCGATCCGGGCGATCGCACCCTCCGCATTCTGGGCAAAGGACGTGGTTCCCAAAAGCAGATCCTCTCCCTCAGCGACGGCACCACCCAAGCCCTCACCGACTGGCTGACCCACCGCCCCCTCAGCACCGAGCCGCTCTTCATCGCCCTCGACCCCGCCCATTTGGGGCATCGCCTCACCGGTACCGCCCTATTTCTGATCATCCGCAACCTCGCCCGCCGCGCCGGCATCGAAAAGCCCCTCTCCCCTCACCGTATCCGCCACGCCGCCATCACCGCCGCCCTCGATGCCACCGGAGGCAATGTCCGTAAGGTGCAAAAATTCTCCCGCCACCAGCGCCTAGACACCCTCTTAATCTACGATGACAACCGCGCCAACATGCAAGGCGAAGTCTCCACCCTCCTTAGCCATTTGCTTTAAGTTGGCATAAATCCGGGGAATCCGCTCCTAGGGCAGAACTGGGATATGCCGCAAAAATAAAGAAAAAAAGAACTTTTTGACGCCAAAAGCCAGAGAACATGGTATCTATGGCTAGAAAATTGAAGAGATTTCACCGCAATGAACGTTGATGACGCACTTCTAGTTCTGGATCGGATTCTTGCGCCCTATTGTCTAAATAACGTGCAAGAGCAGGTTTTTCGCCATGTTTGGGAGGAACGTTCTTACACCGAAATCGCCCAACTCATTGGCTACGACTCGTCCTATATCCGTGATGTGGGGTATCGGCTGTGGCGCAAAGTAGCCCTTGCCCTCGGTGAACGGGTGAGTAAAAGCAATATTCGTGTCGTTCTGCGCCGCCACACCCACTCCCTAGAGCAGTCCCCTAAACCTCTCACCGAACTGACCACCACCGAGCGGGAACTGATGAATTGGCTGGCTCTATTTCCCCAATCCCTGACTGCCCGGGAGCTACAGCAGCGGGCCTTCCCCCAACTCAGTGTCAGTCAAATTTTAGAGTTACTCACCGCGATGCACTGGCGCGGACTGGTCAGCAAGCAGAGTCAAGGCTTTGCCCTTCACCCCGACTACATCGACAGCCAACGTCTATCCCTAGTGCAGCGGTTTGAGCTATCACTGTACAGCAAAGATCTCGAGGTTATCACCCTCTATCCCCTCACCGAGACGATCGCCCCCATTCTCAAAAATCGTCTCCTCGGTCACTTCGGTAGCCCCGAACCCCTGATCGACTACCTCCGCCACCTGCAAAAACTGACCCAACCCTGGGCGATCGCCACCAACAGCCTTCACCTACTCATTCAGCTCATCCAACAACAGAAAGGAGCCCTTCCGACCGAGTCTTCTGACCTCAAAATCCTCCAGCGGCTGATTGAGTCAGAACGCGCTGGGGGGCTGGCCACCTGGGATCACCAACTGCTGTGGTCTAATAATCTTTTGTGCCAAAAGATGGGCACCACCAAGCAGAGTCTTCGCCAGCGCCATCTGGCAGACTATTGGCTCGCCGACGAACTGGAGTCCCTGCGTCAGGATCTCCAGCAGCGCACCCGCATTCGTAAGCAGTACCACGGATGGCTCGATGATGGCACCTTCGCCTTTTTTGATGCCGAGTTTGAAGCCGTCTTCCTGACCGATATCGACTATCAGCCAATCCCCGCCCGTCTGGTGTTTATCAACGAGATCCAATCCTGCCAACCGCCTGCCAACCTGCTTTCTCCCCAGCAGCGACGCTTGGAACGATTCGGCACCTAGCATGGATTTGCGATGCCCCGGCTTTGGTGAGCATCCTTCTAGACCCTCCCTACCGCATAGGAGAACAATGACCCCACTTAGACAGGTCCGCTGGTATCGATCCACTTCACCGAAGTAGACGTCCCTGCCATAGCCCCACATTAATGCCTGGATGTAACGTGGTCAGTTCTATTCGTCCTGCTGCACCCGAGTTGCCCTAAGCCATCGAATCGCCCATTCCCTCCTCGATTCCTTGGCTAAAGCCGTGGGAAGCTATATAGTTTACTCTATGCTTGTCTTACTACTGGTACGGCAATTGGCTTTGGTTAAAACCAGCTCCATGGAACTGCCCGGTGTTAGCAATTTCCCGCCGATATTCAGGTTACTGTACCCATCAAGCTCGCCTAGAGGATCATATTTTATGAATCAGGGAATACGCTCGCTCCTTACCGTATTGCTTGGTATGATTTCCTGCTTTTTGGCGATCGCCCTAGCGACTGCGCCGACCCCCATCCAAGCTGAGCCCTTAAATCTAGCCACAGTGCCCAGTTCATTGGCATCTTACCTTCAGTCCAATCTGGAGGCGGCTGAATTGATCGTGACGTCCGAAGGCAGCCCTAAAAATCCTGTACAGCGCTACGCAGCTATTCTCCTGGGTGATCAGGTGGTGCCTACCCCAGCCTCGACTATGGCTACGGGGGTTGCTGGTGCAGTTCTGTCTGGCAATCGTCTTGTCGTGCGGGGCGATTTTGGCATGTTGTCAAGTCAACTACGGGACTTTGCGGCTGATCCAACGGTTCCCCCCAATCCCAGTGTTACTTCGGCGGTGCACATCCATCGAGGCGAGTCAAACCAAAATGGCCCGTTCCAATATGCCCTCACGGTTACCCTCGGTGGCGATCGCCTCAGCGGACGTATGGCGGGGGGCGTACACCCTAACTCTAGAGCAGCTCCAAGCCCTCTCCGACGGTAAGCTCTATGTCGATTTGCACACCAGACAAAATCGTGTTGGTGAGTTGCGGGGCATCATTCGACCACTTCGCTCCTAGTACCGCAGCGTGTTACGCGGTTCCTAGTCAGTAATTGCTGATACCTTGGCAACTCCGCCAATGGCTCCGGTCAAGCCGCTGACTTAGGTTAATGCGTCGCTCCATCCTTAGGACAGAAAAGTGATTGGGGTATTACCTATGTGGGGCATTAAGCGAATTGCAGACATAGAGTTATAGTCATTTCAATTAAGATTGAGACTGTAAAAGACCAGCATTAACCTTCGAGTTCAGACCGAGTAAGGGTTTGAGGTTGGAAAAAGCTGTATCAAATTCAAGTTAAATGACTATATGGTGCATCAGCGGCTACCACCTGATTCACCTGCACTGGCTTGCTCTAGAGATTGGTTAACCTGGTTGAATCTTGGCTGAAGCGTTAACACAGCGCTATTTCAGCACCGCAGGGTCATTATTTCGCCACAGCGCCCCGCTACCATAACCCCCATCCCCCCCTTATTAACCTGCCAACCATGGGCGACGAAAATAGCGGGCGAGGTCATTGGTTTCGAGGGGGAGACAGATGGGGCGTCCGTGGGGGCAGGTATGGGGATTGCGGGTCTGCTGCCACTGGTGAATCAGACGGTGCATGACCTCCCCATCAAGGGGCGTACCATTCTTGATGGCGCTGCGGCAGGCGATCTGGGCCTGGGCAAGGGAGAGATCGGTTAGGGTAGACAGCTCGGTGAGAAATTCTGGCAGGTGTTCTTGCAGCAGGGGATCGAGCCACGGCTGGGGCAAGCTACGGACAAGCCAAGTTTGGACTCCAAAGGATTCGAGGTCAAGTCCGAGGGCTAGGAGGTTGTCGGCGGCGGCGGGGGTTAGGGTCACGGCAATTGGCGGGTCGCAGGGCAGAAGTTGCCAGTGCCGTTCTAGTTCTTCAAACAGCACCCGCTCATGGGCGACATGTTGCTCTACCAGCCAGATGCCGCCGCTGTGCTCGACGAGGATGTACGTGTTGAGAAGTTGCGATCGCACCCGAACAGGGGGAGGGCTAGACGAAGCTTGGTAGTTTTGGCTTTGCTCAGCCAGCCGCAAGAGATGGTGCGATCGCCCCGAGGGTTGGGGTTCGGGGTGCAACATCTGCTGGAGTTGGCTTTGGATTTGCTCCTGCCAGTGGGTCAGCCGGTGGAGGTAGACTTCATGCTTGGCGGGATGGCGATTCCAGTCAATTTCGTGGGCAGGGACGTTGAGGCGCACCACGCAGAGGGGGAAGCGGTGGCGGGGCAGGGTGCGGCGAAAGCAGTCCAGAATCGTTTGCTCTAGGTCGGGGTGGGCGATCGCCCGGCCGTTAAGCACCACCTGAATCCAGTCGGGGCGCGGGCGGGACACTACCGAGGGGACTCCCAGAAGGACTTCGATTTGGGGGGTTTGACTATGGCGCAAACCCTGGGGATCGAGGCGCGGTAGCACTTGGGGCAGCAGTTCCCGAAGGTTTTGGGAGGGTGCCAGGGTCAGCCAAGGATGGCGGTGCACAGTGGCCTGCCAACTGAGGGTAGGGTGGGCGATCGCTAGCAGATGAAGAGTGCGCTGCACATGGCGCAATTGCTGGGGCACACTAGGCAATCCGTCACGGCGGGCTGGGAGATTGGCGAAAAGCTCCCCCACGGTGATGGTAGTCCCCACGGCCATGGCCCGAGGTCGGGGGGGGCTTCCCGTCGGGAGGGAGACCTCCCAACCGCAGTCAGATCCGGCGGTGCGGCTCGCCACTCGCAGGCGCGACAGGCACGCCAACCCATGGAGGGCTTCGCCGCGAAAGCCGAGGGTTTGGACGTGGCAGAGGTCTTCTAGACTGCCAATTTTGCTGGTGCTATGAAATTGGGCGATCGCCGGAAGGTCATTAGCAGCGATACCCACGCCGTTATCCGACACCTCTAAGCTTAGGGTATCGGGGTCAAGGGTGATGACAATGCGGGTAGCCTGGGCGTCGATGGCATTTTCGGCCAGTTCTCGCACCGCTGCCGCCAATGAGTCAATGACCTCCCCTGCGGCAATCCGATCAACAACAACACGGGGGAGAGGGGCGATCGCCATGGAGCCAACAAACCATCAACTTCGGGGGTGAATTCGGGAACAAATTCGAATAACTCTGGTTATCCTAACAGCGAACCCCCGCCTAGAGCGGCATCTCCCCAAAATTGCCTAAAATTCCAATATCATGCCCCCCTTTTCAATCAGTTGCTCATAATTGATTTCCAGTTGTTTTTGCAATTCCACAATCCGTAGCCGCTCCGCCTGAATTTTTTCTTGATAGTAATGCCCCAGTTGGGGATTGAGGCTGAGGTCGTTTTTCTCCCAAAGATCCCGCCAGTAGCGATAGCGTTTTCCGTCAAAACGTACTGGATTTTGGTGATGGCCGCCCGCACCACGATCGCCGGACGCATTAATGCCACCCGAGAATTTTCATCCAACCACAACAGGTGATGGAGTTGCCGATCAAGATCCCAGTCCTCGGCGCAGGAGGTTTGCAGCGATCGCACCAGTTCCTCCCCCTCGTCGGACAGCAGGTGCGCAGATTGATCGATCATGTCCAGAATCATTTGCCAGAGCTGTCGGTGGTGGGACAAACTAAAATCCAAATCGGCCCCTTGGATTGCGTCATACACATAGGTGCGGTGGCCCGGAAAGTGCAAAAAAATCTGTAGCAACTGCGCTTCTGCCAACTGCTGGGCATTGGGAGAGGGGGTAGGCTCAAGGCTTGGTTTACGGCCATACCAACGGGAATAACGCAACTGCCGCCGCAGATCCTGCTCAATTCGCAGCGCCAAGTGCCCATTCCCCCGGGCCAACTGTTGCGCCCCATGGTGGATATAGTGGGTGCGCAAAAAAGAATCCGCTGGCAGTTTGCCTAGTAATTCCGTGATTGCCTGGCTACAGCGCTGAAAGGTGCTAGCCACGGCTAAATTTTGCCCCGCCAAAATCTGGTCAATCTGCCAGTCCAGGTATAGCGGCGCATCGCGCAGGAGGGACTCGTAGTCCGTTGCCCGATGGTGCCGCAGAAATTCATCTGCATCCTTGCCATCGGGGATTGCCACCACCTTGAGCTGCACCGCTCCTTGGTAAATCAAATCCTGAAAATTGGCGATCGCCTTACCAACCGCATTGACCCCCGCCTGATCGGCATCAAAGTTGAGAAAGACCTGCTTGGACTCGGTATATTTCAGCAACTGACGCAGTTGCTCCCCCGTCAGCGCCGTGCCCATGGTTGCCACTGCCTCCGTGATCCCCGCTTGGTGCAGGGCGATCGCATCAAAGTATCCCTCCACCACAATGGCCCGATCCCGCGCCCCAATTGCGGACTTGGCCCGATCTAGGGCAAACAACGTGATCCCTTTGCGAAACAGCTCCGTTTCCGGCGAGTTGAGATACTTCGGCTCCTCCGTCCCCAGCGTCCGCCCGCCAAAACCCACCACCCGTCCCTGGACATCCCGAATAGGAATCATCAGGCGATCGCGAAACCGGTCATAGTACCCTACTCCATGATTGCGCGGCACCGCTAAACCCCCTCGCTCCAACAAGGCCGCCGGCATCCCCTTTTGCCGGGTGAGGTACCCAAACAGCGTCTCCCACCCCTGGGGGGCATAGCCCAAGTCAAACTGCGCGATTGTCTCATCGCTGAGGTGTCTTTTTTGCAAATACAGCCGGGCCGCTTCCCCTTGGGGCGATCGCAGGGTATGACCATAAAAGTTAGCCGCAAGGGCCATCAGCTCATATAACTGTTGCCGCAGTGTCCGCTGACGCTCAAGCTCTTGGCTTTGGGCCACCGTTTCAGTTTTGATTGGAATCTGGTGCCGCTGGGCCAACTCCAGCACCACATCCTGAAACGACTGCTTATTGAGTTCCATTAAAAACTTGATCCCGTTGCCGCTAGCCCCACAACTAAAGCAGTGGTAAGCCTGGCGATTGGGATTGACGCTCAGAGCGGTCGGGTTACTCCCTTTGTGGAACGGGCAGGCTCCCCGAAAATTAGCACCACTTTTGCGTAGCACAACGTGCTCAGAGATGACCTCAATGATGTCAACCCTCTGATTCACCTGCTCAATCATGTCAGGGTGCAGATGCATCACACAGCCCTTGGCTCAATATCCAATCCTATCAGGAATATCCATGCCCGCCCAGCCCCTTCTCCTTAATTGAGGTTCCCTTGGTGCTTGAAAACTCAACCCCCCAATTTTGGCGCAGATGGCAACATGGGAACCCTTAGCGTCATCCGCGCCGTAGGATCGCGGAAAATACCCGAGGCGATTGGGTCTTAGCCAGAACTCCGCCCGCCCCATGAGCTTCTCCCCCACGCAGGGCAGTGTGCCAGTGGGGGCAATCAGGAGCAAGCATAACGATATTAATCAGCCATCTGGGTTGCCAGCCATCTAGGAGCGGCGCTGAAACACCAAGGATGTCTTTGTTTCTAGGTGCTCCAATGACAATTCGTTCCGATTTAGGCGAACCAAATGGGTGCCAGAAGTGAGTCGAAAGAACTCGTTTTCTTGGATCATGCGATCGCCCAGACAAGCCCGCTTAGTTGCTGCTAGGGGGCCCAAGGTCAGGCGATCGCCCTTCAAGGTAAAGCCACCCGAAAATCTATTGCACCCCCCAGAACCGGCCACCCGATCTGGGGTGATGAAGCGCAGATAAATGGTTCGATTGCCTTTAAGCACCCACCGACCCGAACGCAACATCGCCAGCAACTGATCCTGAGGCACCTCTGCACTTTGATTTGGAGTTGGATCCACAGCCGTCTCCACTCCCAGCGCCGGCCCCCGATACCCCAAAGAAAGGGTTGTCAGAGCCACCATTGCCCCAGCCAAGGTTAAATAACGCACCATGTTCATAAACCTGAAACCCACTTAAAGGCCACCGATATACTATGGGCAATTGGAGACCGATGCCACTGAAAAAAGTTCAAGATCGATCAATCCGGACATGGGCCCGATTGCTTCTCGGCTCACCTAGAAAATCAGAGCGCTTCCTACCCAGAAATCAGGGGCAGAATGGGGAATTAACGAATAAATATTCCAGAATTACCCAGTTCCATCCGCCATTCGGCGGACTCAAGCGATCGCCCCATGGGACTGCGATAGACTAGTGACACAAGCCAAAGGGAAGAGCCATGGCCAAACGAATCAGAATTGAACCCATCGCCCGGCAGACGGAGGTGGAAACTAACGGTGCCCTTCTTTCCGGTTTGATGGGTGACGAACTCAGCATCCTCAAAGAGTGCGGCGGGCGGGGCATGTGCGCCACCTGTCACGTCTACATCCAAGAGGGCATGTCATCCCTTTCCCCCATGGCCCGCCGGGAGAAGCGCACCCTAGAAGTGATTACCACCTGTAAACCCAACTCCCGCCTTGCCTGCCAAGCCCGCGTTGTGGGTGAGGGGATTGTCGTTGAACTGCCCGCCGGCACCTACGTCCAGTCGATCCAAGACATCGAAGCACTAATTGGTCGCCGTTGTGAAAAGCCCCTCCTCAGTCCCATTACCGGGCAGACCCTAGTCGAAGTCGGGCAATTGATCACCCGCTCCGTTGTGCGTCAATTGGAAAACACCAATTTCCGCGTCAATGAGCAGTTGGCTAACACCAAGGGAGCCGATGAGTAGAATGAATATAAGAAAGATTAAGAACCAACGGGGTTTCCTATGACCATTGCACCTGCCACCCAAAACCGCAGAAATAACCATTACAGCCTTACGGATTTTTTTAAGCCCGAGCGCGAAGCCGGTATTGTCTATGACTGGAATGGGTTGCGTAATATTTTCACCAGTGAAGACTTCATTATTGGACTTCAGCAGGGGCTAGAGGAAGAAGTCGGCGACGCCTCAGCGGCAGTGATGTATACCATTGGTTGTGAATGGGGACAGCAGGATGCTGAATTTTTCGCCCAGTGGTTTGAAAAGGACTACGGTCGCAGCATTCGTCAAGCCAACCTGCCCTTTTTACTGGAAACGTGGTGGTGGCCTTTCACGTCCCAGGGCTGGGGACGATGGCAAGTGGATATGAGCGATCGCAAGCAGGGCTACATGTTTATTAGCATCTATGACTCTGCTGTCGCCCGCACTCTCGGTGATGTGGGTAAGCCCGTTTGCCACTTGTATGCGGGACTATTCTCTGGCTTCTTTACCAACTTAGTTCGCAAGGAACTAGATTGCATTGAAATTCAGTGCTACTCCATGGGCGAAAACTACTGTAAGTTTCTGCTCGGTGGCAAAAACCGCATTGATGCGGCTGCCTTTTGGCTCAATGAGGGGGCCACATCCCGGGACATCGAAAAGCGGCTGCGCGATGGAGAATTTTTGCAATGAGTTCTCCTACGGGAATCTGGGGACAGCAGACCCTTAAGTCATTCTGGCAATCCATCAATTGGGACAATCGCCCCTTGGCGATCGCCCCCCACTCCAGTAATGGGCAATCCCTTCTGGGAGGTAGTGGGATATTGTCTTTCAACCTCACAGTTGGCGAGTACTTCCGCAATATCCCGTGGAGCGGCATCGCCCCAGTGGCGGTCGTTGCCGTCGGTACCCCCACTGACGATGAGCTTTCCACCGATGATGCGCCAACCCTTGATGATTTCATGTCCTGTTTCTAGATTTACCGACCCTGGAGTGCCGCTATGAAAACGCAATTGCAGGAGCTACTCGATCGAGCGCAGGAGCGCTATCTCACCAGCCAAGACCTCAAGCAATTTGAAGACTATGTTGCTTCTTTGCCAGATCGCCTGGCCCTCTATCGTCTATTACGTGATCAGGAAGTGGCTCTGTTACAGCGGGTTGCCGACCAAGCTGAAGCCGAGCTCAAGGATGCTGTGGGTGTAGAAACCCTTGAAGAGGGCATTAAAAATTTAATCCTGGTATTGCGCTATGGCGCTATGGCTATGCTGCTGGATGACGAGGGCTTCCTGAAGCAACGATTACTGTCTTGGCTAGAGCGGGTGTTGCCAATTCAGCAAATGCGTCAGCTCAATGAGATGCTCTACCGTTTTTTGAATCAAGAACTGAAACAGCGCCTAACACCACGCCAGCAGACCCTACTGCTGCCCCTGATCACCACGGCCCAAGTGACGCTGATTTATTGAGTATGGAGAGACCTATGATTTCGGTTGCTGACTTACTGCGCGAGACACGCCTACCGGCTAACTACTTTGACTATGCTTCCTACCTGCGGGGGGATTTAGACCTTGGATTGCTGGAAAACCGGCGAGGCGATCGCCTGATTGCCATCCCCCAAACCCTAGTCACTGCACTTTACAAAGGATTGGGGCAGGAGACGGGACAGGCTGCCCGACTAGTGTTAATGAACTGCGGCATCTGGTGGGGCAAGAACTTCTACACCCGATTTACCGAATCCCTTGAGGAATACTATGGAATACCATTGGCGGAGATGTCCATGGCGACCTTTACGGAATGCCTTAAGGAGTGCTGGACAACCCATGGCTGGGGAGCTTTAGAATTTGATCCCGAATACCAAAGTCGTGGACTGCTTCTCATTAGAACAAAAAATTCCCCCTATGGCATTCAAATTCAGGGCGATCGCCGGCCCAGTTGCTTCCTTGAAGCCGGTATTTTGACCTCCTTTTTTAGCCGGCTGTCAGGTCAAGACCTTCTGGCGGCTCAGACTACCTGTGAAAGCCTTGGCGATCCTCAAAACACCTTTATTCTGGGTTTAGTTAAGCGGCTCGAAATTTGTGAAGCGTTGCTTGCGGAAGGCCTAGGGCATGATGCCATTATCCAAAGACTGCTCAACGACTAGGGCGCGTCATCAATTCAACCTAAAGTACTAGAGTATTAGCGAAGTAAGCTGTTCCGTGCCTTGGCTGGGATTGCTGATGTCGTTATCCAATTGAATTCAAACAGGCAGGACACATCATGCTTCCTTGTCTATGTTGAACAGGCAAATTGATAGGTGTGCCCTAAACACAAAGCATTGGGAAGCTTGATTTTATAGGGGTTGCAGATGAATCGTGAAACTGCTGACGAAGTCAAGGTAAGGGATCGTGTAAAACTAATGCTAGACTAGGAAGAGCTTGGCATCAGCCCTAAGCAAGCTAAATCTTGCATAGGCCGGCCTACTATTCATGGGATCGTCAGAAGAACATAATTTTTGATGTATCAATCGAGGTTTTTAGAAAAGGTGCAGAAACACCCTATTGGCTATGGATATGGGAATGCAAGGACTATTCAGGTAAAGTGCCTGTTGATGACATTGAAGAATTTCACGCGAAATTGAATCAAGTTGGGTCTGACAAAACTAAAGGCACAGTTGTATAGTCATTTTAATTAAGATTGAGACTTTGAAAGACTAGCATTAAACTTCGAGTTCAGACCGAGTGAGGGTTTGAGGTTGGAAAAGCTGTATCAAATTCAAGTTAAATGACTATAAGTCCATCTGAGTTTGATAAAAGTGCCTATGAGTTTGCACTCTCAAAAGGGATTGGATTGTGGCGATGGATTCCCGATGGAGCACCTGTGGTTCGTCTGGACTCTCGTTCCGACTTATGGTCGGAAGATGGAATTCGCTCTGGTCTGATTAATAGAGTCACAAGAGGTTTTCCTAGCGATAATTTCGTTTTCGCCTTAACGACCAATGGAAAGCATATTACGATTCTGTCTAAAATGATTAAACAAGAATTCTTGGATATAGATATCAATGCTGTCTAACAAATTGCTCTGCCCGACCGGACGCTAGACTACTACCATTATTCAGAGCTTACAGCAGGTGGGTGCAATGACCATGACTCCCCAAAATTTGGGATGGGCGCTATAGGGATAGACAGAACGTTATAAAGCTGGAGACGAGACTCGAACTCGTGACCTACTGATTACAAGTCAGTTGCTCTACCAACTGAGCTACACCAGCGTAAGACTTAACTATAACAGGCGCAGCCCTGACTGAACAGGGCTGCGCCAAGAACTATTCGCAGGAGTTAGGTACCCTCGGTCCAAGAGTTGAGGTACTGAACTTGGTCGGTGGTGAGCGCATCGATTTCGATGCCCATGGCTTGGAGCTTGAGGCGGGCGATTTCTTGATCGATGTCCTTGGGAATGGGCAAAACACCGGCAGGCAAGTTGCCTTTGTTTTTTACGAGATATTCGCAGGCAAGCGCTTGGTTGGCAAAGCTCATATCCATGACGCTGGCGGGATGTCCCTCGGCAGCAGCAAGGTTGATCAGACGCCCTTCGCCGAGCACAATCAGGGACTTACCGTTGTGGAGGCGATATTCTTGGGTGGAGGTGCGCACAGTATTCTTACTGGTACTAAGTTTTTCTAGGGCCACAAGGTCAATTTCCAGATCGAAGTGACCGGCGTTACAGACGATCGCCCCATCTTTCATGACCGCAAAGTGCTCTTCCCGAATGATGTGCTTGTTGCCCGTGACGGTCACGAAAATATCCCCCTCCTTAGCGGCGGCCGCCATGGGCAGGACACGGAATCCATCCATCACAGCTTCGAGGGCACTGACGGGGCTGACCTCGGTAACAATCACATTGGCTCCCATACCACGGGCCCGCTGGGCAACACCCTTGCCACACCAGCCATAGCCTGATACCACGATCACTTTACCGGCGACCAGAATATTTGTGGCCCGGAAGATGCCGTCGAGGGTAGATTGACCAGTGCCGTAGCGGTTGTCAAAGAAGTGTTTAGTCTCGGCGTCATTAACGGCGATCGCCGGAAACGAAAGCTTGCCATCGCGGAACATGGCGTGGAGCCGCACCAAGCCGGTCGTGGTTTCTTCGGTAGTACCGATGATGTCGGAGAGTTGATGGGCGCGGTGCAGCACCAGGGTAGTGGTCACGTCACTGCCGTCATCAATGATCACATTGGGGCGGTGATCGAGGGCCAGTTCCACATGGCGATGGTAGGTGGCGTTATCTTCACCCTTAATGGCAAACACAGGAATGCCATAGTCAGCGACCAAACAGGCGGCTACATCATCTTGGGTGGAAAGGGGGTTGCTGGCAATCAGCACCGCATCGGCACCGGCCGCTTGCAAGGCTAGGGCTAAGTTAGCGGTTTCGGTGGTGACGTGGCAACAGGCGGCCAGACGAATTCCGGCGAGGGGTTTCTCGGTGGCGAAGCGCTCACGAATCTGGCGCAAAACTGGCATTTCCCGTCCTGCCCATTCAATACGTTGTTTGCCAATGGGGGCGAGGGAGAGATCCTTTACTTCGTGCTTGATCGTCAGAGTCGTGGTCATGGAATTTTTTCTGGACTTCGCCCTTAGTGTGCCATCCAACGCCCCAAACAAGCAAGACAATGAAGGAGTGCCGTTTTTGGAGCATGAATGTATCTCACTAAGTCTGATTTTAAGGTGGCGCAAACCTGCCCGACTAAGCTGTATTACCGCAAGCTAGGGTTTACCCAGGAACAATCCCTCGATCCCTATACCAAACTTCTGAGTGAGGGAGGTTTTATGGTGCAAAAAATGGCGCAGGTGTTGTTTCCCCAGGGGATTGAAATCCAAGTTGTGGATCGGGATTGGGCAGCAGCGGCGGCGCAGACCTTGGCCTATTTGCAGCAGCCGGAGGTGACACTATTTGAGGCGGTTGTTCTTTCCCGGCAAAAACTGGCGCGGGTGGATATTCTCCATAAAATAGGCGATCGCCTCGAGTTAATTGAAGTGAAGTCTCGATCTTTTGACAGTCGGGAACATCAGCGCCATCCCGTACAACGGAGTAAGAAAACCCATCGGGTCAATAGTGAGTGGCGGCCGACCATTGAGGATGTGGCTTTTCAGATACAGGTATTGCAGGAAGCCTTGGCAGCGGCAGGAATGGCGCTGACGGTGGAGGCGTTTTTAATGCTGCCCGATCGCACCAAAACCACGGACATTGACCGGCTGCCCACCCTTTTTGAACTGCGGTCTGACGGTCAAAATACCCAGGTGTTGTTCCATGGTGATGTCGAGCAGTTGCGCCAGCAGCATATTCTGACGCGCATTGGCATTCACAAGGATGTATTGGAGGTGTTGCCAGGGGTGGCAGCGCAGGCAGATTTTTTAGCAGAGAGCTTGCAGGGCGAGTTGCGGAAAATTCCCCAGCCCATTTCTAAGCACTGCCGCAACTGTGAATATCCCCAGGGATTTGCTACCTGTTGGGGGGAACTGGCAGCGGTAGAGCCCCATGTTTTGGATTTTTACCAGGTGGGGCGGTTGGGGTCGCCCCAAAAACCCCTAGTCAACGACCTGATCGCAGCGGGAACGGTGAGTATGTTCGACATTCCCGTGGCAGTGCTAGATGACCTTACCTATGGCGATCGCCAATTGGTGCAGTGGGAATATACCGCTAAAAATCAGGAGTGGTTTTCCGAGCATTTGCCCCATCTGCTGAAGCAGTATGCCTATCCGCTTTACTTCATTGACTTTGAGACATCGCGGCTGGCCATGCCTTACCACGCGGGGATGCGCCCCTACGAACAGGTAGCCTTCCAGTGGAGTTGCCATATCTTGCCAGAGCCTGGGGCCGCTCCCCAACACATTGACTGGATCAATGTGACCGATGCATTCCCCAATTTTGCCTTTGCCCGCGCCTTGATGGAACGTCTGCCCCAGTCCCATCAGCCGGGTACGATTTTTACCTGGGCCACCCACGAAAACAGTGTGCTGCGGGACATCTATTTCCAAATGCAAACCTATGGGCACCGGGATTTGGAACTCCAAACGTGGTTAGAGCAAACCGTGAAGCTGCACCCCCGAGGCGGGCGATCGCGCCTTGTCGATATGAATGCCCTGACCCTAAAGCATTACTTCCACCCGTTGATGAAGGGGCGCACCTCCCTTAAATATGTCCTGCCTGCCATTTGGACAACCCAACCCTATCTCCACCGTCTGTCGTGGCTCCAGTCCTACTACGTTGAAAAAGATGGGGCGGCTATTAATCCCTACGACACGCTGCCAACGATCCGCATTGCCGATCAGGAACGGGTGGTAGCGGAGGGCACCGCCGCCATGCTGGCCTACCAAGAGATGCTCTATGGCCAACACCGCCGCGATCGCCAGATTCGGCAACAGTGGCTGGAACTATTGCGGCAATATTGCTGCCTCGACACCATGGCGATGGTGATTATTTGGTGGCACTGGTGGCATCGCTGCGTCGCCAAAGGGTAACGCCGCCGGGTTGATCGATGAGGGTGATGCCCCGCGCACCCAGCTCTTGGCGAATGCGGTCGGCCTCGGCGTAGTTGCGATCGCCCTTGGCTTGGCGGCGATGGGCGATGAGGGTCTCAATCCAGGTGGTGTCTTCGGGTTCGGTGGCGGCTGGTTTAAGTTCGGGATCGCTAAAGCAAAACCCAAGATCGGTGGCAATTTCGTGGAGGGTCTGCCAGGTGCGGGCCAGTTGGGCCCGATCGCCCGTCAGGGTACCCCCATGCTGTACCCGATGCCAGGTACTCCGCAGGGGCTTTGCCAGTTCCAGCAGCACGGCTAGGGCTACGGCAGTATTCAAATCATCATCCATTGCTGCTTCAAACCGGGCGATCACCTCTGGCAAAGGAGAACTAGGGAGCACCTCCGCCAGCAAAACCCCGCAGCGCCAAGCATCCCACAGGCTCTCCCAGGATTTTGTCGCCGCCTGCATCGCTGCCTCCGTAAAGTCAATGGGTTGCCGGTAGTGGGCTTGCAAAATAAACCAGCGGACAGCCATGGGATGGAACACCGCCAGGATCTCGCGGATGGTGCGGAAATTATGCAGCGATTTGGACATCTTTTCGCCGTCAATATTAACGAAGCCGTTATGAAGCCAAAATTGCGCCAGGGGCTGGCCCGTCACCGCCTCCGATTGGGCAATCTCATTTTCGTGGTGGGGAAACTGCAAGTCCATGCCGCCAGCGTGGATGTCGATGCTATCTCCCAGCTCTGCCCGCACCATGGCCGAACACTCAATGTGCCACCCGGGACGACCCCGCCCCCAGGGAGAATCCCAGGCAGGTTCGTGGGGTTTAGCGGCTTTCCATAGGGCAAAGTCGAGGGGATAGCGTTTGAAGGGATCGCCCTCCTCTACCCGACCGCTGGCCCCCGCCTGCATTCCCGAAAGCGATCGCCCGGACAACTGCCCATAGCGGGGAAATGCCTGCACCCCATAGTACACATCCCCGCCGCTGGCATAGGCAATCCCCCGCTCCTCTAGGGTGCGAATGAGGGCAATCATCTGGGGAATAGACTCCGTAGCCCGGGGGTAGCGATCGGCCGGCAGCACATTTAGCCGGGCCATATCCTCATCGTAGGCGGCAATAAATTCAGCGACCAGTGCCGACATCGCAACTTGGCGTTCCTCCGCTCGGCGAATGATCTTGTCGTCGATGTCGGTGATGTTTTGCACTAGGGTGACGCTATAGCGGCGAGCCAGGTAGCGGCGCACCATATCCCAAACCACATAGGTGCGGGCATGGCCCAAATGGCAGTAGTCATAGACCGTTACCCCACAGACATAGAGGGAGACTGCACCTGCCACGAGGGGAACAAACGGCTGCTTACAGCGGGTGTAGGAGTTGTAGAGGTGCAGCGGCATTAGCGTTTGAGAATGACCATCTCACTGCCCGTCACGGGAGAGCGGGCCACAATCTGCTGCTGGGGGTCGGTGGCAAAAAGTTTCTTGAAATTCAAGGATTGCGATCGCCGCCACAAATCCGTCATCAACCGATCCTGCTGCAATGGGTCTAGCTGATACCACGCATCACTCAACTCCACAATCAGCCGTCCCTTACGGAAATTGGTTTGCACCGATTGAATCAGCGCCTCACCATACTTCTGGGAAACCTCTGCCACTTGGGACTGAATATCCACCACCTGAATTTGATCGGGGTTGATCGCCACATCCCCCTGCTCCGAGGGCAGATAATCCCGCACCACTGGCGGCGCAACCACCACTGCAGTTGGATTGGAACCCCGAGGCACTGGTTTGGCGATCGCCTGCCCATGACGGCTGGGCTTAATTAAGAGCAATACCAACACCAACGCCAGCAATGCCGTTAACCCCGCCCGCTTTGCCACCACTGGCTTCAGGATCTCTGGCATCGTCCAGGTCGCCACTAGGGGAGACACCACCTTCCCCGCCGATCGCCCCATCCCTAACAGTGCGGTCACGGACTTTTGCACCAAGGGCGCATTACGGAGCCGCCCCAACGCCGGAATCTGTTGCGATCGCCCCTGTACCCACTGCCATGCCTTGGCGGCCGGGGGATCCAACCGATCTACCGCCACTTGCACATAGTGGACAATGGTGGGCCCAAGCTGGGTACGCACAAACCCCCAAGCGATGCCTAATTCTTGCCGTACCTGATCTTTGAGAGCAGCATTATTACCCTGGGATGATGCCACGGCATTTACAGAAGTTAATAGTTTTTGTTGCCATTGCCCCACCATGGAGTTCAGGCGATTGGAAGCTGCTGACGGTGCAGATGGTGCTGGCTCTGGGGTTGGGGGGGTATTTTCAGCGTCTGCCACGGGTGTGCCCTCGAAAAAATATCATTCTTTTTAACACGGGCAGCTTTATTTCGTATAGACCGGGTCGGACGTTGCGGGTTGGGGGGGCGGTTCCTGATTTATTTTTGCCGTCCTCTAGCTGTTCTCTGTCGGTCTTTGACAGTCCATCGGTATTTACGCCAGTGCCATGGTTTCCTAGGGGCTTGCCGGGGAAAGTGGGGGGCTAAAGTGAACTAAGGTGGGCTTTTTACCAAACCAGTTGGGTTTGCAACCGAACGCACTAAACTTTTTTGCCGACCGGGCGTGTCAACAATTCCATAGAGTTATAGATAGTTGATGATGTAGCCGATTTGCCACTACCTCCATGACTCGTCGCTCCGCCTGACGCGATCACCAGTGGGATCCCATCAAGGGTCGCCTGCCAAGACGGGAAGGCACCCGGGATGTCACTGCCAAAGGTCATCCGCTGTGGGTCGCATCTGCGCTGTATCGCTACCGCTCCGGCATTCCTTGGCGGGGCTACCAGCGCCTTAGTGATTTTCGAGCAGTCCGTTCACGCTTCAATCGCTTGGTGCTTAATTCAGAAATATAGCTGTAGTAACTTGGTTAGGACGGGGTGCAGGGGTGAAACCCCTGGCTGAGGGCGCAGCCCCCAAACCCCCTTTTCCTTTGATGTCCGAACCTACCCGAATACAGCTATATCTATCGTTGCTGTACTTTGTTGCTGCACGATTGTTGCACGCAAAAATTGTTATACGTAAAACAACGGCCAAGAAGCGGTGCCAGTAGGAGCTTTGCAGTTGGAATACTGCTAGGGACTGCCCTCGTTACCATGGCAGCACAGCGCGCCGCGATTAATGACCTTACTGTAAAAAACGACCACAGGATAATAAGACTTTATTGATGAAACTTGAACTTTTCGAGATTTCCTTCGGTGTATTCAAAAGAGTGCCACTAAAAAATTTTTGATTCTATTTCCAAAACTGAGTAGGCGGCTTTGACTGTAAACCGCAACATTTTTAGCTCGGACGATTGAACGGCCAGATTTAAGAAATTGTCCCTATCCATTCGACTCGGTTTTTGATGACTTCTGTCATCCAGCTCAATCACCACAGACACGGTTAGTTCGTCGGGATCGCACAAAACAAAGTCAAAATGTTTGGCTGAAATTTTATTGAAGGCACGCTGCCAATGACTTTTATTTAAACCCGTCTCTGGAGTGAGCACATCGGCAACACGAACTTTGCTAAAAATAACCAGCCTGTCGCCAACGGACTCCTTGAGAGCACGATAAAATCTAACCTCGGCCGGAGTAAGCAGGGCACCGCGAACTTTGTAGGAGTATTCTTGCGTGGATGGGTCAGAAGTTTTGTTGGGTTTGGGACGAAAACCAACAAAAATTGCGATCACCATGACAGCAATAACGACAATTGTTAACGGAATTAGAACTTCCACGCTGTTACTCCTGCTGCATCATGGGTTCGTCGCTTGGGCATATTAATCTGGCAATGTCATATTAATTTAGACGTATTAATTTAAACGTACCAGTTAAACAACGCCCTAGCCTGACGGTCATGGCAACCAGTCCAACTGTTCCCCTGCTTGACGCAGGGCTTCCCGGTCAAGGGTTTGGAGGGGAGGGATGGTTCCCAGTATGGACGTATAGGTTAACCGAGCAAGGATGTCCGTCGGTGCCCACTCTTCCTGCCGTTGGTAGGCTTCCTCGGTTGCGGCATTGAGAATGATGCCCTTGACAGCAATTTTTTGAGATCGGGCATAGGCTACGGTTGCGACTGCTTGGGCGATCGCCCCCAATCGCACCGGCACCACCAGCACCGTCGGCAAATGCCAATCCCGGGCTAAATCGGCAAAGGTATATTCCGCTGTCACAGGCGTGCCCAGCCCCCCAGCCGCCTCCACAAACACCATGGCAAAGCGCTCCTGCAGCCGTTGATACTGTTGCCATAAAATTCCTAGATCTACTACCCGACCCTCTAGTGCTGCCGCTAAAGGAGGAGCCAAGGGAGCAGTAAAGTAAAAAGGGGTAATGTCATCAAGGGTTTGGTCTAGGGGAAGGGTGTTGAGGTATTGCTCGCGATCGCCCGGCCCACATTGCACCGGCTTGTAGAGTCCGCAGGGGCCACGGCGCTGCCACCAAGTCGCGGCCAGGGCCAGAGTCGCGATCGTCTTGCCCACCCCCGTATCGGTGCCCGCAACTAAAAGACTCCGCGAATCAGTGATCATGAAATTCCCTAACAAATCGCTCGACCATTATCACCGATGCTATTTCCCGCCGGGCTGGGAATCGGAGGAAATTCGGTTAGCACCTGTTGCAGATAGCGTCCGGTGTGGGAATGGGGAATGGCGGCAATGGTTTCGGGAGTCCCACAGGCAATCACCTCACCTCCGCGATCGCCCCCTTCGGGGCCCATGTCAATGATCCAATCGGCACAGCGGATGACATCGAGGTTGTGCTCAATCATCAGAACACTATTGCCCTTATCCACAAGCCGCTGCACCACATCCAGCAACTTGTGTACGTCATAGAAACTCAGTCCCGTGGTGGGTTCATCGATCAAATAAAGGGTTTTACCCGTGGCCCGACGGGCCAATTCGGCCGCCAGTTTAAGCCGTTGGGCTTCGCCTCCGGAGAGGGTGGGGGCCGGCTGGCCGAGACGCACATAGCCCAGTCCTACATCGACGAGCATGGCCAACTTGTTATGAATTTGGGCAATATTTTCAAAAAAGCCCATAGCCTCTTCGATAGTCATGTTGAGGACTTCGGAAATGTTGCGATCGCGGTATTTCACCTCTAGGGTTTCGCGGTTATAGCGGGCACCTTTGCAGACATCACATTGCACATAGACATCGGGTAAAAAATTCATCGAAATCACATTCACCCCCTGTCCGCCGCAGGCTTCGCAGCGCCCCCCCTTAACGTTAAAAGAAAACTGCCCCGCTTTGTAGCCACGGGTTTTGGCCGCCGTGGTCAGGGCAAAGGTTTCGCGAATGATGTCAAACACTCCAGAATAGGTGGCGGGGTTGGAGCGGGGGGTACGTCCAATGGGGGACTGATCGATCACAATAAATTTATCGAGGGCTTTGAGCCCGCCAATATCGTCAATGCCCTCCGGTCGTGGCACGTTGCGATGGAAGTGGTGCTGCAAATAGCCGTGGAGCAATTCGTTAATCAGTGTCGATTTGCCGGAGCCAGACACCCCAGTAACACAGACCAGCATGCCCAGGGGAATCCGTACATCGATGTTTTTAAGATTATTGCGGTGGGCGTTGCGGAGTTCCAAAAAGCGTCCGTTGCCTTCGCGACGGATGGGGGGGGTGGGGATAAACTGCCGCCGCGACAGGTATGCACCGGTGATGGAGTCGGGGTGGTGCTCCAAATCCTGAACAGTACCCTGGGCGACGATCGCCCCGCCGTGAACCCCCGCTCCGGGGCCAATATCAACTAAATGGTCGGCAGCCCGGATGGTATCTTCATCGTGCTCCACCACAATCAAGGTGTTGCCCAGATCGCGCAGACGGCAGAGGGTTGTGAGCAACCGCTGATTATCCCGCTGGTGCAGCCCAATGCTGGGCTCATCGAGAACGTAGAGCACCCCCGTCAGTCCCGAGCCGATCTGGGTAGCCAAACGAATCCGCTGGGCTTCACCACCGGACAGGGTCATGGTCGGCCGGTCGAGGGTGAGGTAGTCTAAGCCCACATCAAGGAGAAATTGCAGGCGCGATCGCAACTCCTTAAGTACCTGATCGGCGATCTGGGCGGAACGGGCGCTGAGGGACAGGTGGTTGAGCCGCTCTAAACAAACGGCGATCGCCACGCTGGTGAAGTCCGTAATCCGGTATCCGCCTATCCGCACCGCCAATGCCTCCGGGCGCAGCCGGGTGCCGCCACAGGTCTTACAGGGAAGGTGGGTCATAAACGGTTCGAGGCGTTGTTTCTGGGAGTCGCTACCCTCAGCGTACTGCTGCTGCAGGATTTCTAAAACGCCCTCAAAACGCTTGTAGTACCCTTTCTTGCCACTAAAGCGGGAATCTGCTTGGATCAAAATCGGCTCTTGGGTGCCGTAGAGCAGCATATCCTGCTGACTGACCGAGAGTTTTTCCCAGGGTGTGCCGATCTCAAATCCCCCGTATTCCCCCAAACTCACCAGCAAGGAGAGGTAATAGGAGTGGCTTTTATCGGTCCACGGGGCGATCGCCGCATAGACGGGCAAACTGGGATCGGGTACCACCAACTCTGGCGTAAAGGTCTGAACACTGCCGATGCCATGGCAGGCGGGACACGCCCCATAGGGTGAGTTAAAGGAAAATAGGCGAGGCGACAGTTCATCCATTACCGCCCCATGCTCTGGGCAGGCAAAGTTTTCCGAAAACGTGATGATCTGGGTGGGCTGGTCGCCATGGAATACCTCCAACATAGCGATGCCGTCTGCCTTCTTCAGACACGTCCGCAGCGAATCCGTCAGCCGCTCCTGTAAGCCCTCCTTCAGCACTAACCGATCCACAACCACCTCAATGTCGTGAATCTTGTTTTTATCCAGCTCCAAATTGTCGCTAAGGTCAATCACCTCCCCATCTACCCGCACCCGGGCGAATCCCTCGGAAATTAAACTGGTGAGTAGTTTGCGATGGGTGCCCTTTTTTCCCCGCACCACTGGGGCCAAAATCTGAAACCGCGATCGCCCCGGTAATGCCATGATCCCATCTACCATCTGGTCAATGGTTTGGGGGGCAATATTGCGATCGCAGATATAACAATGGGGTGCACCCGCGCGCCCAAAAAACAATCGCAAGTAGTCATAGATTTCTGTCACCGTGCCCACAGTGGAGCGAGGATTGTGGGACGTGGACTTTTGATCGATGGAAATCGCCGGACTTAGTCCCTCAATGTAGTCCACATCGGGCTTATCCAATTGCCCCAAAAACTGTCGTGCGTAGGCACTGAGGGACTCCACATAGCGCCGCTGCCCCTCGGCGAAAATCGTATCAAACGCTAGGGAAGACTTCCCTGAACCAGAAACGCCCGTGAAAACCACCAAGCAGTCCCGTGGAATCGAAAGCTGAATATCCTTAAGATTGTGCTGACGGGCACCACGAATATGAATATGGGTATGGTTGGGCATTCCAATTGGGCAATGGGATACTCCATCTTATCGCGCCTATTTTTAAGTTCGACCTAGGGAGCAGGATAAAGTTGCGATGCCCGTACTCCCCCAGATTTCGAGCAGCCTGGTCACGGACAAATAAATATCAAGCTAAACGCCAAACTGAACACGCATCGAGATTCTGTGCCATGCCCAATGAGTCTTTAGGGGGGATCTTTGGCGCTAATTTTGACTGTAGAATTCGGATATCGCTGGGTGCCCCTTGACAGCAACTACTCCGTGAATTGGGGCGTGGCAGCAAGTAAAACCAAACAACCAATAATTTCCAGAAACGTTAAGATTTGCGGTGATCTGTTCCGCGGAATCGGGGGAATGTTACAAAAGTATAACTATTGTGCTGATAGTGCTCCCTATGTTGGCCCATACCCCTCTTCTCGATTCATCTGCAGCGCCCTCTCAAAACTTCACCGTACTGCGCCGATGGATAACAGGCTTTTGTGGCGTTGTCATGGGTGCCTGTCAAATCTTTTGGATCTATGATGCCGTGGAGCTGAGCCAGTCCCTGTCCCTGGTGATGGGAGCTGCGGCAACCGTGCTTATGACCTGGCAAGAACGCTTTGGTTGGCGTTGGAGCTCCTTCGGCTACTGGGTGGCTGTGGTTTCAGCCCTTCTGAGTTTGGTGTTTGCAGGACTATGTGTTACCCCTGACAACCACTGGTTTTCCTGGACGGGTTGCCTCCTACTGGCGATCGCCTCGATTGGACTAACCCAACGGCAGGTTCTGCTAGCCCAAGTGTGTGATTTGGGAGCACTCCTTGCCACCCTGAGCCAGTCCTACTGCAATTTGCTCAATTCCGAAACTTCCTCCGCCCAGGCCGGGATCGTGCTGTTTCCCATAGTGGCGATCGCCCAGTTATTAATGTATCCCCGGGCTGGGTTGATGGCGGTTCTAAGAGATACCACCGTTGGTGGGTTAAGCCTGTGGCGCATTCTTCTGACCCTCATTGCGATTACCCTGCCCACCGGCTTTGGGGCTACCCTAGCGTTCCGCAGTCGCCTGATCACTGCCGAAGGCGCTATGTTTTTAGCATCCTTAATTACGGTTGGCCTGTCTGGGTTGCTGACTTGGCTCTATGCCAGATCCACGGATGTGTTGTGCCACCTCCCGGTGCATGACCCCCTGACCGAATTACCCAGTCGCGCTGCTTTTCTCCAGGAAATTGAACTCTTACTCACCCAGGCCAGCCTGCGCTACGAACAACTGGCCGTAATTTTTTTGGATCTGGATCGCTTTAAGTTAATCAACGAGAATTATGGGCACACCACAGGAGACTATCTCCTTAAGATCACCACTATGCGTCTATTGCCCCTTCTGGGTCGGTTTGATCTGTTTGCCCGCTGGGGTGGGGACGAATTTGTGATTATGTTGTCCCATGTACCCGATGAAGAGTACGTTCGTTATAAGGTGCAACAAATTCAAACGGCATTAAAGCAAGATTGCCATGTTGCGGATCAAAAACTGCATATGACGGCCAGCGTTGGCATTGCCCTATTTCCCCAGCATGGACGTGACGGCAATACCTTGGTGAAAAACGCTGAGATGGCCCTCGACCGAGCTAAGAAGGTGGGGCGAGACATGCATCATTTCTATCAACTAATGCCCAACAGCAGCAAGTCGGAAACGCTGATGCTGGAGAATTATCTCCATGGAGCCATTGGACGCAATGAATTCTTTCTACTGTACCAACCGAAGTTTGATCTGGTCAGTCAGCGGGTGTTTGGTGTAGAAGCCCTGATTCGGTGCGATCGCCCGAACTAGGACTTGTCTCCCCCGGCAGATTTATCCCCATCGCCGAAGAGACAGGACTGATCCAGCGCCTTGGCGAATGGGTGCTGCGCCAAGCGTGCCGTCAACTGAGGGAATGGCAACAGTCCGGGCTGGATCTGCGTATGTCTGTGAATCTCTCTGCCCGGCAATTTCAGAGTCCCGACTTAACCAGCAGCATTCAGCGAATTATGCAGGAATGCCAGATCAGTCCCCACACCCTAGAATTGGAAATCACCGAAACCGCCGTTATGGAGTCCTGGGAGCAGGCCTATCAGGTGCTTTCTGAACTGGACATGATGGGGATCCATCTGGCGATTGACGACTTTGGCACTGGCTATGCTTCCTTTAATTACCTGCGGCGGTTACCACTCCATGTGCTTAAAATTGATGCCTCCTTTATTTCCGACCTAGAATTTGATGCCCAAAGCGTTGAAATTACCCGTGCGATTATTTCCATGGCCCATGCCCTCAAGCTCAGTGTCATCGCCGAAGGCATTGAAACTCAAAAGCAATGGCGGATGCTGGAAAGCCTTAATTGCCAGAGTGGGCAGGGTTATGTGTTCAGTCGCCCCGTGCCTGCCAAGGAGATCCCCAGTTTCGTGCAAAATTACCTCCCCTAGGATTAGGATCGGGAGCGTATACTACATGGGAATTGTTTTGTTCCGTTCATGCCATGGCAACCCAAACCCCTGAACGCGCCGCAACGATTCGTAAACCCTACCCCAACTACAAAGTGATCGTGCTTAACGATGACTTTAATACCTTTGAGCATGTTGCCCAGTGCCTAATGAAATACATCCCCAAAATGACGGAATCCCTGGCCTGGGAACTGACGAACAAAGTGCACTATGAAGGGCTGGCGATCGTTTGGGAAGGGCCCCTTGAGCAAGCCGAGCTTTACCACGCCCAGCTTAAACGAGCCAATCTCACGATGGCTCCCCTTGAACCCGTCTAGCCACCGGGGAACATTACCCGGCTTCCGTGGTCACAGCCCATACCTATCTCGCTTACCTGCTTGGAGTTGTCCTATGGTGCGCCAACGTCTTGCACTCACGATGATTGCCACCCTCGCCCTCTGGGGGCTTTACCCGGCGATCGCCCAAAACAGCCTCACTCTGCAGCGTAACTTTCGCCCCGATCCAATTCGCTTGAGCGGCACTGCCGGTGGCACGGTGAGCCTTGCGGCCCTAGCTGGTGTCGATGCCAACTGCCGCGGTTTTGCCAGCGCCACCCCCAGCCACACCTTGACCCTAACTGACAACTTTCCCATTCTGGACGTGTTGGTCATTGCGGCCAACATTAATCACGACCCCACCCTGCTGTTAAAGGGAGATAATGGGGTTGTCGTCTGTGCCGACAATGAATCACGGGGTCGCCTGCCCCAGATTTCCCAGCGCCTACCCCGTGGCTCTTACCAAATGTGGGTTGGCGCTAAAGAAGTAGGACAGTCCATTCCCTATCAGCTTTCCCTTAGCGAAATCCGACAACGATGAAGCATTCTTGGGTTGCCCTGACCCTCCCCATCCTTATGAGCTTGGCTGGAATCGCCCTTGGTGCGCCCACCTCAGCCCAAGAGCTAACTCTTTTGCCTCGCTTTGCCCCCGACCCGACCGTGAACAGCGGCAAGATTCGGGGTGACCTATCCCTGGCGGACTTAGCACCGCCCAACAAACCTATGGACGGCAAGTGTGGCGGGTATGGCATCCAGAAGCCGACCCTGACCCTGACCCTGCCCCGGCAGATGCCCTTTCTCAGTTTGCTGGTGACCACCGAAGCCAACAAAACCCTAAATCTGCTGGTTCGGGGTCCCGAGGGCACCTTCTGTCGCCAGGGTAGTAGGGCTACTCTGGCTGGCACTTGGGCTGCTGGCAAGTACGAGATTTGGATTGGTACTGCTAGGGGCAATACCCAATCCTATCGACTGTCTTTGAGTGAAGTAAACCAATAGCCCCAAAACTGGGCGTTGCCCACTGCCCATGCCCCCCCAGCCCATGGCATTCCTACCCATGGTAAGATGCACTTGCCCTGAGGTTGTGTTGAGGAAATATGGGAGAAATTACAAAGGAAGAAATTCGCGAGCGGCTTGGTAATATTGACCAGATTCGCGACATTATTTTTGGTGCTCATCTGCGGGAATACAACAGCCGCCTGGAAAAGATGGAGTCCGACCTCCAGCAGATGCAACAGGAAACCCGTGATCGCCTCAATGAAGTGCGGGATTTGCTTTCTGCGGAACTGAAGGTGGTGGTGGAAGCCCTCGACAAGCGCCTCAAGACCATCAGTAATAACAGTCAAGAGGAAACCGCCGATCTGCGGCAACAGGTGGATCGCCTGAATCGCAAATTCACCAATAATATCGAAACCCTCGATCAGGAACTGGATGCCCACAAAAACGCCATTCGGGAGGAATTGACCCAAACTCGCGAAGACCTTCAGGATGACACTCGCGAATTAAAATCCCTGGTGTTTGAAGAACTTGAACAACGGTTCTCGATGCTGCGGGAGGTCAAGGTTTCTAAGGACGACATGGCAGAGCTGCTTTTTGAGTTAGGAATGCGACTAAAGGGCACCGAATTTGTGCCGGAACTGCGCGAAGCGGTGGAAGGAGAGATTGACGAGAAGTACCCAGAGCTTTCACTGCTGGATTCGGTGACGAGTACGGATACCAAGCGGGCAAGCACCCCACGGATTCCCCGTACCCCTCGCCCGTCAACACCCGGCAATAAATAAGTAGGTAGCCTGTGGGGCAGAGCTGGTGGCGTTTCTGGTGGCACTATTTGACTGGCGCTATGGGCGATCGGCGGTGGTGGTGGCCATTGTGGTTGGCACCCTACTGTTTGTCATCAACCATGGCTTTGCCCTAATTCAAGGTGAAATGACCCCAGTCCGCTGGACTTCGGCATTGTTAACCTATGTTGTGCCCTACATTGTCAACATTCACGGACAGTACACTTCCCAAAGGCGAGCCTCCCATGAGTATCCTCCAAACCCTGAACCTGACAAAACAGTTTGACCGGCAGTTGGCAGTTAATGGGGTTAATCTCACCATTGAGGCGGGGGAAATCTACGGGTTGATTGGCCCCAACGGGGCCGGCAAGACGACGCTGATCCGCATGCTGACGGCGGTGGATGAGCCGACGGCGGGGGAGATTTTGATCCATGGGCAGCGCTTTCGTCCGGGCGATCGCGACCCGGAGCTTAAACGGCAGCTAGGCTATGTGCCCGACGACTATCCCCTCTACGATGAGCTGACGGTGTGGGACTATCTGGATTATTTCGCTCGGCTGTACCTATTGACAGGGGCACCCCGACGGCAACGGCTAGAGGAGGTTTTGTCCATGGTAGAGCTAACCGAAAAACGGGATAGTTTGATTGCTACCCTCTCTCGGGGGATGCGGCAGCGGTTAAGTTTAGCGCGGAGTATTATTCACCGACCGGCTTTGCTGTTTTTAGATGAGCCCGTATCGGGGTTGGATCCAGTGGCGCGGGTGATGGTGCGGAATATTATCAAACGGCTGCAACAGGATGGGACTACGGTGCTGGTTTCGTCCCACATTTTGAGCGATTTGGAGGAGGTTTGTTCTTCCATTGGCATTATGGAGTTGGGGCGGCTGGTGGAGAGCTCGCGGTTGCAAGAGGTGTACTCACGGCTGGCGAAACAACAGGTGCTGATCGGGGTGGTGGATGGTTTGGAGCGGTTGCGGCAGGTTTTGGCAGAGCACCCCCTTGTGCAGGGAACCGAACTGGTTTTGGCCACTGGGCTATTGCGAGTGGATTTTGGGGGTGATGCCCAGGCTGCAGCAGATCTGTTGCGATCGCTGGTGACGGCGGGGTTGCCGGTGTGTGAATTTCATCAGACTAAGGAAAACTTGGAAGAAATATTCTTCAAGATGGGCTATCAGCGGACATCGTAGGAGGAGGGTGGTGATGGAGAGATGGGCGGATTTTTTAGAGCGCCTTGGGGACTGGAACCCCCAACTGTTACGGGAAATTCGGGCACGGGTGAAGCCTCGGACATTGCTGGTGGCGATCGTGGCATCGGTGGTGTTGCAAATTTTGATGTTTGCCGCCTTCGCTCAAGTGCCGCTGCCTCCGGAGTGTTGGGGGGAAGGGGAGGGGTTCTGTCCGGTGACGGGGCAGCTTCTCTGGCGGGTGCAGTTTTATATTTTGAGCGTGCTCATCCCGCTGTGGCTGTATGTATTGGGCGGCTTTACGCTGGTGGATGACCTCAGTCGTGAGGAGTTTCGTGGCACGTTAAGTTTTATTCGAATTGCGCCGCGTTCGAGCAGCAGCATTATCTTGGGTAAGATTTTGGGCGCACCGATCTTGTCTTTTCTGGGGGCGGCACTGCTATTGCCCTACCACATCCTGTCGGGGTTTGGAGCTAGGGTGCCCCTGTCCGCCCTATTCAGCTACTACCTGTTGGTGGGGGCGGGGGCGGGTTTCATCTATTGCTTTGGAATTTTGGTGGCGTTTTTCACGGCGGATCTGAAGGTGGTGCCCCGCCTGGGCAATATTTCGGGGGTGCCTTTTTTGTATGGGTTTTTTTGCTTGTATTTTGCGATCATCTACCTGGTTGGAACTTCTTTACGGCATGGTCCCCCTTCTGGACTGAGTTGGCCATTCCCCCCTTAGAGGGATTGGCTTGGGCAATTCAGTGGTTTTATCTGCCGCTTTCGGGAAATTCACTGTTGGCCCATGGCTTTACCTTGGGCAATGGGGCGATCGTCATAACGGCAATGTGGTGGATTTTGCAGCGGCGGTTTCGCAATCCCAGCCTGCCGTTGTTAAGTAAATTTTTAAGCTACCCGGTGGTGTCCTACCTGCACCTGATGGGATTGGGTTTTATGGTGGTGGGTTCCCGGGGCTTGGCGGCGGCTTTGCCGAACTTGTCACGGTTCTATTTGGTGTTTAGCGGCGACTGGTTGTTGTTTCTCTTGCTGATTTTGACCCTAACTCCCGATCGCCAGGCTTTGCTAGATTGGGCCCGCTACGGGTCATCGGCGGTGGTGCGGGATCTGATCTGGGGCGATCGCAGTCCTGCCCCCTTGGCGATCGCCCTGAACCTCGTCTTAACGGCATCGACCACATTGATTTGGGTTGGCTCTTGGGAAGGGGAGTCCTTTCGGCTGCGGGAGGCGGCGACGCTGCTGACTATTTCTTTGGCGTTGTTGCTGATGCTCTATGCTGTGGCGGTGCAATTAATTGCCTTTGGCTACTTGAATCGGGCCGAACCTGGATGCTGGGCTTTATCTCCGTGGTCACCATTTTGCCGCTGATTGTGCTGCCGATCTTTCAACTGACGCCCACTCGGGTGCCGTTCCTGTGGATCTTTTTTGGCTATGCCTGGGCAGCACCCTTGGCAACACCCAGTGCGATTCTGCTGGCGATCGCTCTTCAGGGGGGAGCGGCCTGTCTGTTGGCTTGGCTACTCCTAGAGCAAATGCGCCGCGCTAAAGTGATGACTTCTTCTTCCTAGGAGGCGACTGTGACTGAAGTGCCCCGTATCATTTACCCTATTGGTGCCACGCTGCTCCACGGTTTGGTGTGGCGCGACGACCGGGCGATAGCTCTGGATGCCTATAATGGCTTTCTTTTGGAGATTGACCCCTACACCGAGGGAGTAACGGTGCTTAATCCCCACACAACCGAAGATTTTGAGGACGCTACAGCCTTAGCCCTTACCGATCAAACCCTCTGGGTGGTGCGGGGGAATACGGTGTTCTATGCCAAGGGGGATCCCTATGAGTTGGTGCCGTTTATCGAGGTGCCCCAAACCCTAGATGGCATTGCGGTTTCCGAGGGCGCAGTGTATGTCAGTTCCCGGGAGGTGGGTAAGATTTTTGTTTTTGGACGCGCGACCCGGACTCTGCTGCGGGTAATGGAGTCCCCGGGGACGGGCTTCGAGGCAATGACACTCCATGGGGATCACCTCTGGGTAGCCGATCGCGCCGAACAGACCGTCTATTGCCTGGATCCGAAAACCGCAGCGGTTCACTACCGGGCCCTGACACCCTTTGCCGATCCCGTTGGACTGTCCTTTTGGGGCGATCGCCTCTACGTCACCTATACCGGCGAAGAACCCTACATTCGGGATAATCCCAACGATCCCGATCCGCTCTCGGTGCAAATGCGCGATCGCACCTTCATCCACCAACTCCGCATCCACCGCCATCCCCATTTCACCTGTTCCAATGGCTTTTTAGTGGAAATGATCTACATCGAAGAGCTAGATCGCCTCGAGCGGGATGTCACGAACCTGACCTGGCACATTGCCCTTCCCGCCACCAGCGATCGCCAAACCGTCCGCAGCCTCCAACCCCTGGGGCACCCCTTCACCGTCGAGTATGAGGAGGAGCAACCCGTGGCTGTGTTTGCTTTTGATTACCTCAAAGCTGGTGATCGGCGCATTTTTGGCTGGAAAGCCGTTCTAGAGCTGCGCAGCATCAAGTATGAACTGGATTTGGGCAGCCTTGACCAGGTTCCCCCACCCCCGCCGGAGGTTCAAAAGCTTTACCTCAGTCCCGATGGCGATCTGTCGATGGATCACCCCGAGGTTCGGGCCGCCGCCCGGATCGCCGTTCAGGGGGAAACCAACATCATTCGTCAAATGCTGGCAATTCGCGAATATGTATACGACCAACTAGAATACAAGCTCCAATCCCTGGCCACCGAAGACGACTATGGCAGCCCCGACGTGGTGCTCAAGCGCGGCACGGCCTCCTGTGGCGAATATGTCCGCACGCTGCTGGCTCTCGCCCGACTCAACGGCATCGCCTGCCGCGATGTCGGCTGCTACAAATGTCCACCCCAGGCCGAACTTCACCAGGTTCCCCTGTACCCCGAATACAACCACTACTGGATCGAGTTCTATGTCCCCGGCTATGGCTGGCTGCCCATGGAGTCTAATCCCGACGATACCGGGCGTCGCCCCTACCCCCAGCGTTGGTTTATGGGGCTACCCTGGTTCCATGTGGAAATTGGTAAAGGCATTCGCTTTGAAAGCATTAGCGATCGCACCCTCCGCCATGGGGATTTGGCCCGAGAACTCAAACGCTTCAAAATTCTCGAAGAACTGCCATGAGCTATTACCTCTACGCCATTTTGCCCCACCCCCTCCCTCGCCCCCTCC
>JAAUUH010000128.1 GCA_012031145.1 Oscillatoriales cyanobacterium SM2_2_1 | reverse complement strand
TTGGCCGTGGGATTGACTTGGGGTAGGGACTTAAAAGAAATCGAAAAAGAACGGGTTTTTGGGGGATTCCATAGCCGATGGGGGCAACACCTGTGGAACAGTGTAGCTAAAACCGATTAAAACCCCCAAAGGCGGGCGATCTGAATTTGCTCCCAAAAGTTGAGGAAGCGATCACGCCCGCTGGCGGGAGGAATGGGTTGCTGCTGGAGTTGTTGCAGCAGTTGATAACCCAGGGGTGTAATCCGAAAACTATCAGTGATGCCTTGTCCATCGACCTCCCGCCGCAGCACCCCCACCTGAATGAGCCAGAGTAGGCGGTTTTCCGTATCGATGAGCGATCGCGGCGCTGTGGTGTAGCCATTGCGGTAGCCATCCTCACCCGCGATCGCCCTCAGAGACACCCCAACTGTCACCAAGGTCTCTAATAAATGGCGGGTGAAGCCCGAACAGCGCAGGGCCCGGTCGGCCCGCTCAAGGGCAATGGGAGCAAAGCTAGTGGCAGACATGGGTGGATCGGGCAGCACAGCTAAAGATTCAACAGTTCTATTTTAGGTTCTGCAGTGTTTGCCCGGGGGTTAGGGCATTCTTATGCTATGGAGCACATCACAGGGGGCAAAGCATTCATGCAAGACATTCGGGCCGGCAAACACTGGCAGTTGGCACGCACCTATCAGGGGGCGTGGGGGCGATCGCTAATCTTTTTAGCAGGGGATATCCTGGGTCTCATGGGAGCTTGGCGGTTTGCGGTGGACTTTAACCGGCCGTTCTCGCCCTTGCCATCCCTCCTCAATTGGGGAAATTGGGTGGGTATCCCCGGACTATTTTGGGTCTATGGCGCTGTAGTCGTGCTGCTTTTCGCCCACCATAACTTTTACGGTCACACGACGCGCTCCTTCACCAAGCAGGCAGCCATCCTCTGCGCGGTCTACCTATCATCTCTTGTGATTGGGTACTTCTATGATCCTGAACTCAACTTGCCGCGATCGCTGTTTATTCCGGCATGGCTGGGAAGTGTGGTAACGGTTATGGGTCTGCGATTATTCCTGACATTAGTGCTCGATCAATTTGCCCCCGCCCAAATCGCTGTCTTTCTGATTGCGCCATCGGATCGCTTAGAGTCCCTGGCCGAACTGATCAACCGTCGCACGGGGCATCAGATTATTGGCCAGCTTCCCGCCAGTGCAGCCCACACCCCGGAGGCGATCGCCCAAATCCTCCACTCCGGTGCCCAGGAGGTGATCGCTGAAGATCTGCCGGAACACCAGCTAGCCTCTCGCCTTTACTGGCAACTTCGCCGCGCCGGAATAGGGCTTAGGCTGATTCCCTCCAGCCTGACCCTCCTTCACCGCCGGGGAAACCCGGAGGTCTTTGCCGGCATGCCCACCATTCACATTGACCCCGATCTGTTTGGCAGTTGGGAATATCTCGGAAAGCGACTCTTAGATTTTACCGGGGCGCTGATCGGGCTAATTGTACTGTCCCCAGTCTTTGTGGCGATCGCCCTCACCATCAAAATCACCGCCCCCGGCAGCATCTTCTACAGTCAAGAGCGCGTCGGACTCCACGGACAGGTAATTCGGATGTGGAAATTTCGCAGCATGTACATGGATGCCGATCGCCGGCAAGCCGAACTGGAACGCCACAATGAAAGCCAGGACGGCATCACCTTCAAACTCAAGCACGACCCACGGATCATCCCCATTGGTCACCTATTGCGCCGCACCAGCCTCGACGAGCTGCCCCAACTGCTCAATGTTCTCTGTGGGCAAATGAGCCTAGTCGGTCCCCGTCCTCTCCCCCTGCGCGATGTGGCACGCTTTGCCGACTGGCACCACACCCGCCATGTCGTTGTTCCCGGTATGACCGGCATGTGGCAAATCTCCGGACGCTCCCATCTCAACCGCATGGACGACATGGCCCGCCTTGACCTGTTCTATATCGATCACTGGTCTTTGAACCTCGATCTTGATATTTTGGTGGAAACACTTCGCATTGTCCTATTTGGCCGCGGAGCCTACTAGGGCGCGTCGTCAATTGCGTTAGGAACCTCGGGGGATTAGCGTTGCTGCGCTCGTCAAAACCTACTACAGTCTCAAAACCTACCACAGTCATTAACTGCGGTTAAAGAGAGGGATCAATCTAGCTTTTTTAGGATAATTTGTCCTGCGCCGTTCCGCTACGCTGGACATTAGCCCTCAGCAGCGCAGGCTCAGGTCTCCCTATTAATCTTGGATCAGTGGATTTCTGTGGTCAGCCTATGAGCCTAATCCCATTAGTCAATCTCACTATGGTCAGGAGTATATTCGCGTTGCAAAATCAATTACGAGGTGTAAAGTCCCATCTCTGAAGGTAGTTTCAAGCGTGATGAGATATCGCTTCAGAAGGAACATAAAACAGATTCCACTCTCCTATCCACTTTGCCCAGAATGCTAAAAGTTAGAATGGAGCGAACAGAGGTAACCAGTCAATCTAGTGTTATTTTAACGGTCAATACCATTAAAACGATTAGGTGAATTAGGGTCTATAGAAGACTCATCGACGCGGTAAACTCAAGGCTCACTGCCCTAAAAGAGTACATCCAAAAGTGAAGAATGGGCAGAATTATCCTCAGAGATAAAGAAATTTTCCACCCATTCAATGCGTCCTAGGAGCGCTGAACCCTTAACCCGCGACTGACTGGGGAACAGATGCCAAGACTGCCCTCTTGCGTTGCCACAGACGATGACCAGCCCAAATCGCCGTCAAGAGCAGCATCCCCGTCGTAGATTGCATATTGAATGGAACCCGAAGAGTTACTCTGCCAAGCGTCCCAGTTCCCGTAGCAGTTTGCTCTACGATCCGCAGCCGCCATGTGCCCAAGGCACTAAAATTACG
Source organism: Oscillatoriales cyanobacterium SM2_2_1 (assembly GCA_012031145.1). Classification (GTDB taxonomy): domain Bacteria; phylum Cyanobacteriota; class Cyanobacteriia; order Pseudanabaenales; family Pseudanabaenaceae; genus UBA999. The sequence goes on along the minus strand of JAAUUH010000128.1, from coordinate 4,651 downwards.
CTGCACTGCCAAATCATCAAGCGAACTGGCGGTTGCACTGCCAGAGATGTCTGCCTGCGGACGGAAGATTCCAGTGTAGGGAGCAACGTTGGCAGGATCATTGATTCTTGTCGTGCCGGAGTCATCAAAGATCGTATTAACTAAATTGGTTCCATTCAGAGCTCCGGCAGAAATGAGTTGAATGGTCAAATCTTCTTGGAGAACACCAGCCGTGTCAGGCGCACGCAGGAAAATCTCTAGTTGACTGAGGTCGGGCACATTCAAGGATTCGATTGTTAAATTGATATTCTCAATAGTGACACCACTAGCGTTGAACTCAAAGAACGTATCAATACCCGACTCGATCGTCCCACCGTTGTTAGTAAAAACAAACGCTGATGCAGGTAGGGCCGCTCCTAGCACGGTTACCCCTGACAAAACGCCGACAAAAGCACGAACTCGGCTTGACTGTGACCCTTTCATTGCTCTACGCCTCAATAATTGGTAGTCTCAGATTATCACGATTTACGACATTACCTGACTATATGTTGTCTCGTGACCGGAGGCAGAGGATAAGTAGCAAGTAGGCAAAAATATTGTCTACTGTGTTTTTTGTGTGTTTTTAGCCAGAAACGGGGCGCTTCCCACCCTCTAGGATGATGTCACTATTGACCAAGAATGCTCTGTACTGGCTCTAGATGCACCTAACCTATGGAAAGGGAAGAAATTTCCGAGGCATTCTGGGATGGCATCCCTCGGAAGATGCGTAAATGGAGTTCTCCGCTGAGTTCCCGGGAGCGGCATGGTTGTGTCCGTTGCTCCTTTGGGAGATTACAATCAAGAATCTACTGGGAGGATCATAATTAGAGGATATCGCTCAAGCTTTATCGAGCAAGTTTTTTAACCCCATCGGAACATTAGAATGTGAACTCGACCTCCCCTACTACCCCAGAGTGATGATGGGATAGGCTGAAAACAATTCCTGGCGGGCTTCCTAGGCATTTTTGTTAAGGTATGGGGAGGAGGCGGATTGCCCATGGCTTCTGGGTGATAGGCAGGGTAACCTTGGCTGAAACAGGTTTGCAGTGAACCTATTTCGTGGCACAACACGGTTCGACCGATTCCTTTTGGTGTGGTGTGGGGTAACACGAGACCCGTGTGCCTATGGCTGCGAGCAACCATAAACAGTTTCGTTAAGACCGAGCTGCTGACGGCGGCGGATTATGCCCGGTTGGAAACTATGCTTGACTGTGACCCATTAGAGATCGTGCCGTGCGCGGAACACGATATAGAGGGGTGGGTGACTATGCTTGTGGCTGGCCAATGTTTGACGCCCGAGGCTTCAGCCCCTAGCCCATAGGATTTGCCGGGTGCGGTAACGCTGATCCCGCAGGGACTCTAGCTTAAATTGATGACGCGCCCTTGGCTGTCTGTCCGTGTTTGGCTAAGCGAGCATAGTTCGCTTCGTTGGTGATTTCCAAGAGGTCATTGGCGATCGCCCGAATTCTGGATGTTGCACTCGTTGCCAAAATCCTTCTTGCCCGAATGCATTACCCTTGGGGCCTTAGTGTTCCCTTGCTTCGCCCCGCATCCGTCGGCAACCCCAAAAATAAACCTCATGGCACCGGTTTGTCACAAGTCCATCGGTATCTAGACTTGCCCTAGTGTGGGTGACGATACTGCCATTAGGTATGGGGCTGTTGGGTGACCGACACCAAGAAAATCACTCCGCCTTCCCCGTGCGGAACTGTGACTTCTGTTTAGTCCCTGCAGTTCAAGTGCTACAGTTACCTAATGTCTTTGACTTTCCCCAGTGCAACTCCAGCGCGTTATCATCGCCTACAGATCCGGCAGCCTTGAAAGCAAACAATGGGCTGACCACTGCACCCATGAGCTGGAGCAACGGGGCTGCAAAGTTCTCACCGGCCCCTCTGGAGCCAATGACAATCCCTATCCGGTGTTCCTCGAATCCCTGCGGTACCACATTGATCTCGGCATTGTTATTGGCGGTGATGGCTCTACCCTAGCCGCTGCCCGCTACCTTTCCCCCTTGCGGGTTCCGATCCTTGCGGTGAACCTTGGGGGGCACCTGGGGTTCCTCACCCATGCCCAAAATGAATGCGAACCCACCAGCGACACTTGGGATCGTTTAGTGGGCGATCGCTTTGCTGTTGAACAGCGCATGATGCTCCAAGCCCAGGTTATGACCACAGACCCGGCCCTGCGGGGCACCCTCGGCAACGACTCCGGGGTCTTCCTCTGCCTCAATGAAATGTGTGTGAAGCCGGCCTCCGCCACCCGGATGCTGACTGCTTCCCTGGAGTTGGAAATCGACAACGAAATTATCGACCAGTACCACGGCGATGGGCTGATCGTGGCCACACCCACGGGTTCCACTTCCTACACTGTCGCCGCTAGCGGGCCGATTATCCATCCCGGCATGGAGGCGATTACGATTACTCCTATCTGTCCCCTCAGTCTCTCCAGCCGCCCCATTGTGCTCCCACCCCGGCTCACTGTTGGCATCTGGACCCTAAACGACACCGAAATGAATATGAAGCTCTGGACCGATGGGGTTTTGGCTACCTCGGTGCTACCCGGTCAAAAGGTGGTCATCCGCATTGCTGACTGTCAAGCCCGGTTCGTTATTTTGCGTGAGAACTATTCGTTCTACCAAACCCTCGCTGAAAAACTGCTTTGGACGGGCACCCGGATTCGCTACCGGAACCGCCACCGGAACCCCTAGGAATATCGGGGCTATTTCTGGCGTACATTGCCGGAACCAGACGATACAATTAGGGCGCTGGATCGACGCAAAATTATGGCCAGTTTTGTCAGTTGGTTGGTTGGAGCGGCGCTTTTTTTTCTGGCGGTTTATGGGTTGCTGGGGTGGCTGAATGTGCCGGCGGGGAATGTTACCAATTGGCTGGCGATCGCCGGAATTTTTATTTGGCTGCTGGTGATTGCCACAGTGCCGTGGAATATTCACTTCGGAGCCCGGGAGGTGCTATCGGAGGCGGAGGTTTCGCGTGAGCGGGGGATTCCCCTAGAGGGCAGTAAACTCAGCTATGCGCGGATGTTGGCGCAGCGGTCGCTAGGCGTAGCCATTGCTCTGCACTTGATTACAGCAACGGCGCTGTATGTGTGGGCGGTGAATGGAATTGGGGCGATCGGCTACACGGGAGCCATGGCAGCCTTGCTCCTGACCGTATTACGCCCGACCATTCGGTTCTATGAATTTCTGCTGAAGCGCCTGGCCCAGTTGCGCCAGGGGATCACCTATCCCCGGGAGGATGTAGTGGAACTGCGGGGACGGGTGATATCCCTAGAGCAAAAGATAATCGCCCTCGAAGATCAGTTTGCCGAGGATAATCCCAATAGTTTCACCGTGCGGCAACGGCAATTTCAGGAGCGGGTGCTCAGTGATCTGGCGGCGTTGCGGGTGGCCCAAAGCAATTTGGAGGCCCAACAGCGTTCTGACTTGATTAAGATTAGCCAAGAGTCCCAAGCGGCGATCGCCCAGTTGAGTGAGGACAGTCGTTTCTTGGGGCAGGTGCGGGAGTTAATTCGGTTCTTTAAGTCGGTACCCTAAGTTAGCCAATTAAGATCGTGCTATGCGACTGTTGTAATTCCCACCATGGTTCTCAAGATCCTAAAAAATATGCTATTACACCTTTCCACCTGGCCAGAGATTGAAGCCTATTTGGGGCGATCGCGCGGGATCGTTATTCCCATTGGCTCGACGGAGCAGCACGGGCCAACGGGACTGATCGGTACAGACTTTATCTGCGCGGAGATGATTGCGCGCGGGATTGGGCAAGAGCGAGATGCCCTGATTGCTTCAACCCTAACCATCGGCATGGCAGAGCATCACTTGGCCTTTCCGGGCACCATTAGCCTCCGTCCGGCGACCCTAATTGCCGTGGTTAAAGATTATCTCCATTCCCTGGGGCGTCATGGATTTGAGCGGTTCTTTTTTGTCAATGGCCATGGGGGAAATATTTCGATTTTGCGCACCGCTTTCTCGGAAATTTATACTGAGCTGCCCCAGGTGCGCTGTCGCCTAGCCAACTGGTGGATGAGCCATGCGGTGCAAAAATTAGTGCAAGAGTTTTATGGCGATCGCGAAGGTATGCACGCTACGCCCAGCGAGGTGGCGGTGACCATGTATGCCTACCCCCAGAGCATCAAGATTGTGCCCCTAGATCCCATAGTTAAGACCGATGGGCGCATCTACAGTGCCGCTGATTTTCGGCAGCGCTATCCCGACGGGCGCATGGGTTCCGATCCGTCGATCGCTACCATTGAACAGGGGCAAGTTCTCTACGAGCATGCGGTGCGCGAATTGGCCCGGCAATATGACGATTTTTTGCGGGAGGACTAACCCTTCGGGCGTAGGATAAAAGAAACTACGGACTGTCCCTATGGCGGTGGTTGGGGGCTGGCTGGCCCGCTTGAAACCCAAAAGGCTGGCGATCGCCGAAGCCTGCGTGATTGGCCTATTGGTGGGTGTTGTGGCGGTGCTCCTCAAAACTTTGGTCGGAGAAGTGGGGGGGCTGCGGCTACAAGTGGCCCAAATGCTGCCCTACGGTCTGGGACTGCCCCTATTCGGCGGTATGACCGGGGCGATCGCTGGCTGGCTAACCATGAGCACCCCCCAGACGGCCGGCAG
>JAAUUH010000026.1 GCA_012031145.1 Oscillatoriales cyanobacterium SM2_2_1 | reverse complement strand
CAAGTTCCGATATTTGCAATTGGAATTGAGTCGTCGCTGCTCGATTGTGCATTGGAGCTTCGATTTCCTGCCGGAGGCTCTTGTTTAAATTAAATATGAAGTTTTATGTCTAGATTCAACATTTCTGAACGGCAACCTAAAAACATCTGTTAAAATTCAAAGCTATGAATTTCTGAAGATTTATTTTGACTTAAGTCAAAGCATTCCAATGGAGCCTTACTTACTCTAGAGAGAGTGGTTGTTCGGAATCCATCAACAGAGCAATTAATTAGGATCATTGCGATCAAACTCAATTCAAATTACTGAGGTGCAACCCATGACTCAGGCTCGAACTCAACTCAATTTCAAAACGGCTCCAGGTCATCAAGTATTGGCGGCGGCGGGCAAAAAAGCCCTGCGTCCCGGTGGGTATGCTGCCACTGAGCAGCTTTTTGCTTGGGCGAACTTTCAACCTGGAGAAACCGTACTCGAACTAGCTGCCAGCTTTGGCTACAGTGCGATCGCCCTCGCCCAGCGATACGGTGTGCGCGTTGTGGGCGTTGAGAAAAATCCCGAGAGTGTGATTCGTGCTCAAGCCAGTATTGCCACGGCTGAGTTGACCCAAGAGGTACAGATCATTCAGGGCGACATTTTTCACCTAGAACAAATCTCAGAGCAGTTTGACTATGTTTTGGCCGAAGCTATTTTGACCATGCAGTCTGACGTAGGCAAAGCCAAGATTTTGACGGGAATTTGCGATCGCCTCAAGCCAGGCGGTCAATTCCTCAGCCATGAACTACGAGTCGAAGGCATGAACACCGATGCCATTCATCGTGATTTGTCCACAGCAATTCGGGTTAATGCTGCACCGCTGTCGCGAGAAAGCTGGATCAAAACTGTTCAACAGACCGGTATGACGGTCGAACATGATGATATCGGCCCGATGACCCTGCTCAGTCCAGGTCGTATTGCTCAAGAAGAAGGCGTACCGACCTTACTGACCATTGCCTGGAATATGCTTACTCGACCAGATTTACGACAGCGTATTCTCTCAATGCGCGAGACCTTTGTTCGCCACGGTAGTAATCTTGGCTATGTTGTGTTGACAGCAAGGAAAGGAAATTAAATCATGTCTACTTCTCTGATTTCTCCCGAAGCTACTTTTCTACAACTGAACGATCATCTCGCCTATCCAGAATCTGGTGTATTGAGCAAAGTGATTTGGAAAAGTGAAGTCTGCCAGTACAGTCTGTTTTGTCTAGCTGCAAACACCGAAATCTCAGAACACACCTCCACTCGCCATGCCACAGTGCAGGTGTTAGAAGGCACTGGCTCACTGACGCTGAACGGCGAGCAGATTTCGCTGACTCCAGGCGTATTTATCTTTATGGAAGCTAATGCCCCCCATGCGTTAGCCGCGACCTCTAATTTAGCTTTTGTCCTGACGTTGTCCAGTGTGAGTTAAGGTCATGACTGTAATCTCTGCTGAGCCATCCGTTCCTCCTGGCAAGTCTTGGTATCTGCCTACCTTTTCTCCAGAACATGGTGTTTATATCGTGTTGTTGGTTTCCTTCCTAACGGGTGCCGCTGCTGCCCAGCAATGGACTTGGGCAACGACATTAGCATTGATCTGTGCCTTTGCGGGGTTTCAGGCTGAGCATCCCTTGACGCTACAGATTAAGCAGCGCCGGAGTTGGAAACCTCGGTTTTTGGTTTGGGGTAGCCTTTATGCTGGCATTGCCTTGGGCATTGCAGTTAATCTATTCTTAAAAACGCCGATGTTGCTTTGGCTCTACTTGGGGGCGATCGCGGTTTTGCTGGTAGATAGCATGGCGGTATTTTACCGCAGGCAAAAGTCAATTTGGAATGAATTTCTTACTTTTGCTGCTGTATGTCTGGCTGCGCCCTTGGCAGTGATCGCGACAACAGGAACGGCCACAATTTCACTATTAGGCTTATGGCTGTTGAATACCCTGTTTTTCAGCAGTGCTATTTTCACAGTAAAGCTGCGTAAACCCAAGTTCCAATCACGGGTTCCGGGTTTGGTTTATCATGGCATAGCAACACTGATCATCTTGGGTTTGTGGTCGGTTGGATGGTTAGCTGGGCTGGCGGCGATCGCCTTTGGGGTGGTGGTGCTTAAGTTTGGGTTTATTCTTTGGCAATTGGAATGGTACAAAACGACTGCCATTAAGAACGTAGCCTTCTTGGAAACCATTTCAGCAATTTTATTTTTGAGTCTGACCGCGATCGCCTTATTGCCAGCTCATGCTAGTGCTGTCGTACAGTCCCTATAAAAGATGTGGTTCGCAAACAAGGTCTAGGCACATGGAAGGATATCAGCATGTGGAGCGATCGCTACGGCATAACAAATCGATGGAGCCGACCGTATGGAAGTTATTTACGAGAATCGCAAAATGTTTTCGGCGGCTCATTTCAATCGTTATGCCGCTTCAAGTTAATGGTTGGGGCAGCACCTGGGAATAGCTGATGAGCCAACATCAAAATCTCAACAAGATGGATCTTCTGCAACAATTTATTGCGAGCGATCGAAAAATGCTAAGAATTGAGACAGTTAATAATCTTTGACGGATAACTATGATTTATTTCCACAGGTTAAAAAACTGGTTTCGCAACAGCTTAGTCCTTTGCCTTCTTGCTCTAGTTATATTAGCGACAACAGTCTCCCTTGCTTACCCGCAGACTGGTAGCCCATCTGTAAATCAGCAGACAGGCGCTCCTGTCGTCTTAGGTGATGAAACGCTGTTCTACATTCAAGCAAGGATTGCCTCATTTTCGCCAGAATTTCGGGCACAGGTAGTTTCTACTCGAATAACTACCTTTGCTAAAGATATTGAGGTTAGCCTGGATGCGCTTAAAATCGTTGATAACGAAGCGACAGCAACGGTTGATGTTCGAGCAGGTGAGCAAACACTGGTGACGATCGCTGATGTGGATGCGGTAGCAGCAGGTCAATCCCGCCAAGAACTTGCCAATCAATATCTACAGGCTATTAAAAAGTCAGTTACAGAATTTAGAGCCTCCTATAGTGTGCAAAGTCTACTCCGAGGAGCCTTTTACACACTGATCTCAACGGTTGTCTTAATTGCCAGCTTTATTGCGATCGCCAAATCAGTTCCAATTATTTATCGTCAACTAAGAGAATGGCGCGGGACTCGGATTCCGGCTTTCAGCCTGTTTGGAACCCAGATTTTATCATCGTATCGGGTGGTTGACCTAATTTCAGAGATCATTAAAGTTGTTCGGCTTGCGCTTTTCTTAGGGTTATTCTATCTCTATATCAATCTGGTCTTAGGCTTCTTTCCCTGGACAAAAGGATTAGCGCGGGTTCTCTTTAGCTATATCCAGACGGCGATTAATACATTAGGATCTGGACTGATTTCCTATCTTCCTAATCTATTTTTCTTGATCATTATTTGGTTACTCACGTCTTACTTCCTAAGAGTGATTCGTTTTTTGTTCACTGAGATTGAGCAAGGCGATATCACCTTTTCAGGATTTTACCGCGAATGGGCAAAACCAACATATAAGCTCGTCCAGTTTTTGGTTTTGGCATTTGCTGCAACCGTGGCATTTCCCTATTTGCCTGGTTCACAGACCCCCGCATTTCAGGGAATCTCTATCTTTTTAGGTCTTTTGGTTTCGCTCGGCTCTTCGTCAGCAGTTGCTAATATCTTTGCTGGAATCATCCTCACCTACACACGCGCATTTTTAGTGGGCGATCGCGTCAAAATTACGGACACAATTGGAGATGTAGTCGAGAAAACCTTATTTGTGACGCGCATCCGCACGATCAAAAATGTTGTGATCACCATTCCCAATGCAGCGGTGTTAGGCAGTCATGTGATTAACTACAGTTCTGCTGCTAGTGATCCCGATACGCCGCCGTTAGTTCTACACACCACCATTACGCTGGGCTATGATGTCCCTTGGCGCAAAGTCCATGAGGTACTCACCCAAGCGGCTTTAGCAACAGCCCAAATTTTAGAAGAGCCTGCCCCCTTTGTGCTGCAAACCAGTTTGGATGATTTTTATGTCAGCTATGAGTTAAATGCCTGTACCAGCAGCCCTGGCATCATGGCAAAAATCTACTCTGAGTTGCATCAAAATATTCAAGACAAGTGCAATGAAGCCGATATTGAAATTCTGTCGCCTCACTACCGAGCAGCGCGAGACGGCAACCAGACAACCATTCCGGCTGATTACCTACCCCCAGACTATGAAGCCCCTGCATTTCGGCTTTCGCCGCTCAATGTTACGCTGAAGCCCGACAATGGAAGGGAGCCACCGGGTTCTGACCAGATTTAGAAACTTCGTTAGCAGGAGGCAAGGATGAAAATTTTTACGCTGTTTGCGTTAGTGGTGGGGATCGTGGCGGTGATCTTTGCCTCGCAAAATGCCGCGCCTGTATTGGTGCGCTTCTTTGGTTGGCAGGCGCAAGAGTCAATGGCGCTTGTCTTCTTGCTTACCTTTGCCTTGGGTGTGGTATTTGGATTGCTGATTTCAGTGCCACCCATGATTGGACGGATGCGAAAAATTTCTCAACTCAAGCACAAGGTAGATGAACAGGTTTATGACTTGGAAACCGCCGATCGCAAACTGACCGACGCAACAAACCAGCTTACTGCGTTGCAAGCGGCTCAGCGCTTACCTCAGACTGATGTTTTTCCACATAACCCAATGCTTAATCAGCCTGGCAAACCGCATGAATCCTAAACCACGAAGGTAACAGTATTAATCCATGACAAATTTTATGAATTTAGTTCAACGCTGGCTGGCCGATCCAAATATCGTCAAATTGATTGAGGTTGGCATTGGTATTTTAATCATCTCGATTATTTCCAGGATTTTAGCTCAGGGATTATCCCGCCAAGTGCAAGACTCGGATTTACGATATCGCATTCGTAAAATCATTGGGTTTGTCAGCTATGGAGTTATCGCACTTTTGATTGTGACTGTCTTTAATGATAGCCTGAGACAGTTGACGGTCGTGTTTGGGGTCGTGGGTGCTGGAATTGCTTTTGCCCTGCAAGAGGTGATTGCCAGTCTTGCAGGATGGACTGCAATTTCCCTGGGGCAATTTTATAAGACGGGCGATCGTGTTCAGTTGGGCGGTATAATGGGCGATGTGATTGATGTTAGCCCTCTGAGAACGACCCTGATGGAGTGTGGGGATTGGGTCAAAGCGGATCTCTACAACGGGCGAATCGTCAGAATTGCCAATAGCTTTGTGTTTAAGGAGCCTGTTTTCAACTATTCAGGTGATTTTCCCTTCGTTTGGGATGAAATTGTCGTTCCAGTTCGACACGGTAGTGATTATCGACTCGCCAGAACCATCCTTCAAAAAGTTGTAGAAGAAGTGACGGGAAGCTACATTGCACCTGCAAAAGCCGAATGGAGTCTCATGACCCATAAGTATCTCATTGAAGATGCCCGTATCGAACCCTTTGTGACGCTGATTGCTAATGATAACTGGCTAGAGTTCACTGTCCGATATGTGGTGGACTATAAAAAGCGACGAGTCATAAAAGACCAACTTTTTACTCGAATTCTAGAAGAACTTGACACGACGGACGGACGGGTTGAGTTAGCGTCAACAACCGTTGAACTTGTAGCTGCCCCTGCTTTTGGTGTCAAACTAGAGCCGAGGAGTAATGGAAACCAGCCAGCAGCATAACAACCCCCTTGCAGCGGACGGAGCGAAGATCTTGGTGGTGTAACAAAGGTTGCTTGCCGCCGCTGAAGGGGAACGTTAGCTAGCTTTGTTTCTGAGTTGTGGCGATGTTTTAGACTTATCTGTTGGCATTCACGCCTGGATTGCAGAAAGATTATTGGTAAGGCAGTGGCTTAAGATTGTGGACAGCTTCAGTTGATTGCAATACAATGCATACATTCTTCTCTTGGAGAGGCAGCAATTATGGCGGTCAAACCAATTCCTAGCGGTTATCGCACTGTTACGCCTTACCTTATGGTGCGAGAAGGAGGGGCTTTGATTGAGTTTCTTAAGCAGGCATTTGAAGCAGTGGAGATTCGTCGTACCCTACACCCAGAAGGTCGCATTATGAATGCTGAAATTAGAATTGGCGACTCAGTAGTCATGGTAGGCGAAGCAACAAGCGAGTTTCAAGCAATGCCTTGTTCGATCTACCTGTATGTTGAGCATACTGACGCAACTTATGAACGTGCGCTTCAGGCAGGTGGTATTTCAATCATGAAACCAGCAGATCAATTTTATGGCGATCGCAACGCAGGCGTGAAAGATCCAACTGGAAATCATTGGTGGATTGCGACTCATCAAGAGGATGTATCTTCTAAAGAGATGGAAAAGCGTATGAAAGATTTATTTAGTAGCAAGGAAAAAGCGTAAGTAAGCGCCGCCAGCTAACAACACCAATGCACATCGAACGTTGAGAGATTGTCGGTTGAAGTTCAAGGTTATCTGCGGCGGGTAATTGGGAACGTTAATACCGAAATCCGCGAAGTGCGTTAGGGTTGTTTCCAATTCGTCGAGATTTGGTGAGCAAGTATGGTTGGATTAGTTGTTGAGTCCCGAAAAATTCTCTGTGGGACGGGAGGCATCGCCTAGATTTCAATGTCCAACTGACCCATTATTTAATTCTATGCTTTTCAAGCGTGGGTCGCATCGGAAAAGTAGAAGTGAACGTAGCCTCTACTTTCACCGATGAATCTTTAGCCAAACAGTTTCTTAAATGACAGTGTTATCCGGAATAGTTGCACCTTTAAGGACGACAATAATGCCGCTGCAAATGCAAAAACCACGCTCTTCTACGTTGGCATCTTGAATGTGATCTTTGTTGATAATCTGCACATTCTTACCAATGCGGGCATTCTTATCGATAATTGCTCGTCGAATCACCGTATTCTCCCCAATCCCTAGTGGCACCTTACCAGCGGCCAAGTCTGCATCCCGATCCGTACCGGGCTGGTAAAAGTCGCACCCCAGCAGTAGTGTGTCCTCAATCACACTACCCTGATCTACCCGCATCCGAATCCCGACCACGGAGTTGTTGATTGCAGCCCGATCTAGGACACAGCCCTCGCCGATCAGAGAATCTTTTACTTGGCAATCATGAAGTTTACTGGGTGGCAAGTCACGACTGCGTGTGTAGATTGGCGCATTGACATCGTAAATGCTGAAGGGTGGTTTCGGGTGACGGGTCAGATCCAAGTTGGCATGGTAGAAGGACTCGATCGTCCCGATATCCTCCCAATAGTCATTAAATAAATAGGCTTGGGAATTGCACTGAGTTAGCGATCGCGGCAGAATCTCTTTGCCGAAGTCCTTGAATGTTGGATTTTGAGATAGCAAATCAATTAGAGTCTGTTTCCGAAATACGTAAATACCCATTGATGCGATGAAGGGGGCAGACTTTGCTTCCTCGGGTGACAAGCCCAAACAAGTGGTATCCACTCGCATTGCCTCCAAAGAGTCGCCCTTAGGCTTCTCCGAAAATTGCAGAATCCTGCCGCGGTCATCTATTTTTAGTAAGCCAAAGCTGGATGCCCGCTTTTGATCCACCGGTAGCACAGCCAGTGTGACATCGGCATTCGTACTGCGGTGACGACCAATAAACTCACGATAGTCCATGCGGTAGAGTTGATCGCCGGATAGGATGAGGTACTCGTCTACGTTCCAGGATTCAAACAGCCACATATATTGCCGCACCGCATCTGCTGTCCCCTGAAACCACTCGGGGCTCTCTGGGGTTTGCTGGGCCGCCAAAATTTCTACGAACCCATCAGAATAGGAGGACGGGCGGTAGGTCTGGGTCACATGGCGGTTGAGGGATGTCGAGTTAAATTGGGTCAATACATAGATCTTCTCAATACCGGAGTTGATACAGTTACTGACGGGAATATCGATCAGGCGATACTTACCAGCTACCGGCACCGCGGGCTTGGCGCGCTTCTTAGTGAGGGGATACAAGCGCGTTCCCTGTCCACCGCCAAGAATGATCGCTATAACTTTTTTCATAACTCGTTTTTTTTTTTCAGTTTCATTCTGGATCGCAAGGGGATCCTTGACAAGGGGAGATTCTTGCAGCCGGTTCTCCGGGGATTGCACCAACGATGACTTGTGAGGTTCGTTGCCCACAGCGTAAGATCAAGCTACCCCTCACACCCTAATCCCATGCCCCGATACCCTGGAATCTCCAGCGAAGCCTTCCGCCATCCCCTCGATTTGCAGGCGGAGCAAGCCCTCAGAGCTGTGCCGGGCTTTGACCTCTTCGCCAGTAAGTTTGTTGAATATGTCTATGAGCGCCCCGAATTCATTTACAACATGGGCAATTGCATTCAAGTGGGCCCGCGCCAGTATGCCAACCTCCACAGCATCTTTCGGGAGGCGATCGCCGATCTTGATGTTCATTCCGAACCTACCCTCTTTGTCACCCAAAATCCTGCTGCCAATAGCTATGCCCTTGGACAGGAGCGTCCTTTCATCATCATTACATCCGGTGCCCTTGACCTCCTAACCGATGAGGAGCTCCGAGTCGTTTTTGCCCATGAGTTAGGACACATCAAGTGCGGGCACACCACCCTAATTCAAATGGCACTTTGGGCCATGAATGTCGTTTCCCGTATTAGCGACGCCACCCTGGGTATTGGCGGGTTTGTTTCCAGTGGGCTGCTCTATGCCTTTTTTGAATGGCGACGCAAGGCTGAACTCACCTCCGATCGCGCCGCCCTGTTGGTCACCGACTCCCTGGATGATGTTCTGGGCACCATGATGAAACTAGCTGGGGGCAGCATCACTCGGATGCACGAGCTTAGCCTCACCGAATTTAAGCGTCAAGCCCAAAGCTATCAGGAGCTAGATCGGGAAAACCTCAACCAAATCTACAAATTCATGCTTTATAACGGTATTGGCAGCAGAGCTATGCTCAGCCATCCCTTTCCCATCGAGCGTGTCCATTACATCCAGCAATGGGCTAGCAGTGAAGAATATCAAAAGATCAAAAACGGTACCTACCAGCACACAAACAGCGGAGCCGTAGACACCCCGCCGACATCAGCTACAAGCGAAGCCGAGCGGTTGCGGCAGCAAATCGAAGATCTCCAATCCCAAATTGACCGCCTCAAGCGCTCCTAACGCCCCATGCTCTCCCACTACCCCATCTTCGGCCCAGAAATTCGCTGTCCCCACTGTCGGCAAATGATCCCCGCCCTAATTCTGACTGATACCTATATCTGTCCTCGGCATGGAGCCTTTGAAGTCAAAGTTAATGGCAAAGATCTTGTCCACCTTCAGTCCGAACGTCAGTGGCGACTATGGCAAGGGGAATGGCACCGGCAGCATACCCACCCCGATGGCATCCGCTTTGAAATTCACGAAGCCCTTGATCGCCTCTATACCCAGGGCTACCGCGCCCTTAAAGTTGTGATTGCCCATCGTTACCATGACCTCGTTTCTCCCTACCTAGAACGCAGCCCCCTCGACCGCACCACTCAGCGGCTCTATGGACTCCCCGTCGAATTTAGCGCCGTTGATACCACCGATCCTCGTTGGGAAGTAATCAACTTTGAATTGGAAAAAGCGATCGGCTCCCCCAAAAATTACCCCTACTTTCGTCCGTTTTGAGGCACACTTGGCGCTTGGTCATTCACCGGAGCCTGACTGGGAAGCCTAATGACCAGAACCACGATTGTTGCCACCAAACTGATACCCACCAATGAACCCAATATCGATAGCCACAGCGGCAGCCCCTCATACTGTGGCTCTCCAGCGGCGATCGCCTCAATCCGACGAATATCCTGTAAGCCTACTAAGGAAGACACCGACTCCCACTCGCTATACTCTCGGTAGCTGCCATCCTTCAAGAACACGCGAATAATCTTGCCCATAGCAATCCTATAAGTGCGTAAGTCAATTTATTTAAAAAACCAAAGCGTCATCCGTTCACCAACATCCAGCCACAATAAATTCATCACTCCCAACAAAACATCAAGATCATGGCTCCATCGCTGCCAAAAGTAGCCCAAATCCGCCGCTGCCAAGGCTTCCGCATCCTCCAGCATCTCAAAAAATAAACCGTCCTCTGAAGGACGGGCTTTGGGTGTGAACGGACAGAGAAGGGCGATCGCTGCTTTGGAGAGGAAAAATGGTGGTGATAAAAACGCTGCAATCAAACCTGATATCAGAACTATAGCGATGCCATCAATCAGACCATCGGTTAGGGGCAATCCCATTAACTGATTTATTGCTTCGTCAATCACGACCAAGCCTCCATTTGTTTTTCCGTGTTAATCCTAACACACAAAGCCTCGGTTTTCGATAGTTCAAATACCGAAACTCTCTCTGAAAAAAGCTTTTGACTATCAAATTATCGAAATGTGCTATATTAAAACAACGCAAAAAATACAAAAGGAAGGTTATGGCACCGCGAAGTAGTGAAAACGATACGCTGACTAATCTGGAGGAAGTGATTCTCATGTCGCTCGTTGGGCAAGAACGCTACGGACTTGATATCATCCAGCAAATTGCCCACGCCCATCCAGCCAAAAAGCAAATTAGTGTCGGCACCCTCTATCCCGCCCTGAGCCGCCTAGAAAAGCGAGGTTTAATTACTCTGCGCCATGAAGAACGCCAGCGCGGCGATCGCAGCGGCGCACGCCGCAAGTACTATCGCATCACGATCGCTGGGAGTCGCGCTCTACACCGGATGGAACATTTTCGCGAGCATCTAGAAGCCGGACTGGGTTGCCCCGTAGCCACCGCCTAGGCTAGTCAGCCCACACCCCGATGACAAGGGGGATCTAGCCATCGGATTCAGCCCCTATTCGTTGCTTGTAGCAGTAACCTCGGCTGACGGCTCCCTCAAGGTTATTGGGGTAAGGCTCGGGGTTACTCAAGGGGTTATCCGTTGAAGTTTTGGGGGATGGGGTGTACTGTGGTACTACTTCGGGATGTAGCGCAGCTTGGTAGCGCATCGCGTTCGGGACGCGAGGGTCGGAGGTTCAAATCCTCTCATCCCGATCACTGTCGGTCGTCCGAGCCCGTTGGCATAGCTGGCAGAAATTGCCCAAGGGACGTTCTAAGGCGAATATTATCTTTTGCAACTTTTGGATCATGGAAAACATTGTTACACTACTAGGCAGAGCAATTAAGAAGTTCTTCCTGGTTGCCCGCCCCCTTACCATCACGCATATTTAGCGATTCAGCAATTGTTGTATGGCAGTTCCAACCGACCAATTCACCGTTCATTTCTGGGGAGTGCGGGGCAGCATTGCCACACCAGGTAGGACGACGGTGCGCTATGGCGGCAATACACCCTGCGTTGAAATGCGGTGCCATGGCAAGCGGTTGATTTTTGATGGTGGTACCGGGTTACGGGTTTTAGGGCAGCATCTACTGAAGGAATTACCTGTTGAAGCCGAGCTATTTTTTACCCATAGCCACTGGGATCATATCCAAGGATTTCCCTTCTTTTCCCCTGCTTTTATTAAGGGGAATCGGTTTCGGATTTATGGCAAATTGTCACCGGATGGCAAGACAATTAAAACTCGTCTAGAGGAACAGATGCTCCATCCCAATTTTCCCGTGCCGTTGCGGGTAATGGGGGCACAGTTGGAGTTCCTGACCATTGATGCCCCCCAAGTGATCGATCTTGGTGATGGGGTGACGGTAGAGACAGGGTCGTTAAATCATCCGGGTGAGGCCACGGGGTATCGGGTGATGTGGCAGGATCGAGCTGCTGTTTATGCCACAGATACGGAGCATTTTGCCGATCGCCTCGATGAAAACCTACTTCACTTGGCACGCCATGCCGATGTGCTGGTGATTGATGCCGCCTATACCGATGAGGAGTATTGGTCTAAAACTGCCTCGAAGGTGGGGTGGGGCCATTCCACTTGGCAGGAGGCGATTAAGGTGGCGGAGGCTGCTGGAGTGAAGAACTTGGTGATTTTCCACCACGATCCCCTCCACAGTGATGAGCAGTTGGATGAAATTGGGGCGATCGCCCGGACGAAATTCCCCCAAACCTACATGGCTCAGGAGGGGATGGCCTTTTCTCTTAGTCCCTTGGCTCCCGAGATGGGGCTGGTATCCGCAACATTTTAAGTACTACTCATATTGAAAGTGCTGGGCAGGGGCACAGCCAAGAACCTTCCTATGGGTATCAAGTGCTTAAGTATCATGACCTACACTTACCACAGTTAGCATTAGCATGAATTCTCCAAAGTAAAGCTATGAAAAGCATTGAAGAAAACGGTGTTTGGTTCCTTCCCAATAATCCAGACAAGAAGATATATGGTCAGCTTAAATTCTCTGCTGAAGAACATCCAAAACTAAACCTACTTGATCAGTTACAGGAAATTAAACTTGACAACAACATTTTTAAAGGTTTGAAATTTGACATTGTAAATGGATACTTAGTCAACGACAAAAAGGTCACTTTATGCAATTGTGTTCAGTCCGGGAGATTTACAACAAATAGTATTCAAACTAGTACAGTTTACGCAAAATATTTGATTATTGGGCATCATTTCAAGACGTTGGAAGAAATTTGTTTGAATGGTGTTTCTTTGAGATACAAAAACTTAGAAGACTGGGTAGACTTACCGAATTTCGAGATTAATTCGTCTGCCAGCGATGAACATAATCAGATTAAAGAGATCAATATAAAACAGGTAACACAAGAGCCTATTGAACTTGGTAAGCTATTGGATTTTTCGTTGACTCTTTGTGACGAGCCAATTGGGTTGGAAAGACTACATATGGCTGGTTGCTTTAGGACTGTAGATAATAAGATCACTCTTGAAGTGAGGAAGTCTATCATTGTCCGAGCAGATAGCGAAAAAAGATTAGAAGACATTATTGATGTTATCTACTTATCTCAAAAGCTGCTAATCTTCGCATCTGGTCAAATGACATATCCGTTCGATATTAAATCAGATATCGTAGTTATAGAAGAAAAAATTAGTTTACCTCCTGATGTTAGGTGTGATTTAATATCTGGCTTTAACAACCCTAATCAGACTACGAAAGAGGTCGTACCCATTGTAGAAGAAAAGGAAAAGTCAGTTCCGCTTAAGATATATTTCCAAGTAAGAGAATCAGAGAATTCAGAGGCTAAGTTCAATTCTCGCAGAGTCTTGTTTAGCTTCAAGGATGTAAAAGAGCAATTTACTGAGCTTTTAAGTCATTGGGAGGAGAATTCAAAAAAGCTAGAGTCAGTCATCGACTTATACCTAAGATTGACCTACATACCAAAACGACATATTAATGATATCTTTCTTAGCCTAGCTCAAGCCATTGAAGCATTTCATGGCCTTGCACACTCTGGAAGACATATAGATAAAAAGATCTACAGAAAGGTGGTACGAAAGGCATTAGAAGAAGCTGTAAATTCTATCCCAGACTCTATTCCCTTAGAAAACGAAGCAGAGGAAAGCTTGGATTTAAGAGAATACAAAAGAATTTTAAAAGAGGAAAAACTTTCACATTTAAATAGCTTTTCTTTAAGAGAGCGTTTAGAAGAGATAGTAAGTGAATATCGCTCTTGTCTACCTGATAATTTCTTTACACCCCAAGAGGATCAGAGTCGTTTTCTCGAAAAGATTAGGAAAACAAGAAATCATTTAACTCATTTATCCTCTGATCAGGATGAGTATGTGGCTTCTGGTCAAGATTTGGAGATTCTGAGTAGAAGATTAATGGTCTTGCTGGAAGCCTGTCTGCTTAAACAGTTAGGTTTGGAGGACGTGGACGTAAAAACAATTACTTCTAGGAATAGATGATCGGGTGATTGGAGTAGATCGCCGGTTAACCCCATGGATGGCAGGACAAACGTGATGGCGTGGTGTTCATGACGGATGATCCCTATCAGTGGCTTTCGGAGTCCCTGTCCACCATTCACCGGGCAGGCTGGTATCGCTCACCCCGCTTGGTTCAGACGACACCGGGCTGGCTTAATTTTGCGAGTAATGACTACTTGGGTTTGGCCCACGACCCCCAATTGCGGGCAGCGGCCCAGGAGCGATCGCCACCTACGGCACGGGTAGCACCGGATCGCGTTTAGTCACGGGGCACCTACCGATTCACGAAGCCCTAGAAGGTGCGATCGCCCAACTCAAACAAACGGCGGCGGCCCTGGTCTTTAGCTCTGGCTATTTGGCGAACCTCGGAACCATTGCCGCCCTGGTAGGAGCACGGGATCTGATTCTGGCCGATGCCTACAACCATGCCTGCCTTCAGCAGGGAGCCCAACTCAGCCGGGCGGCGGTGCTGACCTATGCCCACGGCGACCTAGAGGCTTTAGAAACCCACCTTCGCGCTCGGCGATCGCACCACCGCCGCTGTCTGATCGTGACCGATAGCGTGTTTAGCATGGATGGCGACTGGGCTCCCCTCCGGGAAATCATGTCCCTCGCGGACGCCTACAGCGCCATGGTATTGGTGGACGAGGCCCACGGCACGGGAGTTTTGGGGCATGGGCGCGGACTGGTTGCCGCCCTAGGAATTACCCAGCCCCTAATTCAGGTCGGCACCCTTAGCAAAGCCATTGGCAGTTTGGGAGGCTACGTAGCTGGCAGCAAAGACCTGATCGAATTTCTACGCAATCGTGCTGGCACCTGGATTTACACCACCGCCCTCTCGCCCGCCGATACGGCCGCTGCCCTGCGAGGCGTTGAACTAATCCAACGGGAACCACAACGGTGTGATCGCCTCTGGCAGCATATCGAGCACCTGCGAACGGTTCTGATTCAACCCATCCACACCCCGATCATTCCCCTGCACGTCGGCGACATTGCCCAAACCTTGGCGATCGCCCAGCAATTCCAAAGCCACGGACTATTCATTCCCGCCATCCGCCCCCCACCGTCCCCACCCCGCGCCTCCGCCTCACCCTCTCCGCTACCCACACCGCTGACGAAATCGCAGAACTCTGTGCCGGGCTGCGTCACTACCTGCCAGAACTATGTCAACCGGCCTAATCCATCGGCAAACCATGAACTTTCGTTACGATCGCCCTCAGCACGGTTGGAATGGGATGTCCATTCCATAAAATAGCTGCAAAACCCGTTGATAAACCCCCTAATACCTATGATGGACTTTGTAAAACCCTATAATGGCGATCCCCAAGAAGGGCACCTGTCTACACCCATTAGTGACTCTGCCCTTGTGCGTGCCTACATTAGCAACCTGCCTGCCTATCGGGAAGGACTCTCCCCGTTGCTGCGCGGTTTAGAAATCGGCATGGCCCATGGCTACTTTCTGGTCGGGCCAGAAGTTGTCCTCGGTCCCCTGCGAGACTATGCGCAATACAAAAATCTTGGTGGGTTGGTCACGGCGATCGCCTTGGTGCTGATTGCCACCGCAGCCCTCGCTGCCTATGGCATCGTCACCTTCGATAACACCAAAGAATCCGATGCCGCCGACCCCCTCAAGACTGGATCGGGCTGGAGCCAATTTGCGGCCGGCTTCTTCCTAGGCGGTTCTGGGAGTGCCTTTGTCGCCTACTTTTTGCTAGAAAATTTCTCTGGTATCGACGCTATTTTCCGTGGTCTTGTCAATTAGAATTTGCTGACTATTGACTAGAACGATTTTTCACTTAAATCAATATCCAAACTATCTACTAAGGAGTCGATTATGACTGGTGAATATGCTGCTTCCTATCTGCCTTGGTTGTTAATTCCCCTGACCACTTGGCTGCTGCCCTTAATTGCCATGGGATTGTTGTTTATCTACATCGAGCGCTAACGCCTCGTCCGCAGATTCAAGGCCCGTAGATCTGAAAACCTTGGGAGGAATCCCGAGGTTTTCGTTTGATTCGGGGGGCTGTCCTTATCCGCTCTGCCGCCAAAATATCAAAATATAGCTATATTCAGGTAGATTCGGACATCGAAGGAAAAGGGGGATTGGGGGCTGGGGTCCCAGCCAGGGCTTCACCCCTGCACCCCGTCCTAACCAAGTTATTTGCAGCCATAGTAATTTCAAATAACAACGAGACAACTCAACCTGCTTCAGGTGATATTTCCAAGGATTCAAACTGTCTCATGCTATTTAGAATGACTATATATATATTGATCGCAATATATTGACCGCAGCGCCAATAGTGTTCGGTGAAGCCAGGATGATTTAGGTGAAAATGGTGCCACCTTGGAGGCGTTGAAACTGACGTTCAAATTCGGTGGTCAGCCGTGGAAATGATTTTAGGGATGGGTCGTGGGTGATCACCCGCTCGGCGGCAGCACGGGCCATTTGGTACACCTCCTGGCGGGCGGCTTCGTCAGGCAGTCGGTCTTCGATCGCCATTCCCGCATGGCCCGATTGCTCAGTGCCTTCATCCTTGCCCTTCCCCCGCAACTGGAAGTCCCGCTCGGCAATGAAAAACCCATCCTGGGACTGCACTAAAACACCTAAGCGCTCTTGGGCTTCCTCTCCCTTGGCGTCGCTGATCAGGATGCAGTAGGATTGGGCCGCCCCCCGCCCCACTCGCCCCCGCAGCTGGTGCAGTTGGGCGAGTCC
Organism: Oscillatoriales cyanobacterium SM2_2_1; assembly: GCA_012031145.1. Taxonomy (GTDB): domain Bacteria; phylum Cyanobacteriota; class Cyanobacteriia; order Pseudanabaenales; family Pseudanabaenaceae; genus UBA999. The sequence continues at coordinate 15,495 of JAAUUH010000026.1, read as the reverse complement.
AAAGCGATCGCTGTGTTCGATCAGCATCACCGTGGCGTTGGGAATATCGACACCAACCTCAATAACCGTGGTGGCCACAAGAATTTGGGTGTTCTGGCTACGAAATTGGGTGATCGCCGCGTCTTTGTCGACTGGAGACATCTGGCCGTGGAGCAATCCCACTCGAAAATTGGGAAAAACACTGTGTTGGAGATGTTCCTGTTCTTGAATGGCGGCACGGACATCGGCCATCTTTTCCGACTCTTCCACTAGGGGCAAGACGATGTAGGCCTGGCGACCCTGGGCCAATTCACGGCGGATCAGATCGTAGGCGTGCTTCCGCTGCCCGGGCCGCAGCAGGCTGGTCTGAATTGGCTGGCGACCGGGAGGAAGTTCGTCGATGATACTGACTTCAATTTCGGAGTTGGTCAGGTACAGGGTGCGCGGAATGGGGGTGGCCGTCATGATCAGCACGTGGGGATCGGATCCCTTTTGGACGAGGCGCGATCGCTGATCCCGCCCAAAGCGGTGCTGTTCGTCAATCACCACTAAGCCCAAACGGGCAAAATTTACCCCCTCTTGGATCAGGGCATGGGTGCCAATGATCAGGGGTAATTCACCGGTTTCCAGCATTGCCAGAATCTCCCGCCGCTTGCTGGTGCGCGTAGAGCCGGTCAGCAGTTCCACGGGCAGGGGCAATTGGCTAAACCAGTCCAAAATTTTGCGGTAGTGCTGCTCACTCAAAACTTCCGTCGGAGCCATCAGGGCCGTTTGGTAACCAGCGGCGATCGCCGTCAGCAGGGCATAGACTGCGACAATGGTCTTACCCGAACCCACATCCCCCTGCACGAGGCGGTTCATCGGTGTAAAGCGTTGCAGGTCGGCTTGAATTTCCGCGATCACCCGTTGTTGCGCTCCCGTCAGTTGGAAGGGCAGTAGAGATGCCAACCGCTCCACTAGGGCATTTTGGGGCGCGAAGGCGATCGCCCGTTGGTGCTGCCGCCGGTATAGGCCCACCAGTCGCCGGTAAAAATATTTATCAAAGGTCAGGCGCACTGCCGCCGCCGTCAGCGCCGTTCCATCCTCGGGGTAGTGCATTTGGGCGATCGCCTGTCCCAAAGGTACCAAGTGATAGTCGTGGCGCAGGTGTTCTGGCAGCGGATCTACCAGGGAACGGCAGGCAGGCAAGCATTGCAGCACCGTACGGCGAATTAGTTCGGGGCTGACTCCCTCCGTCAGGGGATAAACGGGCACCACCCGCCCCACCGTGGTCGACGTAATCGTGTCCTGGCGGTGATCCAATATCTCCAGATCAAATCCCTCCAGCGTTACCCCCCACTTGCTGCGCTTCACCACTCCCGAGGCGGCGATCGTGGCCCCCAGCGGATGGAGTCGCTTTTGGGTTTGTTGCCACGCCACTTGGCTGTAGCGCCGTCCCGTCCAAAAGCGACTGAGTTTGATCTGCCCCGTGGCATCCCGCAGCCAGATCTCCATGATCGTCAAATTAGGATTTTTGGGGCTGGTAAAACAGGAAAACTTACGAATTTCGCCGATGACCGTTACAGTTTGCCCTTCTGTCAGGGCGCGAATTTCCACCTGCTGGGCATAGTCCACGTGGTCGCGGGGATAGTAGTGCAAAACATCTTGCACTGTGAATAACTCCAGCCGGGCCAATTTCTTAGCTGTTGCTGGGCCGATGCCCGTCACCGCCGTCAGTGGAGTTACCAAATCCAGCCGCTCTTTGCCTATCAGTGCCTCGGTTTTGGGCTTTTTGGGCACCGCCGGCACCGGCACCGGTCGGGTGATCTCATCTAACAGTCGTCGGGTTTCCGCCACCAGATGCTGCCGTTGGGCAAGGGAAAATCGCTCATAGGCGGCATACTGGGTTGCCAAATAGGTGCTGCGATCGCGCCAGTGATCCGGCACCCCAGTCTCCAGGGAAACGTGCAAAAACTCAGCAAAGCGATACTGCCTCCCCTGAAGGTTTGGAAACCCCCGATCCATCTCCAAGCGCAATGCTTGCTCAATCCGTATGACATCCATCGTGGCGATTGTTCCCAGCTCTACTTCAGCGTAACCGGCAAGCCCATCACCAATCTAATAATGCCAGCCCATGAACGCAAGCCCTTGACACTTACTGGTAGCTGGATATTAAGGGCGATCGCCCGGGAGTGATGGGCAAATAGCACAAACTTTATGGATCAAACTATGTTAGTACTGTTCCAAATATGCTAAGGTCTACCTAACTGTTGGTTCTGATGGGGAGCAGCCATCAAACGCAAGGGGGAAAGTTCGGCGAAAATCCGGCGCTGTCCCGCAACTGTGATAAAAGCGTCAATTTTTTCAGCGCTTTTTTAGTCAGAATGCCCGCCAATAGAGCATCAATTATTTTTTATCTGCGAGGTACAGATGATGGTTTGCCAAAAGTATTCTTGGTGCATAAAGCATCGATTGAAATACCAGCTCTCTAGGGATAAACCGGGCATTTAGCATTTTTGCAGGTGCGTTTAACGGGATAGCAAAGACAAATTCGGCAATATTTCCACTGTAGATCTTGCTAAATATTCTGCTTTCTCAATCCTAGGGGGTGATTTCCGTGACGGGCTCTCTGTGCTCCTTTTGGAGACCCATAGGCTTTGCTTGCTATGGCACGATCTTGTCCGCATCACCCGAATTGATATGTTTCGGAACTAATTTCACCTGCCTTTGGAATTGTCGCTACTTCCTTTTCTATGTCTGGGAAGCGACGCGCACCATCTTCTCTGGAAATTGCCTACTCCAGGGATTTGGTATGTCGCTTGTGACGCGCGCTGATCTGCCGTGGAATCAATGCTGCTATTAGGAATAAATCAAAGTATGAGTACAACAGCAAACAGTAAAAACCAAATTTCTTTTCACCTGATAACCGCCACCTTTAGCTATCCCCGCACTGGTAAAAGCCGTGAGTTAAAGAAAGTCCCCGAAGGATTTTGGCGGGATCCGTCGAACGCAGCAAACTTGATCCAAACCATCCATAAAATCGAGACTAAAAACTGGGAAATACAACAACAAACCGGAAATGATCGTATTGGTCTAAGCCATGCCAGCCTTGACGACCACGTTTTAGACTGGAGTATCTGCCTTGGTATGGTTCCTCAGCGATCGGCGGACTTCCCTAGACTGGAGCGCTATTTTGCCATGGCAGGGGGAACTGAAACCCTGTCAAAAATTACTAGCGCTGGCTGCCGACACCAAGTTGGTAACGGTGTTTACGATGTCCACAGTCCGACGGCTCCTAGCACGGCACAGATGGTGCAGCAACTAAAAACTGGCGAGGCTCACCTACCTGTTCACCAGATCCGGGTTAATCCCGACTGCGGGCAGAAAACACGGGGTTGGGAAGAGGGGATTCCTGCGCTTCAGAATATAGTGGAAGCGACCAAAGTCCTGCGGGGGGAGCGCTATGGAACGGAGCAGTGATCTGTGCCCAGCGTCCTGCAGTTACTGGCAAGATGGGTTTATTTGGCAAAGTGTGCTGGTTCTGGGGCATGGCCTGGTTATTCAGAGCGCGGAGCAGGTATCTTAATCTGTCAACTCTCCGAATTGGTTTTGCCGGGCATTACTTGGCAAACGGACCAAGTTCCCTTTAGCCTAGACTTCCAACCCCAAGAGCACATACTGTTGATTCTGCCGGATTTAATTATGGCGTACGAACCTGAGCATGAGTTTCTGCTGCTCATTCAAGGTGATGGAATCATTGAGGTACTGCTCGTTGCCCCAAGGTTCCGCCCCGGGAGTGCTTCCGACAGGTGGAGCAGCGACACGAGGAGTTCCTGCTCGGTGGATTCGGGCGATCGGAGAAAGGCCATGCTTGATGTTCTTCAGGATTGGCAGCATCTCATCTACCTCGACGCCAAAGCTGGAATTAGGTCAACAGATAGGGTCGTCTGTCTCCAAACTCTGCTCGCAACTCATCCCCATACTACGAGCAGGTCGGTAGGAGGTGGGAGGACATTCAGCAATTTGAAATGACTTTGGTCACTAGCTGACGAAGAAAGGAGGGGCGATCACCCCCTAAATTCCACAATCCATCGACGTTCACCCACCAAGACAAAAAAAGTAACCAGAACTAGGTATGCTCAGCAAATATTTATATCAATATAAACGGATTGCCCCATCAGTCCTCCCCCTAGGCAAGGCAGAATCTGCTAATTCGGAAAAGCCCCCGCATAGGCTCAAGAAATCTGATTTCGTCCTGTCCCCCTATATGGAGAGCAGCAACTTAAGGGCAACGTGGCAGATTCTCAATACGGTTGTGCCCTATGTGTTTCTATGGGTGGTCGCGGTACACGTAGCTAGCAGATATTTATGGCTGCTTCCTCCGATTATTGTGTTGCAGATCCTCTTTTCGCTACGTTGTTTTTCTTTGATGCACGACTGTGGACATTACGCACTCTTCCGTTCTAGGCGCATCAATCGATTAATGGGTTTTCTGCTCGGTGTCATCAACGCGATGCCCTATTACGGCTGGGCTAGGGATCATGCCTATCACCATAAAACTAATGGCGATTGGGAGCGGTATCGCGGTGTTGCTGATTTTTTGTCCACGGAGGAGTTTCTCCAGCTTGATCCGCTTCGTCAAAAACTTTATGCTGGGCTGCGCCATCCCCTGATGGCGATTCCAGGGGGATTTTTCTATTTGGCGATCAAACCTAGGCTAATTCTCTGCCTCGGGATTTGGGATTGTGTTTGCTATCTTTTTGCCAGGCGGGATGATCAAACGGAACTGACGCTAATCCAAAAAATGTCCGCCCACCCATCAAAATATTGGCATACGGCGACTGAGTTTTGGGACTTACTTTTAAATAATATTTGCGTTTTCAGCGGTTGGATATTCTTCGGTCATCTGTGGGGGATTGGGCTCTTTTGGGGGATCTACTCCATGGTGCTTAGTTGTTCGGCAACTATTTTTATTTGGATCTTTTTCGTGCAGCATATTTTCGAGGGAGCCTACGCCCATCGAACGGAGGGTTGGGATTATGTTTTAGGGGCCGTGCAGGGAAGTAGTTGGTTGAATTTGCCACCCATGTTGCGCTGGTTTACGGCAGATATTGGCTACCATAATATTCATCACCTCTCATCGAGGATTCCCAATTATCACTTAGCTGCCTGTCACGATCGCAACCACCACCTACTCTCAGGGGTCAAGGTTCTGGGCATCCAAGATCTCTTGAACTGTAGTCGATTCCTTTTGTGGCATCCGGAATCTGGTCAATTAGTATCCATAGCTGCTCTTCTGAAAGCTAAGGCGCGTCTCGATACGGATATTCCATTGAGGGACTAGGCCTCAATCACAAAAGAATGACGCTGTGAATCCCCTCTACCGAAATGGAAATATAATAGTTAATCTAATTAAGAGCGACACAATTATAGTTGTTTTGAGTACTATCACTCCCCTCGCCCTTTAGGAGAGAGGGGCTGGGGGTGAGGGCGAGATTGTCTCAAATAAATCTGAAATAGCTATATAGCAAGAGGAATCCCTTAGACAGGAATGTTCTAGTCGGTTTCCATAGGCTGTGAAAGCCACTCTCTCGATGCTCACAACTATCCGAGCCGTTATAAGAGCAATCGATGGCATACCCCAATGGGTGTCCTCAGGGACACAGGCGACCCATCCAGTTGAGGCTGGGTGCACGACGGCAGCGAAACTGTGACCCTGCCCACACCGGTTCCCAACGTCCGTTGGGCAGTTGTTGCAATTCCACCCGTGTTCGCCGCGCTGCCACCGAATCATCCGGCAAATCATTTTGCTGAATCACTAGAACCACCGAGCGGGGGTGCGCACCTGCATCGAAACCACCGTGCTCTGAATTCCCTCACCATCCTCTCCTCGGTTAAATCCTGCCAGTTGGCCGGCGATTTGTCTGGGGTGTAGTCCACCCAGCTGGTTCTGATTAAAAAAATCCACCAGATCATGAACCAAGTAGCCACGCCGTTCAGAGGGTTGGGCCAAGGCCATGGGTATTAGGACAATCCATCCTACTCCGAGGCTTGCTCCGAGGGTGATTGCAAGAAGTGGAAATGAGATATGACGCATTTTCGTTGGGGCAGTAGCGGCTTTTTCACCAATAATTTTATCGCCCCTACTCCATGGGGCAAAGGCCCCTCTCTGATACACTTGTGCCATTGAGTCGAGGCAAGACGGATGCGCTGGCGCTATGTGGCTCTATGGTTGTGTACCTTTGTGGTGGTCGCGTTTACCGTTGCCGCATGTCAACAGACATCGCCGCAGGCCACACCAATCGCAACCCTACCCCCTTTGCCCCAGAACCCTAACATTCAAGCCTACTTTAACCATAGCCTCACTGCCCGTTATAGCGATCCGTACCGCAAGATTGAACGGGATGGTGACAATTTTGAGCAAATTATCATTGATGCGATCGCATCCGCCCAAACCTCGATTGACATGGCAGTGCAGGAATTCCGTTTACCCAAGATCGCCGAAGCCTTGATTCAGCGGTACAAACAGGGGCTCAGGGTTCGCTTGGTGATAGAAAACACCTACAACCACGGCTGGACGGACTACACCCCCGCCGAAGTAGCCAAGTTTGATGATCGCAAAAAAGGGAAATACGAGGAATTTATTCGGTTTGCCGATCTCAATGGTGATGGCAGCGTCTCCGATGATGAGGCCAACCAGCGGGATAGTATTCGCATGCTCCGTAATGCCCAGTTTCCCTATCTTGACGACACGGCCGATGGCTCCCGAGGCAGTGGCTTAATGCACCATAAGTTTTTGGTAGTAGATGGAGAGACGGTGGTGGTGACTTCGGCTAATTTCACCATGAGTGATGTGCACGGCGATTTTAATGTGCCGACTACTTTTGGCAATGCTAATAATTTGGTAAAAATTCGCGATCGCCCCGTGGCCAAATTATTTACCGATGAATTCAACATCATGTGGGGTGATGGCCCCGGTGGGCAGCCCGACAGTCGATTTGGCACTAGGAAACCAGCTCGAAGACCGGTGGCGTTGGCGGTGGGCGGAACCCCGATGCAGGTAAAATTTTCACCCGATCGCCGGAAGGTCAATTTTGCTGATACCAGTAATGGTCTCATTCACCGGGCCCTAAGCTCTGGCAGCAAATCCGTCGATTTGGCATTGTTTGTATTTTCGGAGCCCCGGTTCTCCAACCTCTTAGAACAACACCATCAGCAGGGGGTGCAGGTGCGAGTCTTGGTGGAGCCAAAGTTTGCTTATCGGGAATATTCGTCACTGCTGGATCTGTGGGGCTATGTTTCTACCCAAGATTGCCGGGCGGAGGGGAACCAGCGTCCTTGGGCAAAGCCGATTGATACGGCGGGGGTGCCCAATTTGCCCGATGGTGACATGCTGCACCATAAGTATGGAGTTGTGGACGGCGCAACTGTGGTGACCGGCTCCCATAATTGGTCGATTGCTGCTAATCATCTCAATGATGAAACAGTTTTGGTCATTGAAGATCCGGTCGTTGCAGCCCATTTTCAGCGGGAATTTGAACGCCTGTATCGAGATAGCCGGAGGGGCGCACCCAAGCGGGTCGTAGATACGGCTGCCCAGGACTGTCAGACACTGCGATCGGCACAGGTGGGAGGGCAAAAGAGACGACGGAGCCGACGACGCCCCAGCAATCGCCCCCAAGAGCAGCCCACGGACCTTGGTCGGGATCAAGATGACCAAATTGAGGAGAACGCCTCATGAATGAATCCATTGCCCAGCATTATCACGATCGCACTAAATATGACCCCGATACCATTGCCAAAAAAAGTAAGGATCTAGATTGGCAGGCCCAGCCTTCCCCCTACAAAGACTACCGGGTCGGCACTTCCTATGACCTCAAATCCTATCTCTCACCCGATCAGCAGCCCGATCAGGACGGATTATTGATCCATTCTTGGCGGCGACTGTCCCGGTTTTTATTGCTGAGCTATGGCCTGACAGCCAAAGTATCGACGTGGGATGGAGGCTATCACTACCTGCGTTCTTCACCTTCGGCGGGCGGTCTCTATCCGGCAGAAGTGTATGTGGTTTCGGGGGGAACGCCGATTTTGCCAGCCGGACTCTACAACTACCAGGTGCGCACCCACAGCTTGGTGCACTTTTGGGATTCGTCTGAAGTTTGGCTCCAGTTGCAGGAGGCGTGCTTTTCCCACCCAATTTTGCATCAGACGCGCCTGTCCCTAGTAGTTACGGCGGTGTTTTATCGCTCGGCTTGGCGCTATGAGGATCGGGCCTATCGCCGCGTATTGCTCGACTCAGGTCACTTACTCGGTAATTTGGAGGTGTCGGGTGCCCTAGTGGGGCTGCGCCCCTATCTGATCGGTGGGTTCGGCGATCGCCGGCTCAACGACCTCCTATTTCTCCAGCCCAAGGAAGAGGGGGCTTTAGTGGTGGCGCCCCTGCTAGAAACCCAGGAAGAAATGCCCCCTAATCCTACGGTGGCGATCGCCTCAAGCGTTACCCATACCATTCCCCACTTGCCCGACGGTCAATTATTAGGCTACCTCCATCAGCACTCCGAAATTGAAACCCCGTCCCCTGCTGCCCCCGCCCCGCAAAATCAAAACCAAGATAAATATAATTTGCCCTTTGGCAGTCGTATCAGCACCAAAACCCCCCCAATTTTTTGGGGCGATGACCTGTCTGAATTAGAAAGTAGCATCCTCAAGCGCCGCTCGACCCGGAGATTCAGTGCCGAACCCCTTGACCTAGCAGAGCTAAAGGCCCTGCTGGACTTCACCTATCAACCGCAGCACTACGCTGAGCAGGGTTTCGATGGCGCTCCCGACTTTTTCGATCTCAGTTTGATTGAAACTTTTGTAGCCGTTTCGGCGGTTGAGGGACTGGAAGACGGATGCTACTATGTGGCTCCCCATACCCAGGAGCTACGCCAGGTACGGTTCAAAAACTTCCGTGCTGAACTTCACTTTCTTTGCTTAGGGCAGGAATTGGGTCGGGATGCGGGCGCGGTGGTGTTCCATACCGCTGATTTGGCGGTGGCCATCCAACACTACGGCGATCGCGCCTATCGCTACCTACACCTTGACGCCGGCCATCTGGGGCAACGACTCAATCTGGGGGCGATCGCCCTGGGTCTGGGTGCCAGTGGGATCGCCGGATTTTTTGACCAGCACGTAAACGAAGTATTGGGGATTCCTGTCGATGAAGCCGTGCTTTACATCACCACCATCGGTCGACCCGATTAGGGTAAAATTGCACGAATCCTGACAAAACCCTAGGGCAATGACCCCATCAATGCCGCCAACAATTGCTATTTTAGACTTTGGCTCTCAATATTCTGAGTTAATTGCCCGCCGTATCCGTGAAACCAGCGTCTATTCCGAAGTTTTTTCCTGCCACACCACAGCGGCACAGCTTAGGAACCGCTCGCCCATTGGCATTATTCTGTCCGGCGGCCCCAACTCTGTCTATGATGCCAACGCCCCCCAGTGTGACCCCGAAATTTGGGAGCTAGGCATCCCTATCCTAGGCGTTTGCTACGGAATGCAACTGATGACCCAGCAATTGGGAGGCAAGGTGGAGCGAGCGGCACGGGGCGAGTACGGCAAGGCCGAGCTGTGGATCGATGACCCTACCGACCTGCTCACCAATGTGGAAAATGGAACTGTCATGTGGATGAGCCACGGCGATGCAGTGCTAAATTTGCCCGAGGGGTTTACCAGCCTGGCCCGTACCACCAATACATCCAACGCCGCGATCGCCCATCCCGAGCGAAAACTCTACGGTGTGCAGTTTCATCCCGAAGTGGTGCACTCCATCGGCGGACTGGCTCTAATGCGCAACTTTGTCTACCACATTTGCCACGGCCAGCCCACTTGGACCACCGACTGCTTCATTGAAACCGCCATCAAAGAAGTGCGCGATCAGGTGGGTCAGCGGCGTGTGCTCCTGGCCCTGTCGGGCGGCGTGGATTCATCAACCCTGGCCTTTCTGCTCCATCGGGCGATCGGCGATAAACTGACATGCGTTTTTATCGACCAGGGGTTTATGCGCAAACACGAACCTGAACGGCTGATGAAACTCTTTAACGAGCAGTTCCACATCCCTGTCGAATATGTCAACGCCAGCGAACGCTTTTTGGCCCAAATTGCTGGCATCACCGACCCCGAGGAGAAACGTAAACGGATCGGTTACGAATTTATCAAGGTCTTTGAGGCTGAATCCCAACGTCTCGGGCCCTTTGACTTCCTAGCCCAAGGCACCCTCTATCCTGACGTCATCGAATCTGCCGACACCAACTTTGACCCCAAAACAGGTCAGCGCGTTGCCGTGAAGATCAAAAGCCATCACAACGTTGGCGGGTTGCCCCCCAATCTCCGCTTTACCCTTGTCGAGCCCCTACGCCGCCTATTCAAAGATGAGGTGCGACGGGTGGGCACGGCCCTAGGACTGCCCCAAGAAATTGTCCAACGTCAGCCCTTTCCCGGCCCTGGTCTGGCCATTCGGATCATCGGCGAGGTGACCAAGGAGCGGCTAGACATTCTTCGGGATGCCGATTTGATTGTGCGGCAAGAAATCAATCGTGCCGACTATTACAACTCGGTGTGGCAAGCCTTTGCCGTGCTGTTGCCCACCATCCGCAGTGTGGGCGTGATGGGCGATCAGCGAACCTATGCCTATCCCGTGGTGCTGCGGTTTGTCACCAGCGAAGATGGCATGACCGCCGACTGGGCCAGGGTGCCCTATGACCTATTGGCCACGATCGCCAACCGCATTGTCAACGAAGTCCCCAGCATCAACCGAGTGGTGCTCGATATCACCTCTAAGCCTCCCGGCACCATTGAGTGGGAGTAGGGGCCAAACTCTTTCATTAGAAATTCATTAGACATTCCTAAAGATGACCCAAATTCTCCCCTGCCCCGGTCGCAGAATTTGGGATTAAGCTGGTGTTATGGTGAATGTCCTCACAAGCAACAAAAATCGGGTACAAAATATTGCCGTCATCGGTGCCGGTATCGGTGGACTGACGGCTGCCGCGCTGCTGGCTAAGCGGGGCTTTCAGGTGACGGTTTTTGAACAGGCGGACATTCCCGGTGGTTGCGCGTCCACCTTTCGGCGGCGAGGCTTTACCTTTGATGTCGGTGCCACCCAGGTGGGAGGGTTTGAGCCGGGGGGAATCCATTGGCAGATTTTTGAGGAACTCGGTGTACCGCTACCGGAATCTGCGCCGTGTGACCCCGCCTGTGCCGTATACCTACCGGGGGAATCGATCCCGATTAACGTTTGGCGTGATCCCGAACGGTGGCGTATTGAGCGCCAAGAACACTTTCCCGCTAGCGAACCCTTCTGGCAGTTTCTCAGCGATTTGTTTGCCCGCAGTTGGCGATTTCAGGGGCGTCAACCCGTGCTGCCGCCCCGTCACCCCTGGGATCTCTGGCAGACGCTGCGCGCTATGCGCTGGGATACCCTTGGCACCCTACCCTTCATCGGTTCAACCGTTGCAGATGCACTGACCGGTTTCGGTTTGGCGGGCGATCGCCGGCTGCGCACCTTCCTCGATCTCCAACTCAAACTCTACTCCCAAGTTGATGCTGGGGAAACAGCCCTTCTCTATGGAGCCACCGCCCTTGCCATACCCCAAGCGCCCCTAGGCATCAACCATCTCCATGGCAGTATGCAGCGGTTGAGCGATCGCCTCGTCGAAGCCCTCAAAAATATAATGGCATCCTCCATTGTCGGCAGCAGGTGCATGCCATTGAGTTAGACCCCCTCCGCCTGCTCGTGGGCGATCGCCTTCGCCAAAGCCAGTCTTGCCATGAAACCGATCTGGTGATTGCCAATGTGCCGGTTCACAACCTCACGAACCTTTTAGGAGCCCATCTTCCCCAGGGGTACCATCAAAGAGTTGCCCGCCTGCCCGAACCCACGGGAGCCTTTGTGATCTATTTGGCTGTGCGCCGCCATGCCCTACCCGATCAGGCACCGCCCCACATGCAGATACTCGATGCCTTCGGGGCACTGGGCCGTTCCCTATTTATTTCCCTAAGCCAAGAAGGAGACGGACGGGCCCCCGCTGGATGCGCTACCCTGACCGCTTCAGAATTCACCCCCGCTGCCCCTTGGTTTACTAGCGATGTCGACTATGTTGATTTAAAGCGGCAGTTTACCCAACGGGCGATCGCCCAGATGCAGAATTATTTTTTACTCGACGAATCGACCCTCTTGCACCAAGAGTCTGCCACCCCTCGCACCTTCGCTCGCTTCACCGCCCGCCATCGGGGCTATGTGGGGGGGCTGGGTATGCGTATTGCCGACTTTGGCCCCTTTGCCTTTAGTAGCCGCACCCCCCTTGGGCGGGTCTTTTTGGTGGGGGATAACATCCATCCTGGTGAAGGCACGGCTGGAGTTAGCTATGGGGCCCAAACCCTTGTGCGCCAAATTTGCCAACAATTTGGTTAGCTTGCTTGTAGCCTAAGATACTTGCAGCCTAGGGAGGGCAAAGATATTCTTTTAACACTGGTCACAAACTAAGTTCTGTGACATGGCATTTCGCCCCAAGGTATGCCACGCTTGTTTGCAGCTCCTTCAACGTACTTTAAGATGGCTTTCTCCTTTCTTCGCTCTGATTCTCCAAAGCCGAAAGTACGTCTGCATACAGTCCTAGTTCTTCCCTTTTGCGTCCTGATGTCGTCGGCGATCATCGCCACGGGCTTCTTCTCTTGGTGGCAAGGGCGGCAATCTATCCGCAAACTAGCCCAAGGAAGTGTAGAACTAAACCGTCGCGTGGGTGCTCACCTCAATGCCCACCTGGGTGATCCGCTCCGTCTAACCCTACTGAACGTCCAAGAGTATAACGATGGGCACATCAACCCGCAAAACTTTCGCCGTATTGGCCGCCTGTTTTGGCAGCAAATGCAGCTTTTTGATGTGGGTTACCTCAACTTTGGCACCCCCCAAGGGGGGTTCATAGGGGTAGAGCGAATTGATGGTGGCAGGTTTATCTACTATGAATCCATTCCGGCGACCAAAAACCAGCGTCTTTTTGCCTATGAAATAGATCGAAACGGTAACATTGGTCGCTTGCTCAACATTCGCCCTAATGACCTCTTCGCAGAGCCATGGTATATGGCAGCGGTTAAAGCTCGAAAGCTTGTGTGGAGCGAGGTTTACAGTTGGGCAGATCAACCTCAGAAGCTTTCAATTACTGTTAGCAAGCCGATCTATGACTCCCAAGGGCGGCTGGTGGGTGTTCTAGGAAGTGATCAGATCCTGCGTCAAACCAGTGCTTTTCTCCGCAACCTCAACCTTACCGACCATGGGCGAGTCTTCATCCTCCAGCCCTCAGGACATCTATTTGCCAGCTCCCACGGACAGGTCTATGAGATCGAGCCTTCCTCCGGTAAAGCAGTGCAAATTTTGGGGCGCAACAGTCGTGATCCCCTGATTCGCATAGCCGCTGAGCAGACCATGGCGATCAATTCCCAGAGTGAGGATGATCAAATTCAGCAACGGGAATTTCAGAGTGAAGGCGAGACCTATTTTGTCAATATATCCCGTTGGCAGGATGATGCCGGTCTGACCCTTTGGGCGGTGGTCGTTTTCCCCGAACGTGCGTTCACCTCACCGTTAGACATCATTACCACCTACACCCTCCTGCTTTCACTGCTGTCACCAGTAGTGGTGGTAGTAGTCAGTTGGTGGCTCTCCCGTTGGCTCAGCCAAGCCATTCGGGATATTCATCGGGCTGCCAGTGAGCTAACCCAGGGGCGCTGGGACTACCGTGTTCCCCCATCGGTCACAGTGGAGTTTACCGCCCTTGCTGACACCTTCAACACCATGGCCGAGCAGCTAGAGGAATCTTTCATTTTGTTGGAGCACCATGCCTATCGGGATGCCTTGACCAACCTACCTAATCGTGCCGCCTTTGCCGACGAGCTTAAAGCCGAAATTCAAAAGATGAAACAGGATCCATCCTGTCGCTTTGCTGTGCTGTTTTTGGATGTGGACTCTTTCAAACTGGTCAATGACAGTCTTGGACACATTGCTGGCGACCAACTGCTGATCGAAATGGCTCGGCGCATGACCCAAATCCTTGATTCCTCCCATTTACTCGCGCGCTTTGGCGGCGATGAATTCACAATTTTGCTACGCCAGATTGCCGATGTGACTACGGCCACCCGTGTTGCCGACCAGATTCAAAGCACCCTGCGCCAGCCCTTCGTGATTAACAGTAATGAATGTTTTGTCAGTGCCAGCGTGGGTATTGTTTTAAGCACCCTCGACCACGATGAACCCGACGGCTTTTTGCGGGATGCGGATATTGCTATGTACCAAGCTAAAGCAGAGGGGAAATCTCGCTATGAGGTTTTTGATACGCAAATGCATGAACAGACCCGCGATCGCCTGCTCCTCGAAACTGAACTGCGGCGTGCTGTTGAGCGGGCCGAATTCGAGGTCTACTACCAGCCGATCTTCCATCTCCTTTCCCAGCGAGTAGTTGGGTTTGAAGCCCTTGTGCGCTGGCACCATCCCCGGCTCGGGTTTGTCCCCCCGGGGCGGTTCATTGCGATCGCCGAAGAAACTGGGCTCATCGTACCCATCGGTCGCTATGTACTGTGGCAGGCGGCCTATCAGTTGTACTGCTGGCAGATGGAATTTTCGTCAGCGCGGTCAATGACCATGAGCGTCAATCTCAGCCCCAAGCAATTCATCCAGCCAGACCTACCGGAGCAAATTGATCGTGTCTTGGGGGAGACGGGACTGCCGCCCCAAAATCTGTGCCTAGAGATTACTGAAAGCGCCATGATGAACAATGCCGAACTGAACAAAGCCAAACTATTGCGCCTCCAGTCTAAGGGCATCAAGATTAGTATCGATGACTTTGGCACTGGCTATTCCTCCCTCAGTTACCTTCACAACTTTCCCATTGATACCCTTAAGGTGGATCGTTCCTTTGTCTGCCGGATTACCGAGCAGGGAGAGCATATGGAAATCGTCGAAACGATTATTAGCCTAGCCCACCACCTACACATGGATGTCAATGCCGAAGGCGTGGAGTATGACTACCAAGTGGAATATTTACGCTCCCTTGGCTGCGAAAAGATTCAAGGCTACTGGGTGTCCAAACCCCAATCGGCTAACCTGATTCGCGATCGCTTTCTCCTAAACAATGCCCCCGTGACCCAGCCTAGCAGCTAGGACGGGGTGCAGGGGTAAAACCCCTGGCATGGCGCAGCCCCCAAACCCCCATTCCTTCGATGTCCGAACCTATTCGAGAATAGCTATAGTTGTCAAGACTCAACTGTCAAATTGCTGTCAAATGCTTCCAACACGGGGGCAGCCACCTAGCCCGTCAATTTTACGGGCAGGCTTCCAAATTAAACTGATAACGCGCCGAGGGCTTCCGGGGAAGGCAGGCGTCAAGAAATGATAAGATTTATTATGATTCCCCATACCCCAGCCGCAGAATCATCGCGTACAATAGCGATACCTAAGTCAAACTAGGTGGCAGAAGTGCTTAGGGTCACGGTTCTTTC
>JAAUUH010000127.1 GCA_012031145.1 Oscillatoriales cyanobacterium SM2_2_1 | reverse complement strand
TGATGGTGATTTCCTGGGCTTGGGACGGAGTCAATCGGGAAATGACGCCAGCTATCCCATCCGTGCTGTTGGAACTATTCAATTTCTGGGGAGTGTCCGCCGCCTTTAGTGACAATGGCAACCGATTGGCGGCGGCGATAATTTGCCCATCCCGATCAATCACCGCGACATATCCTATGGAACGATTGACCTGCTGTTCCAAAATTTCCTGTAGTCGCGATAGGCTAACCCCAGCACCAATAACCCCTTGGCGATCGCCCAGGGGACGGATATGCACCAGAACCTGTGCTGCGCCCGCTGGGGTAGATAAAGGCAGTAGGTGCCATGTGGGGCCAGCCACCCCCAGAATTTTTTGCACCCATGGGCGAAGATCAGATTGGGAACCATTGACGGTGTTTGGCAGCGTCAATAATTGCCCCTTGGCGGTGCGACCCACCTGGTAAATCGATGATGGCCGTTGCGGGGATGCCCTGGCGATCACTTCGTAGTCGATCTGAGGGCGCGATCGCAAGACTGCCCGCAGCCGCTCGCTTATAAGTGCCTCAGAGTCCCCCTGAAACACCTTGGCTTCTGCCAACTCCGCCGTTACCTCCTGAGGCTGATCAAGCAACGATTCAAACTTGCGGCTGATCGATTCCTCATTCACTAAAAAACATTGCTGCACCAATCCTAAGAGTGTCGTTCGCTGGTGCTGAATGGCACCTAGGTACGCCATACCCATCGCCCCTAGGGCAAACACAGCCGAAGGAATGGAGAGCAAAATTTTGAGCGGGAATGTTCGCTGCCTAGTCATAGACTCACAATTGGTGATAGTTTGAAAATACCACAGGTTCAACTACCTATAACCTATTCATAACCTTTTTCTCCAGCCATAGAATGATCAGGAAATTCCCCCGAGGTGCCCTCTGTTGTTGAGAATCTTAACTAGTAAATCCCTTAGGCCATATGCCAATCATGCCATTTCTAAACTGGGGTAGAACCGCATAGAGAAATTTCCAGCTTCAGTTTTGAAAGTCCCAAAATCAACTGAAGTTTACCTCGAAGAATTCAAATTTTATTGAGAAGAGCTATAGATAATTTGGTTGATTATTGCAACTGGGCAATAGACTAAGATGTCCCTAGAATATGGATCGCCTGCGGGTTAACAAAAGATAGATGCTCGGAAATTGGTGATAAAGTGGCCGATATTCGGAAAATTTTTGATTAACACTTTTCCTGATTCCTATGGCAGAACGCTACGTCCGCGCTAAAACTTCTACGGGGCAGTGCATCTATGGCATTTTTGAACCCAACCGTAGCCTCACGGTACTCACCGATGCCCCGTGGCTGGGTGGGCGATCCACGGGCATTAGTGTAGATTCAGACTCCTACACCCTGCTTTCCCCCCTGTGCCCCCTCCAAAATTGTGGCCGTCGGCAGAAACTATGCCGCCCATGCCGCCGAGATGGGATCCCAACTGCCATCGGAGCCCATCATCTTTCTCAAGCCCCCAACCACCCTCCTGTCCCCCGATGGCGTGATTTTAATTCCGCCCCAATCCCAACAGGTGGACTACGAAGGGGAATTAGCCCTTGTGATTGGTAAGACCTGCTTCGACCTGTCCCCCGCCGAAGCGCTTAGCACCATCTGGGGCTACACGATCGCCAATGATGTCACCGCCCGTGACCTGCAAAAGCATGACCCCCAGTGGACCCGTTCTAAGAGCTTTGACACCTTTTGCCCCCTTGGCCCCTGGGTCGTGCGGGAAATCAGTCCTTCCGCCCTATTGCAAACCCGGATTGACCGCCAACCGGCCCCAGTCCAGAACGCCGCCATTGACCAGATGAACTTCCCCCCCGAAGTTCTGGTTTCCTACATTAGCCAAGTTATGACCCTACTCCCCGGTGATGTGATTCTCACAGGAACCCCCGATGGCATCGGACCCCTCCATCCGGGCGATCGGGTCACAGTGGAAATCGAAGGCATAGGTAAACTGAGCAATCGAGTTCTAGAGCGAATTCCCTCAGTGAGCACGGGATCCTGAATTCCATCGCTATACTTCGGTTTTGGTTGGGAAATCCTATCTTTCTTCTCTTTGAACGGGCAGAAGTTGCCAAACCCTTGGTTCCCTTCGATGGGCAAAGGCGGAACAATGCTTTAGGATAGCCATAAAAACTCAGGATCTTGAACTCCCGAAGACCTAGGTGAAAAAAATAAATCCCAACAAACCATTGGAAAATATTCCCTCCGGCAGCATAAAACGCTGTACAACTGATACCTAATGCGATATGTTTAGTGTTGTCTTTTACGGATTGCCTTACTTGGCTGGTTGTGGACGTACTATGAACGTTAAATATGACTGGCAATTAAATATTAAGTTGGAGCAGCGGCGGCAGTCCGATCCGGCTCTATCTTGGGATGATTCCTGCGAAGGACCCAGTACTACCTGATCGGCCTGTAACTTTCAGGGTTGTATTCATCGGTTTTCAGGAAGCATGGTTTTCAAAAACCGCTGATTAAACAACCTGGGTCGATCACTTCTCTTTGGTAGAGGGGAAAAGCTTTTAAAACTAAATAGCAAAACTGAATAGTTTGATTTCCGCATCTACATTATGGGCGTCAATATACTATCGGCGTAATAATGATGGGCACCAGTCGAATTATAGATCCGACCTGTTTTGATTGACTGGTTGCCAAGTTTGAATCCGTAGTGCTGGAAATCTTTGTTAGCCAAAGAATTGGATTACAAAAATCTGGAGGTATGTCATGGATCGCGCTCAATTACTCAGCAAAACCGTCGAGCACATCGACATCAAGGCTCACAACGTGGTGGGTCTGGTGGAAGCGATGTCCCAAACTGCATTTCAGGGACGAAACCTGGGGCGAGCGGCCAAAATCTACGATCAAATGGTGGGCGATCGCGACTGTGCCATCATTTGTGCCTTGCTGGTTCTTTGTTCAGCGCCGGACTCAAGGGTGTGGTCTACGACCTGATTACCCACAACATGGTAGATATGATTGTCTCTACGGGAGCCAATATTGTTGATCAGGATTTCTTTGAAGCCCTAGGATTCCGCCACTATGTCGGCGACACCATGGCCGACGATGAAGTATTGCGTGAGCAGCGCATTGATCGGATTTATGACACCTACATCGACGAAGATCAACTGCGCATTTGCGACATGACCATCGCCAACATCGCGGCCGATCTGCCGCCCCGTCCCCATTCTTCTCGGGAATTCATCCAAGCTATGGGGGCCTATCTCAATGTCCATGCCAAAAACCGTCATTCCGTGGTGCTCGCAGCCTACGAACATCAAGTGCCGGTCTTCGTGCCCGCCTTCAGCGACTGCTCCGCTGGCTTTGGGTTGGTGCACCACCAGTGGTACTCCCCCGAAGAGCATCTCAGCATTGACTCTGTACGGGATTTTCGCGAGTTGACCCAGTGCAAGTTGGCTTCACCCCATACGGGACTGCTGATGATTGGTGGCGGTGTGCCCAAAAACTTTGCCCAGGACACGGTAGTAGCAGCGGAACTGTTGGGCTTTGAAACTGCGATGCATAAATATGCTGTGCAGATTACGGTAGCCGATGAACGGGACGGAGCGCTATCCGGCTCGACGCTGCGGGAAGCCCATTCCTGGGGCAAAGTGGACATCGTCATGGAGCAGATGGTGTTTGCTGAAGCAACCTTGGCGTTTCCGTTGTTGGCTGGCTATGCCTACGGCAAGGGGGCTTGGCGCGATCGCGCTGCCCGGCAGTTGAGCAACCTCTTCCGTCCAATTCTGTCGCCTAAGGTGCCGACGACTGTTTCCTAGGGAATCTTGGCATAGTCCAGAAAAAAATAAAGCTAATAGCTAATTGGGGCTTGGGGGCAAAGCTCCTCCACCCCAATTTCAACCGGTTCTCCTCACTCCTGCTAACCTATACTCTTCTTCGATTTGATGCCCGTGTCAGGGAGGTGATTAATCTAATGACCAAATCACTAATCAACTGATCTGTTTATTGATCAATTCACGCCTCCTTACCGATAGTCTTGGGAAAAAATACTTCGAGAAGATCTGCATTTGGAATTTTTTTCCGTTTCGGTTCCACAGTGAGTGCTTTTTGGCGTCATTCTCTCATTCCGTTCTTTTCGCGATTCCGCCTCGGAGAACAGGGTGGATATCAAAGAGGAATGAACAATGTTCTACTGATTTCTAGATGATTGTGATCGGTATTCAAGGACGATGAGGGTGGTCAGCACCTGCGCGCTCCTTCTATTCTTTGCTGACTTGTTGGGGGGGCGATGGCATACTATCGTCGTTTTCATGGTCGATTTACACCGCAGAATCTGGTTTTTGATGCCAACCTACAGGATTTTGCGGTGCGGGTTGGGTACATATCGGCGCGGGAAAATAGTGGCCAGTTGCCGGCGGCAGAGGCATTTGACCAAGTGCGGATTTTGTGGGAGCAGTTGTCCCGGTCCTATGAGTTGTTGGAGATTGAACGCCAAGGGGGATAGTCCGTGGCACAATGGTTGGCACTTGAGCAAGGTGTTCCATGGCCGTGCAATTGCGAATCTACGTTCCGCCCCATCCGTTGCTGCGCCATTGGCTAACGGTGGTGCGTGACCGCCAGACCCCAGTGCCCATGTTTCGGACGGCGGTAGCGGAGATTGGCCGCTGGCTGACCTATGAAGCTTGCCGTGAGTGGCTACCAACTCATCCGGTGACCGTAGAGACTCCCTTGGCGGCGACGGCGGGCGAGGTGTTAGCGGTGGAGGTGCCGGTCGCAATCGTACCAGTGTTGCGGGCTGGACTAGTGATGGTGGAAAGCTGCCTGAGTATTTTGCCCCTAGCGCGGGTCTATCACCTGGGATTGGTTCGGGATGAGCAGACATTAACGGCAACCTGTTATCTCAATCGCTTGCCGGGGGCGATCGCCCAGAACTCGAATTGTGATCACAGAGCCAATGTTGGCGACGGGGGGAACGATTGTCCAGGTGTTGTCGATGCTGACAGAGCGGGGGGCAGATCCATCCTTGATTCGGATTTTGTCTGTGATCTGTGCTCCGCCGGCCCTGAAAAAGGTACAGGAGCAGTTCCCGGCGGTTCAGATTTACAGCGCCGCCATAGATGAGGTGGTTAACGAAAAGGGGTGGATTGTGCCTGGTTTAGGGGATGCGGGCGATCGCGCCTTTGGTACCTCCGCTGAATAATCTTCGTTCTTAAGTTTCACCGTTCTGATAAAGTCCACCGAAAAATTCACATCATTTGAGCCGGATTCCATGGGACGCCTGACCGCTATTGGACGTGTTTTGCAGCAGTTGCCCGAACAGGGGAATTGGCATCACATCCGACGCTTTGCCCAGATCCAAGCCCATTGGCCCGAGCTGGTGGGAGGAGCGGTGGCGGCCCAGACGCGACCAACGGCGATTTACCACCAGGTGCTGCACGTGGCGGTGTCTAGCCCGGTTTGGGCCCAGGCACTGACCTTTGAGCGATCGCCCCTAATGCTCAAAATTAATCAAGTGCTGGGAGTAAAAAAATTTCCGCCGATCCGGGATATTCGCTACAGCACGGCCCGCTGGGCGGAGATTTCGATGGTGGCGATCGCCCCACCCCGCTCCCAAGGGGGCAAACATGGAGTTCCATCCACTCCTGAGGCAGGAACGGCCCAAGATATTGTGCAGCGTCTGTCCCGGGCCCATGCTCCAGGGATGCGCTGTCCCCAGTGCCGCCGTCCTAGCTCGTCGGAGGAACTCGCCCGTTGGCAAATGTGCCGGTTCTGCGCCCGCGATCGCTGGTTCACAACCTAGCGAGCCGGGCATCACCGGAGAAACCGCCTAAAATCCTAGTAATGAGTCCTGCTCTGCCAAACTATGACCAATCCTGTGCCCCATGAGCAAGTTCCCCTCAATGAGTACCGTGCGCTACGGGAATCGTTTTTTTTGGGCTGGGGAGCGCTGCCGACCCGAGCCTTCTGGATGCGGATATTTGGATTGTGGCTGGTTTGTGTCCTCCTAGTTTCGCCGATCGCCGCAGTCAGTTTTCCCTGGCGGCACCATGGGTTAGAACTGGTGCTATGGTCAGGTTTGGGGGCCTGCGTGGCAGGCAGTTTACCCATTGTGCACCTATGGCTGGGGTGGCGCTACGTGCTGCAACGGCTCAATAGCGCCTCAATTACCTACGAAGAGTCGGGCTGGTACGACGGACAAGAGTGGACAAAATCGGCGGTGGAACTAGCCCAAGATCGGTTGTTGGTGTCCTATGAAGTTGTACCCATCGTCCGGCGGGTATCCCAAGCACTGGGTGCCTTACTTTTGGGGGGCGGGATCACTGCCCTTACGATCGCCGCACTACCCTAGTGCCATCCCAACCCGGGGGGGGGAGATTCTGGGAGACTGCGGCAACAAAATCAAAGAACCGTTACAATCCGTGAAATAGTGTCCTGTTAGGAATAGGTGTCGTTTGAGTTCTTGTACTGATCTGTCGCCAATGGCATGGCAAAACGGGCGATCGCGCCGCAATACCCTCATGATTATGGGTGCATGGCTCCTCAGCTTGATGCTGTGCCTAGCATTGCCCTTGACCGCAGTTCCTTGGTATGGCGTCGTGGGATTAGTGATGCTGCGCAGCTTTTGCCACACCGGGATGTTCATCATTGCCCACGATGCTGCCCATGGCACCCTCTGGGTAGGTGACCGGCAGCGCAATGATCGTTGGGGTCAGGTGGCGATATTTTTGTATGCTCTGCTGCCCTTCGACCGCTTTGTTTGGAACCACGGTTTACACCATGATCGGGCCGGTCGGGTCGGCGATCCGGACTATCACGATGGTCGCAACTCCCACCCCCTGCGATGGTATGGCAAATTTATGACTGGATACCTCGATGATCCGCTGCGGTTTCAGATTTTCATCTGGTTTACGGTATTTTTTCATCTCGTCCGCTTTGTGTTCGATGTCCAAATCACTAACCTTCTACTGTTCTGGGTGCTGCCAATTCTGCTGAGCTCCCTGCAGTTATTTTTCTTCGGCACCTACTTGCCTCACCGTGAGCCAGCGCAGGGGTACACCAACCCCCACCATGCCTACAGTAATGGTTTTCCTGAGTGGCTCTCCCTCCTCACTTGCTATCACTTCGGCTACCACTATGAGCACCACGAATTCCCCCACCTGCCATGGTTTATGCTGCCAAAGCCCCGCTGGCAAAGGGACTCTAAAGCCGCTCCGCAATCACAAACAGACCAAATAAAATCAGCAGGGCTCCAAGAACCGTATTAACCCCCCCCGACCACTGCCGAAGGGACAAAAATTTCTGCACCAAACCCGTGAACGTGCCAGCGATCGCCAGGGGAAGCACCGATCCTAGGGCATAGGCTAAAAGCAACAACGCCCCCAAACCTAGCCGCTGACTGCCAGAGACCCAAGCCAATAGGGTTGCCAACACGGGTGTACTACAGGGGGATGCCACCAAACCAAAGGTTAATCCCACCAGATAGGAGCGTACTCCCCGGGGCCATGATTGGGTGATCGGGATCTGTCCCCAACTGGGAAACTGCAAAGGCAACAGTCCAACGAGATTGAACCCCATGGCGATCGCCACTACCCCCAATAGCCA
>JAAUUH010000126.1 GCA_012031145.1 Oscillatoriales cyanobacterium SM2_2_1 | reverse complement strand
CCCACGGAGCGGGGCAAATGGCGGATCCCAACTCCAAGCCCTTTTGCTCGACCTCCCCAACCTCCCCCCACCCCCACCACGCCCCTTGGCCCCGACGAAAGCGCCAATGTCGAAATCCGCCGCTGGGGAGATGGGTACAACCCCAACTGAGTCAGCCCAAACCCCACTGGGAACTGGGCGAAGCCCTGGGTATCTTCAATAGCGAGCGGGCGACGAAAATTGCCAAAACTCGCTTCATCAGCTTGATTGGGGCCGGAGCCCAACTGGAGCGCGCCCTGGTTCAGTTCATGCTCGATCGCCACACCGCCAACGGTTACGTCGAAGTGTTACCCCCCCTCCTAGTCAACACCGCCGCCATGACCGGCACCGGGCAATTACCCAAATTTGGAGCCGACCTCTTCCACTGCCCTGCCGACGACCTGTGGCTGATCCCCACCGCCGAGGTACCCGTCACCAACCTCTACCAGGACGAAATTCTCGACGCCGACCAACTGCCTATCCACCACTGCGCCTTTACCCCCTGCTTTCGCCGCGAGGCCGGTGCCGCCGGTCGTGATACCCGCGGGCTGATCCGCCTGCACCAGTTTCATAAGGTCGAACTGGTTAAGCTGGTTCATCCCAGCACCTCGGAGCAGGAGCACGATCATCTCGTCCAGGATGCCGCCGCCATCCTCGAAGCCCTCAAACTCCCCTACCGCATTGTGGAACTTTGCACTGGCGATCTTGGCTTTGGGGCTGCCAAATGCTACGACCTCGAAGTATGGCTCCCCGCCGCCCAACAGTACCGTGAAATCTCCAGTTGCTCCAACTTCCTCGACTTCCAGTCCCGCCGGGCTAACCTGCGCTTCAAAGAAAAAGGCAAAAAAGGCACCGAATTTCTCCACACCCTCAACGGCTCTGGGCTGGCGATCGGGCGCACCATGAGCGCCATCCTGGAAAACTACCAGCAGGAGGATGGACGCATCCTGTTACCTGAGGTCTTGCAACCAATTATGGGGCGGATGTTCCTTTAGTTTGGGTGCCCCTAACTACCGCGACGCCTCCTGCCCAGAGAGCATGGGGGCACCATCATAGGGGTTGCTCCCAACTTCTAAACGTTCTAGCTGTGCTCCTGTATTTACTGACGGGACTGTTATAGCTATATTCAGGTAGGTCCGGACATCGAAGGGAAAGGGGGTTTGGGGGCTGCGCACACCGAGGGGTTTCACCCCTGCACCCCGTACAAGCCAAGTTATTGACAGCTATACTTTGGGCATAGGATGGCGGGCGAGGCAGTGAACATTCCATCAATAATCTGATATTGCGCCTGATATTGCGCCGCACCAAAAAATTCCAGATTGCTCCTATCTAATCTAAACATTTCTAATCTAAACATTGACAGATCATCCTATGGCTATCGACTCCGCAGCGACGGGAGGCGGCAAAACATGCCCACAAAAAATCTCCCCATGACGGAGAGATTAGGGCAAAAAGCTCTGGAGAGCGGGAGCGTGAGGGGGCAATTACAGCACAGCGTTTGGTTCTGCTCCCTTCTTGCGGCGGCTCATCTGTAATGCTCCTAAACCCATGGAGGCAGCCACCCCAGCCAGCACGCCCGGCCCAGGCACGGCTCTGGTCGGATGTCCCGGGATGGTCACTTCGTAATTGCCCGTGAAGGAAACTCCGTCGTCTCCCGCCACCAGCCCCGATGGAGTAGCAAAAAAGCTGTAGAGATAACCAGTTTTGTCGCCGTAGGTGTACTTCACCAGCTCGCTAATTTGCACGGGTCTAGGGAGCAGGGTGCCAACGAATAGGCGATCGCTGAGATTTAGTCCCTGGGTCAAGATCGGGCGGGCATCGAGAAACCCTGCCAAACCAATGCGGAGGGTGTTGTTGGGATCCTGGTAGACATAGGAAATATTTGGGTCGCTGAAGCGTCGCTGTGTGATTTCGGTTAGTAGGCGCGACCGAAGTTCAATTTTAATTTCGGCAAGGTTGGGGATCAGGAAGTCAGGGAGAACGAGATAGGCTGTTAGTAGGTCGTCAAACCACTGATTGCCAATGATCTGCCAGTCCGCCGCCGTCAAACTGCTGAGGGTGAGCGACTTACCAGCAATAGTGCCAGTTAGGGCAGTATTTTTGGAAAAGTCAAAGCCAAATTGCTCACTGCTTGCTGCCAATTCCACATTTCCCGTCGGGTTAGCAGCGTTGCCATCAAGAACCTTTTCGGCATTGCCCAAGGTTGCCGGAACAACATTCACCGTCGTGCCGGAAATATCAAAAACACGGTAGTCATTGGGCGCGCTACCCGTAATCGAAAGGTTGACCAAGGAACTTGCTTGGGCTGCGCTAACCCCGAAAAGTGTCGTTATCCCCACCGCTACAAAAGACCAAGCCTTCTGCATAAATAAAATACTCTTTGGATCTGTTTGCTTCCAAACTATAGGAGCAAGTCAGTCGCAATTGGCTTAAGAAATTCAGGATATAATCAATTTAATTAAGAGCGAAACAATTATAGTTGTCTTGAGTACTATTACTCCCCTCGCCCTTCATGGGAGAGGGGCTGGGGGTAAGGGCGAGATTGTCTCAAATAAATCTGAAATAGCTATAAATCGCACCGATCGCGATCGCCCATTCCAGAACTTTGCTGGTGCACTGTCTTCTAATGGGAAGGCTCAGTATCTTTTTATATGGTTGATAAATTCATCTAGAAGAATGCAGAGAAAATGAGTGACTATTCTTCATCAAGGTGGCAGAAGTTAACCATTTTTGCGTCGTAATTTTTTAGTCGTAATTAAGGGATGATTCTGCCCTAGGCTTGCGAAAAACGAACTTGCAATAGTTCCCAGGTTCGGTTGCCTGGAATCTAGAATGTATCGATAAGAATGATCTAATGTATCGATAAGAATGATCTATAGAAAGATCTAATGACAAAAGTTGATTCACATGGAAGCCATCAGATAACACTCGGAATAGAACCTCCCAACACGCCATAATTCTGCAACAGGAAGGCAATCTCTCGCAATAGCTCGGAAAAATCCATGCTTCCTTTCTGGAGAATTTTCTGTACTCGCCCATCCAATTCCCGTCGATCCTCCGAGGAAATATCCTTGGCAGTGACAATCACAATTGGGGTAGGGGCAATGGTGCGCGATCGCCGCAACTGACTGATAAACTCAAAACCATCCATTTTGGGCATGAACAAATCGAGAAGAATCAAATGGGGTGCGCTGTGCTCAAAGCCCCCTAGGGCCTCCTCTCCGTTGGCAAAGCAGGTCACAGTGAACTCTTCCCGCTCCAAAATCCGCTGCATCATCGTCCGTATTGAAAGGTCATCCTCAACTACCATCACCTGAAAGTTCTTGGCTTCCAACTTGGTCTGCTCTCGGTAATACTGCACCACCGCAACCAGGCGATCGCGATCAATGGGTTTGACAAAATATTCCGTCGCACCAATGGCGTAACCCGCTGCCCGCCCACTGTCAATTGTCAGCATAATGATGGGAATGGTTGCCGTTTCCCGGCTGGCCTTCAATTCTGCCAAAACTTGCCAGCCATTCATTCCTGGCAGCAAGACATCCAAAATGATCGCATTGGGCTGGATGTCGCGGGCCAACTGCACCCCTGTTTCCCCATCCGTCGCCATATGCACCGTCAGTCCTAGCTTGTGCAGAAAACGTCCCAGCACCTCATGCACCGTCGGATCATCATCAATGACCAACACACTAGAGGGGGCTGAAGTTTGTAGAATCGTGACGTCATCGGTGTTGATGGGCACCGAACTCTTCGGGCGATCGGCATAGGCAGGCAAGAAAATTGTGAAGGTCGAGCCTTGGCCAAACTCACTCTCTACGGTAATATCCCCCCCCATCATCCGGCAGAGACGCTGGCAAATGGCTAAACCCAGTCCAGTTCCTCCATACTGCCGTGTCGTTGAGCTATCGGCCTGGGTAAAGGGTTGGAACAGTTTCTCTATTTGAGCCGGGGTCATGCCAATCCCCGTATCTTGAACCGCAAACTGAATCCAATCACCGGTGCGCCGATGCTGGCGTTCAACGGTGACCGTAATGGTGCCTTCCTTAGTGAACTTGCAGGCATTACTGAGCAAGTTAAATAGGGACTGGCGCAGGCGAGTGATATCCGATCGCATCGAGCCAATCTCATCGGGACATTCCACTACAAGGTGGTTAGCATTCTTTTCCAACAGGGGGCGAATCGTAGTCACCGTATCGCGGATCAGAGCATAGATATCGAAGTTCTCGATATAGAGTTCCATTTTCCCGGCTTCGATTTTCGACAGGTCGAGAATGTCGTTAATCAGATAAAGTAGATGCTTGCCAGCACGGTGGATTTTTTGCAGGTCGGCGACAAATTCCATTTCCCCCAAATCACTGGCATCCTCTTGGAGCATTTCGCTGTAGCCAATAATGGCATTGAGGGGGGTACGCAGCTCATGGCTCATGTTAGCCACAAAGGTGCTCTTGGTGCGGCTGGCTTCGAGGGCCTGATCCCGCGCCAGGGATAGTTCTTCGTTCATGAGGCGAATTGCTTCTTCATCCCGTTTGCGCAGCATCAATACGCCAATCTGAGCGGCGATCGCCCCAACCAGAGAAACCAATCGATCGGCGTCGTCACCAATTTTGGTCATAAAAAAGACCAGCAATGCCACCACCTGTCCCTCCGCTTGAACAGGAATGGCTAACCCCGCCCGCAATCCGAAAGCCAGGGCACTCGCTTGGCGCGAAAAATAGCCCGGCGGCTCCTGGGAGATGTCTAGCAGCCAAGTGGGTTGCTTAGAGATCCAGGCAATACCGGGAAATCCTTCACCGATGGGCAGGGTTAACCTGTCGCTCAGGAGACAGAACTCAGCCGAGCTGGGCAAATCGCAGAACCGGGCTGGGCTGCACTCAATCATGTGGCGCTGGGTCGTAGCTAGCCAGGCTTCGCCATACTCCCAAGCGGTATACTCGCAGATCTGCTGGAGGGCAATGGAAAGGGCAGCATTGAGATCTCGGGAGATGCTCATGGCCAAGATCAAATCCCTTAACAATGTGGCTTCCTGCTCGGCTCGCTTCCGTTGGGTAATGTCCTGGACGGTGCCTTCATAGCCGATGACTCGGTCTTGGATGTCGCGCGTGAGTTGGGCATTTTCGAGAATCCAGATTTTCTTGCCATCTGCCCGTTGAATCTGAATTTCAAAATCGCCAATGCGTTCTTCCCGTTGCAGCCGCTCCATGAATTCTTGATATTGCTCCGCGTGGAGGTAGTGTTGGGTGGCGATGTTGGTGACGCGGCGCAGCAACTCTTCGGGGGACTGGTAGCCCAGAATATTGGCAAGCATGGGGTTGGCAATAAGATACTGCCCGTCAAACTTGGCCTGGTAAATGCCTTCGAGGGCATTCTCGAAAATTTTGCGGAATCGGGCTTCGGCTACTTGGAGGTCGCTGCGGAGGTCGGAGGTGCGGGCCCGCAGGAGCTGGTAGGTTTCGGCGGCTTGACGAACAACGGTGATGATCTCTTCGTTTTTGAAGGGCTTAGTGAGGTATTTGAAGACCTTGGCAGCGTTAATGGCATCTACCAGATCCTTGACATCGGTATGGGCTGTCAAAATGATCCGTACGGTGTCGGGAAACTGGTCGGCAACGGCGCTCAGAAAGTCGGTGCCCAGCATCCCGGGCATCCGTTGGTCAGAAATGACCACGGCCACATCCGGCTCACGGGTCAGTATCTCGAGTCCTTCTAGTCCGCTGGTAGCCCGCAGGACACGATAATCACGATAAAAAGTACGTTGCAGCAGGTCGAGGTTGTTGGGTTCGTCATCTACGATCAATATTTTGACCTTGGCTCTGGCTGGGGTAGCTGACATGGGACGAAACCTTAGAACTGGGTTTATTTTACCGCACTCTCCGGTTCCGTCCTATGATCGTGCCTAGCGATGAGGAGCGGGCATGAAAACGGTACTTACAGGGGCGACTGGGTTTATTGGGTTGCGGCTGGTGGAACTGTTGCAACGGTTGGAGCCGGACGATGAGCTGGTGCTGTTGGTGCGCGATCGCCCGCGGGCAGAAAAGTTATTCCCCCGGACGTTTTTTCCTAGGGTGGCGGTGGTGGACTACACCAGCGATCGCCTGGGCCCTTGGCAATCCGCCCTAGAGGGGTGTAATCGGGTTGTGAATCTGACGGGGGAGTCCATTGCTAGCCAATCGTGGACAAAGCGGCGCAAACGGGAGTTACAGCAAAGTCGGGTGTTGACTACCCAAGTATTGGTGGAGGCCCTGCGGGAGGTGCGGGCGACACCCCAGGTCATGGTCAGTGGTTCGGCGATCGGCTATTACGGCACCGCTGCCCAAAAAGAATTTGATGATTACAGCTTTGCCGGTGACGATTTCCTGGCGGAGCTGTGTCAGCAGTGGGAGGCGGCGGCGGCTCCGGTGCAAGAGTTGGGCACACGATTGGTGCTGTTGCGAACGGGGATCGTCTTGGGGGATGGGGGGGGGTATTGGCTCGGATCCTACCGCTATTTCAGGCAGGGGTCGGCGGCATTCTCGGCAGCGGACGGCAGTGGTTCTCTTGGATCCACCGCCAAGACTTGGCCTTACTGATTCACTTTGCCCTGACCCAGCCGGCAGTGGTGGGGGCGCTCAACGGCACAGCCCCCCAGCCCGTGACCAATCTGGAGTTTACCCGGGCCCTGGCGCGGGCGTTGCAGCGCCCGGCAGTGGTGCCCGTACCCGCCTTTGCGCTCCAGATCCTGCTGGGGGAGTCGTCGGTGCTGGTGTTGGACGGGCAAAAAGTTCTGCCAAAAAAAGCCTTAGCCCGGGGGTTCCAATTCCAGTATCCTGAGATTGACAGGGCATTGGCACAGATTTTGGCTTCCTAAGGATGAATGACTGGACGACATTTCTCAAACAACTGATCGCTAGGGAGCCTTTGACGGCGGAGCAATCCCAAACTCTGATGACGGGTTGGCTGAATGGGTTGGTGCCCCCGGAAGTTTCCGGGGCGCTATTGGCAGTGTGGCAGTGTCAGGGCGTCACAGCAGCGGAGTTGGCGGCCATGGCGCGGGTGCTCCAGTCCCAAAGTGCGGGGGCGGGGGATCCCCAGCGGGCGATCGACACCTGTGGCACCGGTGGGGACGGGGCAGATACGTTCAATATTTCCACGGCGGTTGCTTTTGTGGTGGCGGCGGCGGGGGTAAAGGTGGCCAAGCATGGCAATCGGGCGGTGTCCAGTCGGTCTGGGTCAGCGGATGTGCTAGAGGCGTTGGGGGTGAATTTGGCAGCTCCCCGCGATCGCATCCATCAAGCCCTAGAGGAAGTGGGGATTACGTTTTTGTTTGCGCCCCACTGGCATCCGGCGATGAAGGCCGTGGCTCCGGTGCGTCAGGCGCTGAAGATTCGTACGGTGTTTAATTTGTTGGGGCCATTGGTGAATCCGTTGCAGCCAACGATGCAGGTGCTGGGGGTTTACCACCGGGATCTGATTGGGGCGATCGCCGGGGCGCTACAGGAACTGGGTCGAGAGCGGGCGGTGGTGTTGCATAGCCGGGAGGGGCTAGATGAGGCGGGGTTGGGGGATGTGATTGATTTGGCCATTCTTGCTGAGCATCAGATCACCCATACCACCTTAGATCCACGGGGATTTTGACATCACCCCCATGCCCCTAGGGGCGCTGCGGGGAGGG
>JAAUUH010000125.1 GCA_012031145.1 Oscillatoriales cyanobacterium SM2_2_1 | reverse complement strand
CTGAGGTGGCCCGACAGCAAGTTGAAGCAGAAAGCCAGAGAGCCGAAGCAGAAAGCCAGAGAGCCGAAGCAGAGAGCCAGAGAGCCGAAGCAGAAAGTCAGCGGGCTAATGCAGCGGAAGCTAGGGCGGCTCAACTGGCGGCTCAGCTTAGGGCGATGGGAGTTGACCCCGATCAGGCCTAATGGCCCATAGGGTTAAAGAGATTTTGTGACTTGTAAATATAGCAAATGAATGGCTGGTTAGGACAGACTAGATGGCTGAAACCTCAGCACAGAGAGCTTTCATTTCGTTCTTCTGTCTTCTCTTTTCGTTCTTTATCAATAGTAAACAGGTGCATGAATCAAAGGCCTGGGTACGAACTGGCCGTTAGGGCGAATATCCTTCGCCTCGGCGGGGTTGCTTTCTATCCCTGCCCAAACCCTGGAAAACCCGATAGATTAAGTATCAGGGAACCATAGAAAAAATAAGGCGAGGATAACCCACATGCGGGTATTGTTGATGACCGGGAAGGGTGGTGTCGGTAAAACGTCCGTAGCGGCGGCGACGGGTTTGCGTTGCGCCGAACTGGGCTACAAAACCCTGGTGCTGAGCACTGATCCGGCCCATTCCCTGGCCGATAGTTTTGATTTAGAACTGGGCCATGAGCCTCGCCTAGTACAGCCCAACCTGTGGGGGGCCGAACTGGATGCCCTGATGGAGCTGGAGGGAAACTGGGGGGCGGTGAAGCGCTACATCACCGATGTACTCCAGGCCCGAGGGCTGGAGGGGATTGAGGCTGAGGAACTGGCTATTCTCCCCGGTATGGATGAGATCTTTAGCCTGGTGCGCATGAAGCGTCACCAC
This sequence comes from Oscillatoriales cyanobacterium SM2_2_1, assembly GCA_012031145.1. Classification (GTDB taxonomy): domain Bacteria; phylum Cyanobacteriota; class Cyanobacteriia; order Pseudanabaenales; family Pseudanabaenaceae; genus UBA999. Next base: position 7,011 of record JAAUUH010000125.1, on the reverse strand, counting down.
GACGAGGGAGAGTACGACGTTTTAATCATCGACTCGGCCCCCACCGGCACCGCCCTGCGCCTGCTCAGCCTGCCGGAAGTGGCGGGGTGGTATATGCGCAAACTCTACCGGCCTTTCCAGGCGGTTTCGGCGGCGCTGCGGCCCCTGGTAGAGCCGCTGTTTCGCCCGGTGGCGGGGTTCTCGCTACCCACCAAAGAGGTGATGGATGCCCCCTACGAGTTCTACGAGCAGTTGGTGGAGCTGGAGAAAGTCTTGAGCGACCCCGCCACGACCTCCGTGCGGTTGGTGACGAATCCCGAAAAAATGGTGATTAAAGAATCCCTGCGGGCCCATGCCTACCTGAGCCTGTACAACGTGGGCACTGACCTGGTGATTGCCAACCGCATTATCCCCGAGGCGGTGCAAGATCCCTTCTTTCAGCGCATGAAGGAAAAGCAGCAGCAATATAAGCAGGAAATCCACGAAAATTTTCGTCCTCTGCCGGTAAAAGAGGTACCGCTGTTTGCGGAGGAACTCTGCGGCCTGGAGGCGCTCCAGCGGCTTAAGGATACCCTTTATAAAGATGAGGATCCGGCCCAGGTGTACTACAAAGAAACCACTCTGCGTGTCGTTCAGGGGGATGGTCACTACAGCCTGGAACTCTATCTACCGGGCATTCCTAAGGATCAGGTGGAGTTGAGCAAGTCGGCGGATGAGCTTAACATTCGCATCGGCAACCATCGGCGTAATTTGGTGCTGCCCCAGGCCCTAGCTGCGCTTCAGCCGTCGGGAGCCAAGATGGAGGATGACTACCTGAAAATCCGCTTTGCCACCGCCGGGTAATCGCGGCTATGCCTCGACCTTACCCCCTACAAACGGGGTGCTCCAAATAGCCCAGTTCTCTTTATTAAAGGGCGACTGCCACTTAGTAATCAGGGCCGATTCCAGGGCCTGGCGAGTCCGGCGATCGGCACCGGCATGGGGCCAAAAGCCGATATTTACCGCCACGGGCAGATCATGTCCCCTATGAGCCTCCACGTAGCTAAGAATATAGCGCTTACAGTCGTGAACTCCCTTCCAGCGCTGGTTTGACCGAAGGGTTTCGCCCACGTACAGCAGCACCGTGGCTTCGTGATCAACTACAAAGTAGAGGGCCGGTACCCCAGCCTCCTGGAACTGGCCGCGCCAGAACTCGGCATTTTGGGGAGACAGGGTGAACGGATCCAGAGTCTCCACCGGGGAGGGCTCGGTTCCCAGGTCAAACAGCGTCCCCTGCTGGGCTGGGGGAGATAACCGCACCGTTGCCTGGTACTGGGCCACCCGCTGCTTCCAGGTTTGCAGCTCGGTCAGGGGCATGGCGGAGTCCCCCGAGCGGTTATAGGCCCAGGATAGGTCCGCAGCCCGCAGGTCAGCTTCAGAAAGCAGGGATGGTTGATACTCAGAAGTCATGGGCGGGGACATCCCTAGGGTCTACGGGTTCAAATGATAGTGCAAAACCCCATAGATAGCGCCTGGACTTAATATTCGATGCCGGGCTGGGCCTTCACCCCTTGTTCCCGAAAGGGATGCTTCACCAGGGTCATTTCGGTGACCAAATCGGCCTGGTCAATCAGCTCCGCCGGGGCACCGCGCCCGGTCAGGATGACGTGGGTCTCCTCTGGCTTTTCCGCCAGGCCCGCCAGCACCTGGTCTACGGTTAAGAAGCCATGCTTGAGGGCAATGTTAATTTCGTCGAGCAGGATGGTTTTGTAGGCGGGGTCGCGGATGTAGGTGAGGGCGGTATTCCAGGCGGCCTGAGCGGTTTGGGTGTCGCGATCGCGATCCTGGGTTTCCCAGGTGAAGCCGCCCCCCAGCGTATGGATGGTAATGGGAAAGCCCAACTCCTGTAACCTGCTCAACAACAGGCGATCGCCATCGGGGTAAGCTTCCGAATGTTTGACAAACTGCACCACCGCCGCCCGCAGATTATGCGCCAGATGGCGATAGACCAGGTTCATGGCACTGCTGGTTTTGCCCTTGCCCAACCCGGTAAACAAGACATATAGCCCCCTTTTCGTTCCCCTGCCGCGCCGCCCTGGCACTGTCCTTGGCGGCTTTGAGGCGTTGCAGGCGTTCTTTTTCAGCGTTTCTCTCAGCGTTTAGCATTCCTACCTCTGGAACCAGCACCGGGCGATCGCCTAGCTTGGGGCAATCGCACCCCTCCTATAGTATGAAGTTAGTTTCGAAAAGGGAACTCCCATCGCAGCATCATGACAGCTATCCTCCTTGCCTTGACCGCCAGCATTGGCTACGGAACAGCGGATTTTTTTGCCGGACTGGCATCGCGGCGACTGCCGCCTGTGTTGGTGGTTCTATACGTCCAGATGGTGCAGATGGTGCTGGTCTTGGCGATCGCCTGATGACCCAGCAACCCTTCACTACCTTGGGTGCAGTGTGGGGCGCTGCCGCCGGGGTGATGAATGCCATTGCCCTCATTCTTTACTATCAAGCGCTTTCCAACAGTCCAGCCAGCATTATTGCCCCCATTGTTGCCAGCAGTTCGGCGGTGCCTGTGAGTCTCTCGGTGTTGCGGGGCACGGTTCCCAGCACCCTCACCATGACAGGTTTGCTTGCCGTTTTTATCGGGGTGATAATCACCACAATGGCATCGGGCAACGAAGCCGATCGCCATCAAGAAATCGACGTGCCTCCCCCCTGTCGCGGCTTCATATTTAGAAATTGGCAACCTCGATATTTCCGCTGGATACCCTCTACCTGTATCCTGTTTGCGATCGCTTCTTCCCTGGTATTTGGCTTGTTTTTCATCATCTTTGAACAGGGCAGTGCTAGCTCGCCTGCGGGCAGGGTTTGGGTGACTTTTGGGGTACAGTCTGGCACCATTCCCATCACTTTATTGAGTGCAATTTTTATTCAAAAGGTGAAACGTTTTGCGCCTGCTAAAGCGTTTTTCCATGTCTACCGTATGGTCGGTGATTCTGCTGAATTTAATCGCAGATGTTGCCCTCACCTATGCCCTGGGTTTTAATGCCTTGGGTATCGTCAGCGTGCTAGCCTCAGCGGGGGCTAGTGGGTGACGGCTTTGTTGGCACAGATTTTTGCCCGCGAGCGCTTGTCACCAGCGCAAACGATCGGGGCTAGCCTCACGGTGTTGGGCACTTTGCTGGTTGCTTATACCAGTTGATTGCTCGTACTGGGTAGAAAGTCGGGTTCTACGATACAGCCCCACGAACCAACCCACAAGCGCAAGCCGATTGTATCTCCTGTGACATTAGCGCTGACGTTAGTGCTGACCAAAACTATTGGGATTCAGAGCAACGCCCTTCTAGAGCGGCTTTGATTCTTGATGTATTCTATTAATATGAAAGCACGATACCAGTACCGAATCTACCCCACTCAACAACAACAGACCCAGTTAGCCAAGCTGTTTGGTTGCTGTCGAGTTGTGTGGAACGATGCCTTGGCAAAATGCCGCACTGCGGAAAAATTGCCAAGCGATGCGGCGCTGCAAAAATCGTGCATCACCCAAGCCAAAAACACCGAGGAAAGAGAGTGGCTAGGTGAAGTTTCTGTGATTCCTTTACAACAGTCCATCAGAGACTTGGGAGTTGCCTGGAAAAACTTCTTCGACTCCCTCAAGGGAAAGCGCGGTGGAGCAAAAATCAAGCCCCCACGGTTCAAGAAGAAGAGCAATAGGCAAACAGCCAGGTTTCGCAGAGGTGGATTTTCCATTAAAGGGAAGAAAGTCTATCTTGCTAGGATAGGCAACCTGAAAGTGCATTGGTCTAGACCTCTACCATCGGAGCCATCTTCCGTCACGGTCATCAAAGACCGAGCGGGCAGATACTTTCTCAGCTTCGTGGTGGAAATAAAGCCGGAATCCATCCCAGCAAAAGCCCCTTCAGTGGGCGTAGATTTGGGTATCAAAACCTTTGCCGTCCTCAGTACCGGGGAAAAGGTGAAATCGCCCGACTACACCAAACTGAATCGCAAGATTCGCGGGGAACAGCGCAAACTGTCCCGGAGACAGAAGGGGTCGAAGCGTCGGGAGCGAACCAGATTGCGGTTAGCCAAGCTGAAAGCGATGTTGCGGGACAAACGCAAAGACTTTCTGCACAAGCTTTCCACCAGACTGGTGCTGCACTACCAGGTCGTCTGTCTGGAAGACTTAAACGTATCGGGCATGGTCAAGAACCGCAAACTTGCCAGAGCTATCTCTGAGGCGGGTTGGCGGGAGTTTAGAACCATGTGCGAAAACAAGTCTGCCAAGTACGGCAGGGAAACCCGCACCATCAGCCGATGGCAGCCTACCAGCCAGTATTGCTGCGAGTGCAACTACCGCTGGGGCAAGTTGGACTTATCAATACGAGAACTGGTCTGTCTCGGATGCGGTACGCTGCAAGACCGAGACGGCAATGCTTCTAGGAACATAGAAGCCGTTGGGGTGGGGCACACCCACAACGAAAACTGGACGGGGAGCGGGCATAAGACCTCAGTAGGGGCAATCCGTGTCGAACCGTCAACCCATCTAGAAGACAGGCAGCGAAAGCTAAATGCTTGCTAGGGAATCTCCGTCCTTTAGGGCGGAGAGGATGTCAAAAATCCAGGTTTGCCGCCGCGATGGGACACATCCGCGCCGTGGGCGGGATTGTCTTCGTCCTGAGAATATGCCGTAGCAATAAACAACGTATCCGCCGCCGAAATCAAGGTGCGATCGCGCTCGGTCAGGCGATCGCTGCGATGCACTGGGCGCTCCCGATCGGGGGTGTCAAGGTCGGGCAGGTACGCCAGCGAGCGGGTTTGGATGTACTGGGGACAGTTGCCAAAACTCTGATGCACAGCAATGTCAAACCCATCGGCATCCACGGACGCAACCCGTCCCGTAATCCGATTGCGGCGGCGGGTTTCCAACTGAATCCCCAAAATACCCACATCCAAGCCCACTCGTAAAGTATCCCGCAGAGGGGAACCAAACAAAGGTTGAGTCGCTACCCGCAGCCGTTGCGGATTTGGAGAAGAGATAAACCCCGGCTGACCGACTACCACAGATACCTGGGGTTGACCGCTAGCATCCATAGCACCCACCAGCAAAAACGGTAGCATCTGGAAAAATTCCCGATGCTGGTCGGGCATGTAGTCTCGAATGAAACGCCGCCCCACGTTTTCCATCTTGTCCCGCACCCCCATGCGGGTTTGGACTTCCTGCTCCCCCGCGTGGAATGGCGATTCCGTCCGGTTCCATCCCGTCTCTGCCATTGGTTGTTTCCCCAAGCGATAAAAAAACTTTGCCCCAAGCATAGTACGCTGTCCGCACGCTCGTGTCATTGACTGCGGTTACGCCTGTTGGCTAGTAGGAGCGATCGCCTCATCCGGTAAATGCGCCAGCAACACATCCCAAGTTTTGCAGGTTTGCAACGCTGCCACTACCACAGGCAACGGATCGGCAAAAACTTCCGGCGATACCCACTCTTCCGGTAATGCAGGTGCATACGCTAGACATTCCTTTGGCGGTGCAAACTGTGCGTTGATTCCCGGTTTGTTGCCACGGGCATCCACGCGATACCAACCAAACTCCGGCAAATAAACCGCATTAGAACCCATGCAGGGAATAGGGAGCGCCCGTATCGTCCACGCTCAAGCGTTGGTAGCAGAACCCTGCGGGAATGCCATTTGCCCGCAACAGTGCCGCCAACAAATGACTTTTGGCAAAGCAATAGCCCGTGCCATATGTCAAGACTTCGGAAGCGCAGCAAGTGACGGGATTGCTTTGATAATCGCAACTGTGACGAATGCGATCGCGCACCCACTCAAAACAAGCACGGGCGATCGCCTCTACTCGCTCTTGGGCTACCGTTGCTTCTGCATTTGATGCCAATTCGCGAGCAAGCTGCAACACGACAGGACTGGTGCCAACTTCGAACGATAGGGCTGGCTTGTAGATATGCCGGGCTGGGTATAGTTGGATGAGGCATGGGTTTTGTAGGGGCGATCGAGGAACCGATAAGAGAGTTGTACAATACAATCAAGGGTTGTGGGAAGTCTAATTGACCGACAAATCCTGTGCCCTCATTCCCCAACCTCTTCTCCCATGATGGGAGAAGGAGAGTTGGACATTAAGCGGTTGTCAAAAGTCCCTCTCCCAGAGTGGGAGAGGGATTTAGGGTGAGGGCTAAAACTTTTGTCAGTCAACCAGGTGGGAAGTAGAGATGGCAGCCAAGGACTTATTTCACGATGCAGTAAGAATGGCATTGGAAAAGGAAGAATGGGTCATTACTGACGATCCTCTCAAAGTGGAATTGGGAGGTGCAAAGTTTGAAGCAGATAGTCTACGATCCAGAAAAGGAGATAATTCTGAAATGGATAAACTAGATTTCTACCGTCAATGTATTCAAGACATACTCAGCGAATACGCTTCCATACCCGTTTCCAACGGTAAGATCGATACCCACCTCATTTTCGATGTCCAGCGCGATCGCTACCAAGTAGTCAATATCGGCTGGGATGGCTACCGTCGGGTGCATGGCTGTGTCCTCCATCTGGACATTATTGATGGCAAAATTTGGGTACAACACAATGCCACGGAAATGCGAATTGGTCACGAACTGGTAGCGATGGGTGTTCCTAAAGAGGAGATTATATTGGGCTTTCAAGCACCCCAGTTTCGAGAATATACCGAATTTGGCGTGGCATGAGTAGCACCAATATTTGATTGCACCATAACGATGCTTTTCTACCTCTAGTGCTTTTCTACTTGAGCAGGTTAAGCGTCAGGTTCTACGATCGCTGGTAATTGGTCTAACTGAAAATATTGGTGAAACTTTTCCGTCACCTGCAACGAATAGGAACGGTTGTCCGTAGAACGGCGACGGCGCACGAATCCCGATTCCACCAGTTGCGGCACATGTTGATATATCCCGGAGCCGCGCAGATCTACCAGATCGGTTTGCCGGATGGGACCCTTGAGGGCGATCGCCGCTAAGGTACGCAACGCCCCCACCCCCAATTCCACAGGCACCAACGCTTGCACCAGATCTT
>JAAUUH010000124.1 GCA_012031145.1 Oscillatoriales cyanobacterium SM2_2_1 | reverse complement strand
ATGAGGTTGGGGGCGGGGGGGTGGGAAGCGCGCAGAAGGGCGGAGGGCGATCGCCCGCAGATTTTGGTAATGATTTGGTAAATGGCGGTGCCGGTGAGCCGATGGCCAAAGTGGGCGCGATCAAGGGCAATGAACAGGGGGGCGGTGGGCGCAAAGCCATCCCAAGTGCGGTAGTGGTTCAGCCATTGGTCGAGGAATTTCCGTAGTTCGGAAGAGAGGTTGTGCCCGGCCAAGCGACAGCCATCGGGGTCATAGTCACCCAGATTGAACTGACTCAGTTGGGTGCGGGAGCGTTGCAATTCCCACAGCGATCGCACCAGGGCCAAATCCCGACTGCCCATGGGAGTAATGGGGTCGATCTGTTCTAAACGAAACGATAGGTTAGACGGTAGGGGTAGCATCGGCTTCAGGGGGCACCATCACCGGATCCGCTGTCTCCAGATCTGCTTCAGCAATGGGGGGCAGTTTTTGGCGATCGAGATGCATTTCCTCAAAATAGTGATTGACCGAACGCACCAAGCGATTGTACTCCTCAACTTTTTGTCTTATGCCGTCGAGGGAGCGCAGGGTAGTCTCAATTTTGCTGCGGGCTTCCTTTTCTAGGGTCTGCTCCAGAAATTCCCGGGCTTGGTCATATTTGAGGAGAATCTCCTCGGTGATCTTCTCGACCCCCGTGAGGACATGGGTGTTGATGGTTTGGTTGATGGTTTGGCGGAAGGTACGCAGCATGGTGTCCTTAACCTTTTGCTCGAAATCAACGCTAAGCAGTTCCTTAATTGCCGGTTCCGCTTCCACCATACTGCGGAAATCGTAACCGCGACAGGACTGCTGGAGGGCATGGTTGAGTTGCCAGAGGCTGATCGTGCCTTCGACGTAGGTTTCGGGACGTTCACGGACATAGCGATCGCATTCAGTGCGGGCTTCATTGACCAGCGCGGCGATCGCCACGCCTTCCAGGCGCAACAACTCCGCTTCAATGCCACCATCATTCCCTAGGAGGCGATAGAGATTGCGATAGGATTCCGAACCCTTCACGAGGGTCAGCACATCCTGGAAAAACAACCGGATGATGCTTTCTGAGCCAGCCGCTAGGACATCTTCTAATTCGTTAGCTAAATAATAGAACGCCTCGGTGAGAATTCCCATCACCGGCACCACCGAGTTTCGGCGATGGCTGGCTTGGGCGCGGCGATGCGCTTCGGCAACGGAAAAATTCCGAATCAAATCATCGAGGCGCTGTACCATCTGACGCTGAAGTTCCCGATAGGCAGCTTCAAAACTGAGATTCTCACTGCTGGAAATAACGGCATTAAGATAGTGGGCGGTCTCGGTGCGCAACTCATCCCCAATCCGCTTGAGGTCACGGCTGAGTTGCTCCAGCTCTTGGGCTTTGATGGCGGCGATGTCCCGGGGCTGGGCAGCAGTTTTATCCCAATGCTCCAATAAATGCCGCCGTAGGGCGATGCAGAGGGGTTGGAGGTCGTTGGCAAGTTGGGCGAATAGGAGGGGGCGCTTTTCTTCTGTCAAGTAGCGAATCATTGAGGTGCGAAATTCTTCGATGCCACTATCGCTAATCAACTGACGAACCAAGGGCAGTCCGGAATCCCGTAAAATTCTCAGATAGTTTTCGTTGGGCGACTCATAGCCGCGCACCTCAATCCGAAACTGCCCGCCCACCAGTTTGCCCGAAGTGCCGCAATAATTATTGAATTCCGTGACAAACATCGGCGATTCCTCCCGCCCACCGCTGCCCTGCACCTCCTCACGAAAAATGGAATCCAAACCAAAGCGATCGCGTTCAGAGGTCTGCTCCAATAATCGGCCATAAAATCCCAGCAAGCCACTGGTACGATAGACCCGCCTGCTATCGCGGAACTGGTCGTTAATGATGCGATCCAACCGCTGTCGGAGTTGGGAGTTATACCAGGTGCGATCAGCGCGGTTGAAGACATAGAAGACGCGATCGCGGATGCCAGGATTGCGCCGAATCGTCTCCAATAGTTCCGTTTCTTCGGTGGTGAGCTCGCCGGTTTCAGCCGCCTTGAGAATGCAAACCACAGCCGAAATGTCTGGATCTTGAATTTTCCTGTAGGTCAGTTCAGCATCCTTGCGCACAGGGGCATCAATGCCAGGAGTATCCACCAGCACATTGCCATCCTCTAGTAAAGAATCATGGCAATAGTATTCGATGCGTTTCAGCACCGCACTGTTGCCGCCACGGCGGGCATAACTGGCGGCTTCCTGGAGGTTGGAAAAATTAAAGCTCTCCATCGAAAAGGTTTGGTTACTGACGGTGCCGATGCGATCGCGATTGGTCAGAAATCCTTCCAGTAGTAACCGCAGCGCGCCCGCCTGCTTCGCCAAATCGGATTTACTTTCCCCCCCTTCCTGCTCAATGATGCGCTGACAGGAACTTTGCAGCGACTGCACCACTTCCGAATTATTGATGTTGACCCCAAGGGGCAATCCCAGCCGACGACAGAGCACCTCCGCCTGTTCTCGCACCTCCACTTCACTCATGAAAGTCAACACCACCCGTTCCTGATCTGGCTCGGCGTAGGCAATTTGGCATTCGGTACCCGTGGCATGTCCCTCGGCGCTATAGAGGAGCTTCCGTCCCAAGAGCGCATTAATGAGCATGGATTTGCCAGCGCTAAATGCTCCCGCAAAGACAATCTCAAATTTCGGGGCGACGGCCTTTTTGAGGGAAGTTTTAGCGGCCGTAACATCCAGTTGCGATCGCACGGCCAGTTCCTGGGGCAGCATTTGGATTAACCCTTCCACATCATCCGACAGGTGGGCGCAGATCGGCTCAGTCATGGGTGTTTCCAACGCAACATCAGCATCCTACATCCTTATGGGGTGATCAAGATTTCTGTATGATGGGAAAGATTTTTGCCGCCCGCGATCGCCATGGATGACCAATTCAACGATTTCGATGACTTCGATGCCCTAGAGGTGGCGGAACTACCTGAGCCGCCTCCACTCCCCGATGTCGAAGAGGTGCTCCGGCTCCTCAACTCCGATCAAGTGATGGAGCGCACCCAGGCGGCAAGAGCCTTCTGCGAACTTCAAGACCCCCGCGCCATTCCCCGTCTTTTAGAATTACTCGCCGATGATTGCCCCCTAGTGCGGGTGGGCGTGTGCTATGCCTTGGGACGAAACTTCTGCGATGGGGCCATTGCCCCCCTAATCCAACTCCTAGAACAGGACTGGAATGGCTACGTGCGCAAAGGCATCGTCTGGACTTTGGGAAACTGCCGTGACCGTCGGGCCCTCGCCCCCCTGATCTCATCTCTGCGCTACGACATCTCAGCCGTACGACTGTGGGCCGCCAGTGCCCTAGGGCAATTGGGAGCCTTTGAGGCGATCGCCCCCCTAATTGAAGCCCTCCAGCAGGATCCCGTCGCCGCCGTCCGCAGCAACTGTGCCTGGTCCCTCGGCAGAATCCTGCCCCAGAACCCCCTTGACCATCACTTGCCCCTATACCGCCAAGCTGTCCAATCTCTCACCCATGCCCTAAACGATGAAGACCTAGGCGTTCAAACCGATGTCCGGGACACCATTCGCCGCTGGGGTGACCATCACATGACCCACATCCTAGAGCAAATGGAACTCCAGCAGGGCTATTGTGACTTGTAAGGTTTATGAAAGGTGGGAGGTTTTTGGGTTGACACAAAAAGCTAGCCCCCAAAGGCGGGAGCTAGCAGAGCATCATCAGCCTAGGGTTAGCTGAATCCTAGAACGTAAACACCGTTCGCAATGTACCAATGAAAATGGTATCGCCGCTAAAATTATTGGGATTGAACACGAACTGAATGTCCGGGGTGATGGTGATGTTATCGCTAATGGGGAAGCTGTAGAACAACTCCAAGTTGGTTTGTGTCGAATTACCCACCTTGCTTTCAATAAAGGGCTGACCCACGGCGATCGCCGCTAGAGCCCCCTCCTTAAACAGATCAGGGAAGGCAAGACCAAACATCCACGTCTGGGGACTCAGGTCATTGGAACCGAGGCTGCCAGCATTAATGGGAAGTGAGCTAGTAAACGGATTAAGTCCAATCGTCTGCCCACGGGCATCAATAGTACCAAACCCATAGCGACCAAATAGAGCCACGTTCTTAGCAAATTGCCATTCCACATTAACCCCGCCGGTATTCAGCGTGGCATTGCTTACACCACCGTTGGTGTATTGCAGCTTAATTGCAAAAGGCCCCTTGTCACCGTCAGCCGTCTTGGGGGAAAACTCCAGCTCCACCGTGGCTTGGTAGGGGTCACCAAAAAGACCACGATTGGTCGGAACCCCAGCCAGGTTGGCCCCAGCATTTGGGTTGCCCGCATTAGCGGCCAAATACAAACCTCGAAGGCTAAAGGCACCACCACCGGGATTCCAGTCCAAAAATGCCCCCGAACCACCGGTTTGGGGGTTGATGAGAATTTGCAGCGGGTTGTTGATAAAGAATGTAGAGGAGAAGTCTACCGCTTCATTGTTAGCAAAGCTATTGGTGTCGATGTGATCATAAGCATGCATGATCGGGCCTAAGGATACCCGGATGTCCTTACCCACATTAAAGTCGTAGCGCAACTTAGCCAGTACGGCACCAGTGCCTACCCCAGCATAGTCCTGACCAAAGGTTCCGAAACCAACGTTGCCGACACCGGTAGTCCCAGCAGCATTGAGTGCGCCTGGTATTGAACCGCCGCCACCACCCAACTCAATTCGCGTCTTTAGTAGGTCGCTGCCCGTGAAGCTGGTATTAAAGTCTAGGCGAACCCGAGTGGCTAGGAAAATGTTGGTATTGCCAAGGGTGCCGGCCGTGGCACCAGTTGCCGCCATAATCACTTCTCCACCCAGTTTGGTCGTGGTGGAGAACTGCTGGGCTTCAAGGCGGGTGGTGCGGGCTTCTAGGGCATCGACCCGACCGCGTAGGGTCGCCAGTTCCGCCGCAAATTCCTCTTGCAAGCGCTGAAGGGCAGCGAGATCCTCGGCACTGACCTTATCTGCCAAACCAGCGGAAATGATTTCGTTGATCTTATCCAAGCAAGCATTAAGACCAGCCGCAAATTCAAAGCGAGATAGAGCCCGTTGCCCCCGGAAGGTGCGATCCGGATAGCCCGCAATACAACCGTAGCGTTCCACTAAGGATTGGAGTGCAGTAAAAGCCCAATCGGTGGGGCGAACGTCCGAGAGCTGGGAAACCGAGGTTACACCAGTTTGGGCAACAAGGCTGTTGGATTCAATTTGGGTTTGCAGTTCAGAAACATTGGCATTCTGAGACTGGGCAGGCGCAATATTAAACAGGGTAGCGCTGAGCCCCCCGGCTAAAACAAGACCTAAAGATTGACGGCTTCTAGCGTCCATTACACACTCCTCAAGGATTAATGAACAAAGTGCTATGAGGCAAAGCCTCAAAAACAGCTATGAATAGATATACTAGTTCGATTTTTGGCAATGCGGCAAAAAATTCAAACTGAATATAAAGATGGGTTGAAGAGATGGGGGAAACAGTCTTTTTTGATACAAATTTTTTGATACCAATATTTTTTTGATGATTAACCTACTGCCCAAGGTGGGGTATTCCGATCTCGCCTTTTTTGGGTGCATGGGGGAATTTAAGGGGTGAGGTCATCCCGCGTGTGGTATTCCGGATCCTGCCCTTACCTTTTGCAGCCAGTCTAAACATTTCGTTTAAACCACCTAGCCCATCCCCAAAGGTCAGGGAATTATGACATATTAGATTTTTTTGGAGTCTTACCCCTGCGGCGGAATGATGGGGATTTTGTTGATGGTGAGGATCAGACCGCAACCGGGTAACTTTTGTGAGGATCTGAACGTTATTGCCAAAATTGAGCATCCGATCTGGTCACTGTGCCAAAAGGAGCAGATGGAATGGGGGATGTGTTCTATACTTCCTCTAGACTTCATTGGCGTGGGCATCAGGATTGGGGATATCGAATTCAGTGCAAAAACCTAGTGCGTGCCTCAATAATTTCGATTCGCAAGTTTGGATTCGCAAGTTTAGATTTTTGCCGTAGTGGATGATTGGACAGGTAAGGAGTTTAGGGGAAACTTCTTGGTAGAGGGGCGCAGCGGCCGATAGGATAGGGTTATGTACCATCCGCCATTGCCACTATCTGCCACATGTTACGGTTCTGCCTTGGGGGATGTCTCACTCCAAGAAGGGGTGGTTTTAGCTCCGGGGGTTCTAGTATGTGCTGACCCGGGGAGTAGGGTTTTGGTTGAGGCGGGCACCTGTTTTGGTATGGGCTGTGTGATCCACGCCCAAGGGGGACTGCTCCACTTCCGTCGTGGCGTGAACTTGGGGGCAGGGGTACTGGTGGTGGGATATGGGGTAATTGGCGCAAATAGTTGCATTGGAGCGGCGGCTAGTCTGCTGAATCCCCAAGTTGCCGAGGGGGCGGTGGTGGCTCCTTACTCAATTTTGATTGCGCCGGAAGAACCAGTAGACGATGACCAACCTGCTGCTACTGTAGAATCACCGGCAAGGGTATTCGCGCGATCGCAGTTGCAAACTTTGAAGGGGCAAATGTTTCCCGTACATCCCTAGACTGGGAATATCATCATTTAGCTGTCGAATGCATTTGTCGAATAGCTATCGAATGCCTTGATGGCGAGGTAACACTTATGTCACACGGCTTCTAGCTTGAATTGATGACGCACCCTAGGCTAGGGCACCACCAAGACCGGACAGGGTGAGAGATTCACCACCTTCTGACTAACGCTCCCTTCAGGATGCTCCTCAGCGACCATCATGCCCTCAGATCCCATAACGATCAAGTCAACTTCCAGTTCGTCGGCGAGGTCGCAAATGGTAAGGGCAGGGGTGCCGGGAACGACCTTGGTTTCGTAGGGGATGCTCTCAGTGTCTAGAAACCGGGTAACTTCCTCAATAACTGATGCCACCTCTGGGGCAGCAGTGGCATCAGTCACTACAGAGATAACAAACACATGGGACTGATGGCACTTGGCCACATCAATAACCATACTAATCGCCTGACGGGATTCACGACTTTGATTGACGGGGTAGAGAATCTTGCCAAACATTGCGCGTTCCTTGATGGGTTCAAAACATTAGAGGTAGGCGTAGGTGAAGCCCCACCACAGCAAAAAGCTGATGGTACCAAGGAAGATTATGGCAGAAAGTGCGATCGCCAAGGGGCTATCTGCACCCTCAAACTTCATGATGCCGCGGTTAAAGTCTGACATATTGCGCTAAGTAATAGGTTGCAGTAGTATTTCGCAACCCTGATTATACTAGAGTGTTTTTTGGCTACAGGCTACTCCTGCCCCAGAAACTGACGGTGATGCCCATTGCTGCGGAACGTCCAGATGTTTGTCAGTTTGGTATCTTTTAATCTCTCCTAAATTCTGCCTATGCCTAAATTCTGCCTATGATTGTGCGATGGTGGCGGGTATTTAGTTTGCCCCACTGCTCTATCTCCCGACTGTCCAGTCTGCCTCCAAGTGCTGGGATTTACTACGTTACGGCGTTCGGGTTGATCTTTTATATCGGCAAGGCCAAGAATTTACGGCAGCGCTGGCAGCGGCATCATCGGCGGGCCCAAGTTCAGTTGTTGTCTCCCTTTGGACGGTTGCACTATCGTTTGTTGCCATTGGCGGATTTAGGGGCGGCGGAAAAATTGGCGATCGCCCACCATCGTCCCTATTGGAACAACCAAAGGGTGCCCGGTTTTTGGGGACTGTGGCGGCTCTATTGGGCTGTGTGGGGGCGGTTAGGGATCTATGGCCTCTTGGGTGTAGCAGTGGTGGGAGTGGGGCTGTGGCGACTGGGTCACCCCTGAATCAACGGGTGGCGGTGGTGGGGGTGGGGATGGTTTCAGCCCTAGGGAATGGTGTGACCAAAACTTGGAACTCCCTGCTGGCAGGACACACGGGCATTCAGCGGCGGGATGGGG
>JAAUUH010000123.1 GCA_012031145.1 Oscillatoriales cyanobacterium SM2_2_1 | reverse complement strand
GTTCCGTTCCTTGGACAAACATTAAAACAAACACTGAAAAAACAATCGGACATCAGGAGGAAAGGGGGGCTAGGGCTGCGCAGCCAGGGGTTTCACCCCTGCACCCCGTCCTAACCAAGTTATTTACAGCTATAAAAACAAATCCCTAAAAACCGTCTCCATTACCGTCTTGGGACAGTTCATGGTAGGCAGCGATGCAGCGGGGATCGGGCAGGGATGCTTTTTCCGGCTCGCGACGGAACCACATCGCTGTGCGTTTACAGAACTCCACCAGCATCAGCATCAGCGGCACCTCAATCAACACGCCCACCACCGTTGCTAGGGCTGCCCCCGAGTTTAAGCCAAACAACACCACCGCCGTGGCGATCGCCACTTCAAAGTGATTACTGGCCCCAACCAAGGCCGCCGGAGCCGCGTCTTCATAGGGTAAATCCAGTTTCAGGGCTGCGGCATAAGAAAGTAGAAAAATCAGGTTGGTTTGAAGGAATAGGGGCACAGCAATTAATAAAATATGCAGTGGGTTGTTAACGATCAGCTCTCCCTTAAAGGCAAATAACAGCACCAATGTCACTAGTAAGGCACTGATAGCAATGGGATTGAGATACTGTAAGAATCTTTGCTCAAACCATTCCCTCCCCCGATGCTTAAAAATCCAATATCGGGAGGAGATGCCCGCCGCCAACGGTAACCCCACATAGATCAGCACCGAAAGGGCGATCGTTTCCCAAGGCACAATCAAATCATTGGCAGCCAACAGCCAACGGCCCAGCGGTGCATAGAGAAACAGCATAGTGAGAGAGTTCACCGCCACCATGACCAACGTATGTCCCTGATTGCCATGGGACAAATAGCCCCACATCAGCACCATGGCCGTGCAGGGAGCGATGCCCAACAGAATCGTTCCGGCAATGTAGGAACTTGCTACCGACACCTCAACCCCACGGATAATCTCGGTGCCTCCTAGGAATGGGCGAAACAACCACCCCAAAAAAAACTGGGCGATGACCACCATCGTAAATGGCTTGATCAACCAGTTCATCACCAGCGTCAGCATCACCGGCTTGGGTGTACGCACGGCCCGTAGGGCTTGGGTGAAGTCAATCTTCACCATGATCGGATACATCATGAAGAAGAGACAAATGGCAATGGGCATCGAAACTTGGTAGATACTGATGGCATCTAAAGCCGCCGCTACCCCCGGAAACAAGCGTCCCAAGCCAATCCCTAAACCGATACACAGAAAAACCCAGACCGTTAAATAGCGCTCAAAAAAACTCAGTCCACCGCTCGCCTTTGTCCGCTGCTGTGCTTCCATGTATCCTCCCAGAACAAGGTCTATCCCAAGCCGTTCCGCCAACCACCATAACATAGACAATCATCAATATAGACGGAAATGAATATGCCCTCTCCGCAACCGACTCGCCAACCCATGGGCACCGCGCCCCCCACCCTCTGCTGCCCCCCCCTGCTCCAAAGTCCCATCACCCCCAGCGAAGCCCGGCAACTCGCCATCGCCTTTCGCGCCCTTGGGGAGCCGATGCGTCTCCAGATCCTCAGCCTCATTGCCGCCCAGCCCCGACAGGAAGTTTGCGCCTGCGAGTTGGTCGAAACCCTAGGACTGTCTCAACCGACGGTGAGTCATCACCTCAAAGTGCTCTACGAAGCTGGGCTGTTGCAAAAAGAGCGCCGGGGTACTTGGATTTACTATCACATCGTTCCGGCCCAGCTTGCTGCGCTGCGTCATGCCCTGAACTAAGTTAGGATGGGCTTAGCCCACCGATGGTTGTTCATAAAGTTGTTCTCACTCCTAAGGAATCTCCATGCGAATTTTGCACACGATGTTGCGCGTTGGCGATCTGGAGCGATCGCTCCGGTTCTATTGCGACACCCTAGGGATGAACCTGATCCGCCGCAAAGATTATCCCGGTGGCAAATTCACCCTGGCTTTTGTTGGCTATGGTGAGGAATCTGAGCAGGCTGTGATTGAACTGACCCACAATTGGGAAACCGAGGACTACACCATAGGTGATGGCTTTGGGCACATTGCCCTCGGGGTGGAAGATATTTACACCGCCTGCGATCTCATTCGGCAGCGGGGCGGCTCCGTCACCCGGGAACCCGGACCAATGAAACATGGCTCTACCGTAATTGCCTTCGTCGAAGACCCCGATGGCTACAAGATCGAGCTCATTCAAACTGGAGGCTAGTTTGCCCTCCCATCTGCCTCAGGATCGCCCAAAAGCAAGAATTGGGCGATCCAGTCTTGAAACCTGGGGCAATCCTCAGATTTAATCCAATCACCTCCGCAGTAATTAGAGACTGTTTTGGTAGCAGGTCTGAGAAAATGGCGGTATATCCGTCTGTGAGCCTATGTCCGATCTGTTATCGCTTTTTTCGCTCCATGTGCCCACCGAGCCGTTAACTGAAGCATGGGTAGGGCGATCGCGTCAATGTCTAGCGCCCGATGCGGCGATTCCCCAAGGGATTTTGTTTCCCCGCACCCTTGAGGAACTGTCGAAGGCGGTGACCCTAACCCAGCAGCACCAGTGGCGGTTTTTACCCTGCGGCTATGGCAGCAAACTGGACTGGGGCGGATTAGTATCTGGGGCAGAGGTTTTGATCTCGACTCAGCGTTTGGCCATGCCACCGATCCACAGCGAAGGCGACTTGACGGTCACGGTGTCAGCGGGGATGGACTATGCCTCACTTCAGAAACTCCTAGCGCCAGCACGGCAGTTTTGGGCGGTGGATCCTTGGGTTGGCGCTTTTCTCCATAACACAGAGGGGGCACCCGTTTCGGTGGGAGGAATCATTGCCACGGCCAGTACGGGCTCTCTGCGACAACGCTATGGTGGGGTGCGGGATCAAGTGCTGGGCATGACGGTGGTACGCGCCGATGGACAGGTGGCAAAATCCGGTGGGCAGGTGGTCAAAAATGTGGCAGGCTATGACCTCATGAAGCTATTCACGGGCTCCTATGGCACCTTAGGGGTGATGGCTACTGTAACCTTGCGGCTCTATGCCCTGCCACCCCAGCGCGGTATCTACGGATTTGGGGGCAGTTGGGGGGCGATCGCCGCTTTTCTGTCGGCAGTGCGCTGTTCGGCGGCTACCCCCCTAGCCCTAGATGTTTGGCTTTTGCCCGCACCCTCGGTCTGGGTGGTTTTGGGAACTACGGCGGCGGCATTGAAAGAACAGGGCGATCACTTAGTCCAACTGGCGGCCCAATGGGGGCTAGTGCCCCTTGATTCCGGGCGATTACCCACAGAACCCCAAGCAGCAGCTTGCCGCTGCCAAGTTGGCATCTTGCCCGCCCGGGTAGGGGACTTTTGCACCCAGATCGGCCAGATCACCCCAGCAACCCAAGCCCAAATCCACGCTGGCAGTGGCATAGGCACCATCTGGTTCTCCACCGCACCCATGGCGGCGGAGCTAGAGCAACTCCGCGAGTTGTCCCATAGGTTCGGAGGCTATTGGACAGTGCTGTCGGCTCCCACCAGTTTGAAGCAGTCCCTATCCCCGTGGGATCGTTCTGTGATGCCCCTGCCGTTAATGAATCAAGTCAGGCAGCAATTCGACCCCGATGCTCGCCTTTGCTCCCACCGATTTTCCTGGGGGTAGCTGGCTTGCCATCCTCTCAGCCCACAAAAAAGAGCGATCACTAAACAGGTTGGCGATCGCCCATGGGTTAGCAACATCTAAGCAACGTCAAGTTGGTCAAAAGTTAAGTTCTCTGAGCCATCCAGAAACGATATCGCCCCCTAAACGGCTTCTAGATCCTTTTCTCCAGTCCGAATCCGAATCACCTGCTCCACCGGAGAGACAAAAATTTTGCCGTCACCAATTTCACCCGTTCGGGCAGCCTCAATGATCTTGGCAGCCACCATGGATACCTGATCGTCTTCGACGACGACTTCAACCTTAAGCTTCTGAAGAAACTCAACGGTATATTCAGAACCACGGTACCGCTCGGTTTGTCCTTTCTGACGTCCAAAGCCACGCACCTCAGAAACCGTCATACCCACAACGCCGGCATTGACAAGGGCAATTTTGACCTCATCGAGCTTAAAGGGGCGAATAATTGCTTCTACTTTTTTCAAATGAACTCCTCCTAATCCTGACAGAAGTATTACCGTTGAAAGATAGGGCTTTTTGTTACACAAAATACGGTTTGATGTTTTTCTCTTTAGCTTCAGCCTAGCCCCAGCGCCACACCACGGCTCCCCAGCTCAACCCGGCCCCAAAACCGCTGGCAACAATGAGGTGTCCGGGCAGAATTTTACCGCTGTCAACCCATTCGGCTAGGGCAATGGGAATGGAGGCTGCGGAGGTGTTACCGTAGGTGGCCATGTTGCTGATCGCACGCTCCGGCGGCAGGTGCAGCCGATCCACCACCGCATCGATAATGCGCTGATTGGCTTGGTGCAGGATCAGCCAGTCTACTTCCCCAATGGCATGTTCCGCCCGGTGCAGGGCCTTGGCGATCACATCCGGAACACAACGCACGGCAAAACGATAGACCTCCTGACCGTTCATGGTGATGGGTTCAAACCGCTGCTGTTCAGTACTATAGGCAATATTGAGCAGCCCATGGCCCTGTCCATCACTGCGGAGCTCCCAGCCCAGGATTTGGTTGCGATCGCCCGCTTGCAGCACCACGGCCCCAGCCCCATCGCCAAAAAGAATACAGGTGCGGCGGTCACCCCAGTCCACCCAACGGGACAGCACATCAGCACCAATCAGCAGCACATTCCGAAAGGCTCCTGTGTGGATGTATTGACTGGCCGTAACCAGCCCAAATACGAAACCAGAGCAAGCCGCCACTAAATCAAAGGCTACGGCCCGCTGTGCCCCCAGCCGTGCCTGCACTTGGGTTGCCGTGCCAAACAGATCATCGGTGGTCGAAGTTGCCAAAATGATCAAGTCGAGATCCTCAGCCGTAATTCCCGCTTGGGCGATCGCCCGTTGGGCCGCCAAGGTGGCTAGGCTGGCTACCGACTCCCGGGAATTGGACACCAGACGGCGTTCTCGAATCCCCGTGCGACTACGGATCCAATCATCGTTGGTCTCGACCATTTGGGCTAACTGGTCATTGGTCAAAATTCGTTCCGGCGTCGCCGCCCCAGAACCGGTCATGCGGACACCCACGAGGGGAGAGAATTGTGTCATGTTAGGTCGGCGGATCGTCGGGAACATCGGCAGGAGCCATGGCAGCCGTGGCTTTTTGTTCATTGAGTTCCGTACGGATGCGCTCTAGCACTTGGTTGCCAATGGCCTCCTTGGCCACCCGAATGGCATTGCGGATGCTCACGGCATTGGAACTGCCATGGCCAATCACGCAGATTCCTGCCACTCCCAGGAGCAAGGCACCACCGTACTCGTCGGCATCCATCCGTTCCTTTACCCGTTTGAGGTTAGGCTTTAGCAGCATCGCCCCCAACTTGCCACGCCAGCCCCGGGGCAGTTCTTCCCTGAGAATTTGCATCGCCACCTGTCCCACCCCCTCAGCAAACTTCAAGAGGATATTGCCGACAAAGCCATCGCAGATAATGACATCAAAATCTCCCTTGAGCACGTCGCGCCCCTCGGCATTACCGGCAAAGGCAACGTGGGGGTTATCCTGCAAAGATTGGTGCACCCGAATGGCCAGTTCATTACCCTTGCAGGCCTCTTCACCGATGTTCAATAACCCCAGTTTCGGGTGTGGCACGCCTAGGGCATACTGGCTGTAGAGCAGTCCCATCATGGCAAATTGCTCCAAAAATTTGGGGCGGCAGTCAACATTAGCCCCCACGTCGAGCAACAAAACCGGCTTGCCAGGGATCAAGGTGGGAAACAATGCCCCAATGGCTGGGCGATCCACTCCGGGCAAGCGACCCAGCCGCAGCAGTGCCGCGGCCATGGCTGCCCCAGAATGCCCAGCGGAAACGACGCCCTCGGCCTGCTGTTTTTTGACTAGTTCCATTGCCACGGCAATGGATGATCGGGGTTTGCGCCGCAGGGACTCGAGGGGTTCCTCATCCATCTCTACCTGTCCCTCGGATGGAACAATGGTGAGGGCATCATTGGCAGTGCGCCCTTGCTGTTGCAGGTGCTGTTTTAATATCTGTGGATCGCCGACGAGGGCCACATCTACTCCCAGTTCCTGCTGGGCAAGGATGGCTCCTGCAACGATCTCCTTGGGGGCATAGTCACCGCCCATGGCATCAATAGCGATACGCACGTTTTAGGTTCCTCAGAACTGATCCTGAATTTTACCAGCACCGGGGACAATAGATCCGATGGTCAGGAGGCGGTCACCTCCCGATAAATGTGCTCTAGGGTGACGGGTTGGCGACGCACAGCTTCAAGGGCAATCCCATCAAATTGATCGAGAATCTGACGTAATGGCATGGTTTGGGGTAGCCAAATGATCAGCTCTGGGCCATACAAACGGTAAGTGAGTCCGAGTTCTTGGGCCCGGGCGATCGCCCGAGGGCACTCACTCGAAGAAATTTGCACAATTTCGGCGGCGGCAATGATCTGACGCAGTTCCGCCATGGTTCCTTGGCAGAGCAGTGTTCCATCCTTCAGAATGCCGATCAGTTGGCAGAGGCGCTCTGCCTCATCGAGGAGGTGGGTGGTCAAAAGAATCGCCATCCCCTCGGCCCGCAGATGTTCCACCAACTGCCACAGAGCTTGGCGAGCCTCAAGGTCTAACCCCGTGCTCGGCTCGTCGAGAATTAGCAGGCGGGGTTGGTGTACCAGGGCGATCGCTAGGTTGAGCCGTCGCAGCATCCCACCACTAAGGGTGTGGGCAGGGTGCTGAGCTTGGGGCATCAGACCCACCAGATCCAGCACATGATAGATGTTCTTGCGGCAGCGCTCTTCCGGCACCCCATAGATACGCGCAAAAAAACGCAGATTCTCGGCACAGGTGAGATGGCGATAGAAAATATTGCCTTGGGGGGCTACGCCGATCCACGGTCGACACCGCCGACTCAGAACTACGCCATTGACCCACACCGTTCCCCGATCCGGCGGCATCAGACCACTAAGAATGCTGATGGCTGTGGTTTTGCCGGCTCCATTGGGGCCGAGGAGCCCATAGACAGTCCCTGCTGCAATTCCAAAGCTGATGCCATTCAGCACAACTTTACCCCGATAGGCTTTGGCAATCTCCTGCACGTCTAGCAAGATTTCATCCTCACCGAGGGGGATGGTTGGATGTGTCGTCTCCGCTGCCCAAACAATAAAATCAATCCATTACATACACTGTTTAGGTGATGCTATCAGATCTGCTGTCATCTCCATCTAGGGTGGGAATCATGGATGATCCTTGGATTTGGCGGTCATGACGGGCATGGGGATGCACCACAGGCAAAAGCATAGATTCCAGTAGCTCTTCGGTCACGTCCGGAGCCAGGTGATGGCAGGAGCGAATCGCCCGTACGATTAAGATATTTGCTTGGTAGTAGGTGGCGAGTGTCTGCCGCTGGGTGTCTTTGAAGTTCCAGTCTTGGCTGCTCTTACGGTGCTGAATCATGGCTGTCCGCAATCGCTTCGACCACTCCAGTCCCTTTACTTGCCACCAACGGGAAAATTCTTGGCGATCGCGGTCGGGATCGGGCAATTTTCGGCGCAGCTCTGCCAAATTGTTCCCCAGCTCTGGTTCGATCGCGCAGGCGAGAACTAGGAATGGATTTCTGGCAAAGTAGAGGGCCAGATCCAAGTTGAGTGCCAAGTTGATGGCATGGTCGATATCCACATCCGTCTGTATTTCATCCTCAAGGCCAAGGGCCTTCATCTGGGCCCGTTCCAGGGAGCGGGAGTGGGCAATATCAAGGGCGCGGGCGCGGTCAAGGTTACGGGTGCGCTCTAGGTCAATATCTAAATAAAAAGCCCGCATTGCCACGGGGCGGTAGGGGGTTTTCAGGTTTTGGGACTGCTGGTGCACCCAGGTTAGATAGGACTGGGACATGAGGTCGTCGGCGAGAAGTTGGTCAGCTCGCCGCTGCAGGGCCCGAATCATGCGCTCCGGCTGGGGGGTCATCGTGACCGCAGTCAAAATCACACTGCCCCATTGAGGTTGATGGAGGCGATCGCAGAGCCGTCCCAGGGACTGGGGGTCATGACAATCGAGAATTTTACGGGCAGCCAGGCCATCTTGGAGTGCTGAGAAGGTGAATCGGTAGGTGTGGGACGGGGTGCGACTTAGGAGACCATAGG
>JAAUUH010000025.1 GCA_012031145.1 Oscillatoriales cyanobacterium SM2_2_1 | reverse complement strand
CAGCGATCGTAAAGTCCATTTCATGGGGATGGAGGTACATATCGGCAAAGCACTCATCCCGCTGATTTCCAATTGCCAGCGGGTGCGTTCCCGTTGCACCAGCCGATTTTGTTCCGGCAACGCCGCTAAAACTTCCCGCCCAAGGCGCACTCCCTCGGGAAAACTTTGGGGAGCCAGCAGTTGCAATGCCTCCTGCATCAGGCGAATTTCCCAGCGCCCGATCGCCGCGTAGAGAAACAAGTGAATGATGCCCCCCGGAGCTAATCGCCCCGCCAGCCGCTGTAACGCCAGGGTCGGATCTGCTGTGTGGTGCAGCACCCCCACCGAATTGATCCAATCAAATTCTGCCGGCCAGCCATCTTGGGGTTGATCCAAGTCAAACAGGCTCATCTGCTGGAAGGTTACTGGGCGATCGCCTGCTGTGCGCCGGATCCGTTCTTGGGCCACCGCCAACGTACCCGCGCTAATGTCAATCGCCCACACCTCGGCTTGGGGATTCAAATGCACCAAATATTCCGTGCTCACCCCACTGCCACAGCCCGCATCTAAAATTCGCGGCGCATGGCCCGGAGCCATCCCCCCCCGTGCAAAAGCCATAGGCCGCTTCCCATGACCAACGCCAGTTGTAGCCCGGTGGTGCTTGGGACAAAACTGGATCCGGTGGAAAGGGATAGGTGTCATAGAGGCGGGCAACCGCCTGTGTTACCCGCTCTGGTTCAGCCACAGAATACTCCTAGCGAGGGGCGGGACGGTTGCCCGTATTAGGTGGCTGGGGCTGGTTTTTTACCGCATACTCAAAAGCCCCACGGGCCGGCACAAACTGGAACCGTTGCACATCGGGGTTTGGCTTTTCGTTGGGTTTTGTGACCATGGAATCCAGCACCGAAAACAGGTTGGTCACCTGAATGCGCGTGGTTTGCGCTAGGGCAGGCTGATCCTTTTTGGCCCGATCAATGAAATTTTGCAGGTCGGTGCGGTCAAAGAAGAAGGGCACCACCTGCTCCTTTTTGCCATTTTGGTCAAAGGTCATGGTGAGTAACCCTTGGCTATTCCCCTGTCCCCCGATCGCAAAAAAGACAGGCACGCTGGGTAACTGGGTGGGTGGCTTGCCGCTAGAGGTGAGCAGTGTCCGTGCCGCTTCGAGGTTGGGACGGGACGCAATAAATTGAAACGAAACCGTCTTATCCTTATTCTCCCGAATTACCTTAAAAGCGTCATTCATGGAACGCACGGCTACTTGGGCGCGGTTGCCAATCTGGGGATTATTTTTCCGCACCTGGGCCAAGGTAGACTGGGCATCCTCGGGGTTCAAGAAAAACAGCATCACTTGGGTGGGGTCACCGGGCTTGCGGTTTGGTTGGTTGGGCAAACCACCGAGGAGGGGAGCCCCCTTGTCATCCGTAATGGCGAAGACGGGCACACCCTGGAGTCGTTCTAGAACCTGGGTTTCGGTGAGGGCGAGGGCAGGGGTAGCGGGCAAGAGCACCGAACTAGCCAGGGCGATTGCCGCTGGGGCAGCCCAACGGGTGATTGAGGTAGGGGTTAAACTGATAGCCAAACTACGAAAATGCTGTGACACGGATATGTTCTCCTAAGGGTGCAGCGTTACCACATGGGGGTCGACTTTCGGATAATGATTATAGTTCCTCTGTCTAGGGTGAAGATTAATGGCTATGGATGCGGATTTTAGAGATTTTGATGCCCTTTTTACCGAACTACACTACCGCCAAGCCCAGCAGACCCTGCGGACAATTGTTACAAAACTTGACCTTACGCCCCGGGAGCGGCAAGGGCTAGAAACAGAATTCGCCGATTTAGATCTGATGCTGCAAAAACTGGAGCAGCAGGTAGTGCACATTGCGGTCTTTGGCATGGTGGGGCGGGGTAAATCTTCGTTACTCAATGCCCTAATAGGTGCGGAGGTGTTTGTCACCGGCCCTACCCATGGGGTAACCCAAGCCAAACAGACAGTTCTATGGCAGGTGCGGCAAGAACGACGCACAACCCGGGCCGCGTGGCGAGGCATTGAACTGATCGATACCCCCGGCATTGATGAAATCGATGGTGCCGAGCGGGCAGCCTTGGCCCTAGAAGTTGCTTCCCAAGCCGATTTGATTTTGTTTGTGGTCGCTGGAGATATGACCCAAGTGGAATATGAAGCCCTGTCCCAATTGCGACAAGCTAGTAAACCGATGCTCCTTGTGTTCAACAAAATTGATCAATATCCGCCCCGCGATCGCACTTCCATCTATCGCAAAATCTGTGATGACCGGGTACGGCAGTTGCTCACCGAATCGGAAATTGTGATGGCTGCTGCGGCTCCGATTATTCCCCAAGTCACCACCCTGCCCAACGGCAGCACAACGGTGGAGTTAGTCAATGGCGAACCCCAGATTGAGGATCTCAAGCTCAGGATTCTGGACATTCTGGAGCGGGAAGGGAAATCCCTGATCGCCCTGAATTCTATGCTCTTTGCCGATCATATCCATGAACGAATTGTGCAGCGGAAGGTGTTTCTGCGTGATCGCCGAGCCAATCAATTAATTTGGAATGCTGTCCTGACCCAAGCGGTGGCGATCGCCATTAATCCTGTTACCGTCATCGATCTGGTGAGTACCGCCGTCATTGATGTGGCTATGATTGTGCAACTCTCTAAAATCTACGGGTTAACCATGGACAGTCGCGGGGCGATCGCCCTATTACAAAAATCGCGATCGGCATGGGAGGACTGACTGTCAGCGAATTTCTCACGACCCTTGGGCTCAGTTCCCTAAAAACCTTGCTAGGAATTGCCACCCCCTTAACTGGTGGGGGTGCCATGGTCGGCTATGTGTCCGTGGCCGTCACCCAAGCCAGTGTGGCGGGGTTTAGTACCTATGCCCTTGGACTGGTGGCTAAGGAATATTTCGCCAATGGCTCCTCATGGGGCAATCAAAGTCCTAGGATTGTGGTGCAACGCATCCTAGCCACTTTAGATAAGGATTCCATCTTGGCGCGAATTAAAGAAGAACTCCAGGAAAAGCTTGATCGTCAACGGTGGCAGCCATCCTAGATGGCAGTTTGGCAGGTGGTCCTAACGTGCAGTTAAAACGCTCAATCAAACTAGTCTTTTCTGTCTCCTTACCTATGCTCTGGTGTCACTGACAAGGAAAAATCCCCTCTCCCAGTCCGATCAAAAATCAGTAAACCCTGGAGCATCGTGTTATAGCTATTTCAGATTTATTTGAGACAATCTCGCCCTCACCCCCAGCCCCTCTCCCATAAAGGGCGAGGGGAGTAATAGTACTCAAAACAACTGTAATTGTCTCGCTCTTAATTAAATTGACTATGTCGCTCTTAATTAAATTGACTATAGTACGCAGATGGCAAGGATTGCCACAACCCTTTTGCACTCCATTAGAGCAAGAATCAATAAACATTCCTGCGATTTCACGGCTATTCACATTCAAAGCGGCCCTATCGTTATTCCTGACTGCTATGTTCCACGAACGACAGTTCGGCAAGCGCATTGGTCAACACATCTTGTCCCATTGATATGGTTAAACGCCTTTTTTTGACAGCCTTTCCACCTGTTGCGGCACCGTTACGTATTTGCGGTTCACATGATTTTGCAGCCAAGGCTCTGAAAAATCTGTAACTCCGACAATGCCTGCCAAGGGGACTTTCTCTAACAGTAGTTTATCGATAGCTTATCGATAGTTTGCCAATAGTTTGTTAATGGGATTTTTAGTTGCACTGGCTACGCCAGCGCAAGCCAATGGCTAGTCAATTTATTTCTGGGATGTTCCACAAATTGCCGACCGCACTGATGACAACGATATTTCTGTTTGCCATTGCGGATTTTGCCATGTTTCACAGTAGCATTTCCTGAAATGACCTTTGACCTGCCTTCAGGGCATTTTGGCAACTCTTACATCGCCTTTTATGTATCTATTTATCCTCACTATCCTTTCAGATTTTGCTCCACCTTAGCAATTAGGAAGGAAGGGGAATAACTTGGGGGCCGTAGGGTGTGGCGAGAATGGAGACATTCACTTCAAAGACGGCGCGGAGGTTCTCAGGGGTGAGCACATCGGCAGTGGAGCCGAGGGCAAAGAGGGAGCCCTGTCGCATTAGGGCCAGGCGATCGCTATAGCGGGCGGCTAGGTTGATATCGTGGAGGACAACAACAAGGGACAGGGATTCGGTGCGCTTGAGTTGACTGAGAAGTTCCAGAATTTCCAGTTGGTAGCGGATGTCGAGGTAGGTGGTGGGTTCATCGAGGAGAAGAACTTGGGCGGACTGAGCCAAAGCTAGCGCTAGAAAGGCCCGCTGCCGTTGCCCGCCGGAGAGGCTGGCGATCGCCCGATCGCGCAGTTCCCAGAGATCGGTGCGCTCCAGAGCAGCCGCAACCTGTTTTTTGCCGTTGGCATCCAGTTCCCATTGCCACCAAGTTTGGTGGGGCGTTCGCCCAAGGCTGACCAATTGATAGACCGTGATGCCCTCGGGGATGGGGGGGGATTGGGGCAGAATCGCCAGTTGCTGAGCGATTTGGCGCTGAGGTTGGTGGTGGATGGTTCGCCCAGAGAGAAGCACTGTTCCGGCAGTGGAGGGCAGGAGATGACTGATGAGGCGGAGAAGGGTGGACTTACCGGAGCCATTGGCACCGAGAATGGTGAGCCAGTGCCCTTGGCTGAGGGTGAACGTGACATCGGCAATGATGGGGACTGGGCCGTAACCGCCGCTGAGATTGTGGAGTTCAAGGGTGTGGGGGAGCATTTGGGTCATAGTCTGGAATCCCGGGGGGGCTATTTTCTGCGGGTGGCGATCGCCAGTTTGACCCCCTTAACTTGGCGAAGAATATCCATCACCTCGATGATGCGTCCGTGGGGTAAGGATTC
Source organism: Oscillatoriales cyanobacterium SM2_2_1 (assembly GCA_012031145.1). GTDB lineage: Bacteria > Cyanobacteriota > Cyanobacteriia > Pseudanabaenales > Pseudanabaenaceae > UBA999. Next base: position 29,283 of record JAAUUH010000025.1, on the reverse strand, counting down.
GTCGGCTTGGAGGGCCACGGTGAGCTCCTGGTTGGGTTGACGACGACGGTTTAGGGCGATGGCAAGTTGGGACTGGGCAATGGGCTGGCGGTCTAAAAAGAGGGCCCCATTTTTCTGAATCGAGAGAAAGACGCGGAGTTTAGCCTGCGACTGGGCGGTGGTGGCGGTGGGTAGGTTGACGGGAATGCCTAGGTTTTGGGAGAGAAAAAGGGAGGAGAGGACAAAAAAAGCCAGAATAGAAAAAGTGACATCAATTAGGGAAGTAACATTAATGGTGGGGGGTAGCTCAGGCTCGTCGGGCAGGTGCATTATTCTCCTCGATAGTGGCATCGGCGAAAGGTGAGTTCCAACTGACCGCCATATTCTTGGATCAGATAGAACTGGCGCTGGTAAAAGCCTCGAAACAGATTAGCGAAGAAAGACGTAAAAATGGCAATGACCAGGCCGGCGGCGGTAGTAATCAGGGCTTCGCTGATGCCAGCAGAGACCTGGGCAGCCCGCTCTCCCGAAAAATCACCGAATTGAATGGAGGCGAAGGAGACCATCAGTCCGGTAACAGTGCCTAGCAATCCGAGGAGGGGGGCGAGGGTGATGATGGAGTCTAATAGTGTCACAAATCGCTTAAGAATTGGAATTTCAGCTTGGGCGGCACTTTCAAGGGCCAGGCGGAATTCTTCTGGATTGGGATGGTCGAGGGCGATCGCCGCCAAAAAAATCCGAGCGATGGGAAGATCAAGGGACTCCTCTAGGTACTTTCGGGCTACATCTGGAGATTCGCCGTAGTGGCTGAGGATCAGCCGCACAAGCCGACCTTGGCGGCGGGAGGTGCGCAGCCAAAAAAGGGAGCGCTCGACAATCAGGCAGGTCGAGAGTAGGGAAGAAGCTAGGAGCGGGTACATGGTGGGCCCGCCTTTGACCATTAGTTCGGCGATCGCATTCATCATGGGGCTAGGGGCTCGGCGGGTGGCGGCGGTGGGGCTACTGGGGGAGCAACGGGTTCAGCGGGTAGTGACGGCGGTGGCGCAATGGGCGCAATCGCTTCAGCCGGTGGATTGGGGACTACTGGAGGGGCAACTGCTTCGGCGGGGGGGGTGGGCAAAGCAGGGGCGGGGTTCTGCTCTGTGGGTGGCTTGGTGGCGGGAAGGGGCGCGACTGCCTCGGTAGGGGGCTTGGGCGGCAGAGGCTTTGGTTCGGTGTTTTTGGGCGGCGGGACACTCGGTCGATCTAATTGGAAGTTGACGCGGGCAGATACACCGGATTTGCCCGTGTCGGAAGGGGTGAAGCGCCATCGGCGGGCCTGGGCGATCGCCGCTCGGTCAAGGTCGGCATCACCACTGCTGCTGACTAGGCGCACATGGATGACGTTGCCGTTGCCATCAACATCCACACTAACCCGCGCAGTACCTTGCACTCCGCGATCGCGGGCACTGGCGGGATATTGGGGCTTGTCACAACTGACGCAGGCAACCCGACCGCCGGTTTGGGCCGGCGGTGCCGAGGATGGGGGAGCGGGAGCACTGGGCGTTGCTGCGGGGGACACTGAAGGTGTGGAGGGCACAGAGGGCGATCGCAACAGGGCCCGAATGCGATCCCCGAATGTGTGGGTTGGGGTTGCCGAGGGACTGACCGCCCGAGGAGAGTGATCATTGTTTGGGGCATTATTCAGGACATTGTTTGGACTATTGTTGGGAACTTCGGTGCTGGTAGCATTCGAGGGCGTAGCCGGATTGGGGGTGAGAACCGCTGCGGGTTTAGGATTGATCGGCTCCGTTTTGGTGGAATTGGGTTGCTGCTCCGCCAAAGGTTGCTGCTCCGCCAGAGGTTGCTGCTCCGCAGTGGGAGCAGTAGCGGAGTTGATCGAAACTGGAGGTGCATCTTTCACCCACTCCGTGCTGGTGTTGTCCGCCGCGATGGAAACTTCCGCAGGGTTGGAAATCTTTTCTGGAATCACTTCTGGGATGGGTGGTTCTTCCGGCAGTGACTCCACAATCAACACCTCAATAGAGGGCTCGGCTGACCATTCCCGAACCTGCTGCCCGGCACGACTAATCACCGAAAATGCCCCCATATGGAGGATTAGGACGAAGGGAACACTCCAAAGCAAGGAGCGGTGCGTCAATTGCTGATCCCGCGATCGCGCGGCATCCATTCCTGAAACCATGGATCGTTAATATGTCTGAATTACTAGCCCATGTACCCTAGCGCAAATTCCTACTTAATGTCAATTTTTAGCAACAAAGAGAAATTTCTAGTTGACTTTCTTTCTCATTTAGATTAGCTTGTCTTTAAGCCATTACACATCGAGTCCATTGTGTGGAATCGTTACCTAGGGGAAAACTAACATTTTTTCCCTAGGGTTTTTCTCCAAATGGTGCGTTATTGAATCTGAATAGTCATTCAATAACCGCGAGCAATGGCGATTTTTATTGGAATTCTTTTTCAATAGTTAATCACTAGGTAATTTGCAGGTAATTAGGTTTTCCCATGGTGCCCAATGCTGTATTTCTGACCGCGCATCCCAGTGGCGATCGCCTCGACTTACCACTGATTCGCTACCTTTGTCGGGATTATGGAATCTCCCAATGGAGCTACTTCCACGCCAGCGAAGACAGTGAATGTTCTATAGATGAGGCGATGACCTATCTATCGGAATACTTGGAAACGCTGGCAAAGCCAGTTCACTTGATCGGTCATGGCACGGGCGGGATGTTGGCGGCGGTCTATGCCCAGCAGCGACCGGATCGGGTGCGATCACTTACCCTTCTGTCGGTAGCAACGAACATGGCCCACAGTTGGATTGGGCTGTATTACCAGCATTTCTGGCGGCGGCCCTGCTGCCGAGCTGCGGCGATGATGCAGATAGCTGAAGCGCTCTGTGATTCGGGGGATCGGGAAGGCACGCGCCGTTTTGCGGCATTGCTCCATCGCGATCTGCGCCTTGGTTTTTCCGTCCATTCACCCATGGGGTTGGCCTCCTACCCGGCAGCACAGGTGACGGTGCCCTTGCTGGTATGCGGCAGCGCCGATGACGTGGTGGTGCCCCCCCATGCCCTGAGGCAGTGGGAGAGGTTGTTCAAAAAAGGCGATCGCCTGCATCTTGTTTCCCGTGGGCGACACTTTTTCCATTTTCAGTCACCAACGGAGGTTGGTGAGGTGATTCAGGATTTTTGGCGAAAGCTTAGCGTTACTGACAATGCTCCGCCTCCATCGATTGTTTCTATGTTTTTTTAGAGGTATTTCACCATGGTTCCATCCGTACAAACATCCCTGTCTGCCCAAGAACTGTTCCAAGAAGCCTACGAGCACCGCTATACCTGGGATCGGGAATTTCCCGGCTTCACGGCGGCGGTGACCCTAATTCAAGGAGAGCAGACTACTAAGGCCCAAGCCCAAGTCACTCCCGACCTCAAGGTTGTGATTTCAGATTCCAATCATGGGGAAGGGGAGAAGGCGATTTTTGAGCAACTGCGCGAGGTGATTATCCATCGGGTGCGCCGCTCCTTTGCCGAAGTGCACGGCAAGAATACTTTTGCCTTTGGTGAATGTCTCAGTGATGGCACGGTGGAAATCGTGGTGGATGGAGCCGCGACGGGCGATCGCTATCGGGTGCGTGATCGGATTATCACTATGGTGCACCGCCACATCCATAGCATGGTGGTGACCATTCATACCCTCACCTACAAGAACACGCCCCTAGGGTATCTCCCGGAGATCTATGAATCTACCTACAGCAATCCCAGTACCGGCGAAACCCAAAACGAAAAGACTGTGCACGAGGATCACTACATTCAAGTTGACGGGTACTACATTCTGAGCGATCGCACCCAGCGTTATGCCCCTAGCGACCAGCCCTACAGCCATCTGATTCTGGCTAATGTGCGCCTGATAGCCTAGGGTGGCCATCAATGCAAGCTGGCAGCCCTGCGGGATCGGCGTTACCGCTCCCGTCGAATTTTACAGGCTTGGGTCTGGCTCTCTCGCCGTGAATGCTTTGACGGCTCAATGATGGCGGCCCCTAGATCGGCACTTTTTTCACTACCGCTTTCACTACCGCCCCTTTTCGATGCGATGACAGTCGATGGAATGCAACGGAGCGGCAGGTGGTGAGGGAGTGATTCCGTGTTTTGTCAATCATCGTTCTATTGCCATATCCTTTTATGTCCCTAAGTCAATGGCTCAACCTTATCTACTTCTCTCTCTCGCTCTTGTGGCTTTCGATCCAACTCTATCGCCAACTTTATCGTTGGTTCAGCCAGCGTTATCCCCAGGCGGCTTTAGGGCGGCAAGCCCCCTGGCCCAATCCAACCCATCCACCCAGCGGCGTGCCCGACGAGTCATCGCCTTGACCTCCTTGACTGCGGATATTATTGCCAAACTGAATCCCCAGGTGTTGGTGGGGGTGCCGGGGGGCAGTCTCACGGAGCAAAATCCCGCATTGCGCTCCCTTCCCAGGGTCAGCCAAGGGCGGGTGCAGCCCAACCTTGAACAAATTATTGCCCTCCGTCCCGATTTGGTCTGGGGTGCCAAAAGTTTCCATGAGTCCCTAGTGGAGCGATTGGGGCGATCGCGCATTCCCGTCACCCTAACGGATGTGCGCAATTGGTCGGAATTGGAAGCCCTCACCCGGGACATCGCCACCCAACTTGGAACCGATCCCCAGCCCCTTTTACGCCGCTACCAATCCATAGGGATCTCCCAACCCAAGCGCCAGGAGAGGGTTCTGGTTTTGGTCAGCAGCCAGCCCATTTTGTCACCTAATAAAAATAGTTGGGCAGGGGCAATGCTAGAGCGGTTTGGCATGAATAATGTAACTGCCAATGTGCAAGGAACCAGCTTCAATCGCGGCTATGTCACGCTGTCGCCGGAGCGGGTGCTTCAAGAAAATCCCGATGTGATCATTCTGGTGGAAGTTGGCGGGGGCGAAAGCCTAAAGAACCAGTTGGCAGGACGATCATTCTGGCGCAACTTGGCAGCGGTTCGTAAGGGTCGGGTGGTGACTATGGAATACCTTGGTTTGGTCAATCCGGGCAATATTGATGCGATTGAAAAAGCCAGCGCCCGGCTGCGGGCGATCGCCCAATAGATCGGTTCCTCGAAGCTAAAACATTCCCCTCAACTGCCCGATTCGGCGGTAGGACTGGTTTGGCGTGCTTCTGGGCCTGATTTTGAGCTTGGTCTGAATATCTGACCTGAATATCTGGCCTGAATAGTTTGAGATGTGAATTTGAGAGGAGATTGATGATGTCTCAGTTAGAGTTGCGCAGAATCATCTATTTAAGCTGTTTGAGCGGGGCCCTCACCCTTGGGAGCCCGCCCTTAGCAGCGGAAGAAATCCCCAAGGTGCGGACGGTTGCCGAGTTGCAATCCGAAGCGGCCCAGGTCAGCGGTGCCGAGTCGTTGAGGGGGCAATCGGCGCTCGTTAAAGTAATTGCCCAACCGGAGCGATCGCCCACAGCCCAAGCGCCCACGGACGATGATGACATTGACATCACCGTAACAGGTACACGGACGCCTCGCCTGCTCCAGGATTCCCCCAGCAGCATCACGATTTTTAATCGCCAAGAAATTCAGCAGAACTTAATTACGACCCCCCGGGAGTTGATTCGTTACGAGCCTAATCTTTCCACCAATAATGACCCGAGTCGTGGCTTTCGCAATTTCAATATTCGTGGGATTGAGGGCAATCGCATTCTCTTTCAGGTGGATGGCATTCGTCTGCCCAGCGTCCAAGACATCATTATCGACAATGGACGGGACTTTGTTGATCTGGGGACACTGCGCCGGGTAGAGGTGCTGCGCGGGGGCGGTTCGGCCCTATTTGGCAGTGATGCCCTGGGCGGGGTGCTCTCCTTCCAAACTATCGATCCTAAGGATTTGCTGAATTTGGTGGGCAAAGATGAATACTTTGAACTGGGAGCGGGCTACAACAGCGCCAACAGTGGCTTCAGTGGCAGCGCGATCGCCGCATGGCGCTACGGCAACGTGGAGGGATTATTCTCCTATGTGCGGCGGGACTTCCGGGAACTACAACGGAATGGCGACAGCCGATTTATCGACCGCCAAGTGGGCAATAGCAACGCCTATCTCGGTAAATTAGTCTTTCCCATCGATCAATTCAGCAGCCTGAAATTCACGGGCGAAGTGTTAAACCGCTCCACCGAAACCAACTTTGCGATCGCCAATCTGCGGGATGGAGCCATGAGCAACCTCACAACGGACTTTCGGGCCGGACTGCGCACCAACCGCACCCGCGTTAGCCTCAACTATGACTTTGAGAATCCCAATAGTGAATTCATTCAACTGGTCAAACTATTGGTCTATTACCAGGATTCCCAAACCCCGGAAACCACCGTTGAGCTGAGACGAGCTAATGCCGCCGCGACAGCGGCCACCCTGCGCCGGGATGGGGTCAATGATTTTCTTGATCGCATTGCCGGCATTGATCTGCAACTGCAAAGTAATTTCGCCACGGGTGAGGCCCTCCACAAACTCACCTATGGAACGGAGCTATCTTGGCAGCGCAACGAACGACCCCGCGATCGCTTCCAGACCAACTTAACTACCGGAGTGGTGGCGAATCAGGCAACGTCCTTCATCCCCGACCTTTTCCCCACCAAGGACTTTCCCGACTCCAACACCTTTCGCCTCGGCGTGTACGTGCAGGATGAAATTACTTGGGGGGCAGTCAGCATCATTCCCGGGGTGCGGCTAGATGTCTATACCCTCACAACCTTTGCCGATGCCGATTTTCTGCGCAATGGTGCTCCCCCACCCGTGGATTTTAGTTCCACGGCGGTGAGTCCACGGCTGGGGTTGGTGTGGAAAGCCACGCCCGATTTTTCCATCTACGGGCAATACTCCCGCGGGTTTCGGGCACCGAGCTATGACGAAATCAACAGTGGCTTCGCCAATGCCCTGTTCCAATATCGGGTAATTCCCAATCCCGAACTCCGGGCGGAAACCAGTGATAACTTTGAAATTGGCGTTCGCGGTTCCTTTCCCCAGGGTAAGTTCAGCTTGGTGGGGTTCTATAACCTCTACGACAACTTCATCCTGTCGAACCAGATTGTGAATGTGCCGCCCGAGCCGCCGTTCACCCTCACCTTCCAGGCGCTCAATGTGCAGCGGGCCCGCATTTACGGACTAGAAGCCAGCGGTGAATATCGCTTTAGCCCCGCCGAGGATGGGTTTAGTGTGTTGGCATCCCTGGGCTTTGCGGTTGGCGATGACCTCAACACCAGCGAGCCGCTGAATACCATCGACCCCCTCAAGGTAGTGGCGGGACTGCGCTACCGCGCTCCCGAAAATCAATGGGGTGCCAGTTTGCTGGCGACCTACGTTGGTGCCCCCCGGACCGCCGCCGATAGCCTCCAACTGGTTCCCACGGAATACATCACCGTTGACCTGACGGGCTATTACAACTTCTCTTCCCAAGTCACCCTTAATCTGGGAATTTTTAATCTCTTTAATGCCAAGTATTTTGAGAATGCGGACTTGCGGAATGCGGCGCTGGTGAGTACCAATGCGGCGGATGTGGCACGGATTGACCGCTTCGCCCAACCGGGCATCAATGTAGCGGCATCGTTAGTCTGGAAGTTTTAGCCATGGAGCGTGTCCCGTGTCCCCGGAATGGGGTTCGTTTTGTCGCCTTGATTACGGTTTTGCTCCTTGGGCTCATGGGCATTTTGCTGCTTTCCCTATCCTTGGGAGCAGTGCCCCTCTCCCCAGAGGAACTGCTATCTGCCCTTGGGGGACAGGGAGATGAGGTGCATCGCACCATTCTTTGGGAATTGCGCCTGCCGCGATCGCTCATGGCCCTGCTGGTGGGTGCGGCCCTGGGGATGTCGGGCGCTTTGATGCAGGGGCTATTGCGGAATAGTTTGGCCGATCCCTACTTGCTGGGGATTTCCGCAGGGGCAGGACTGGCAGCGATCGCCCTATTTGCCCTTGGGGCCTTTTTGGCTTGGGTGCCGGCGGTGGCTTGGCTGGGGGCGAGCTGTGACCGCAGCGCTGGTGTTTGGCTTGTCCCGCACGGCAACGGGCATTTCGGTGCAGCGTCTGATCCTAGGCGGTGTGGCGGTGAGTGCCTTTTTTGGTTCCGTGAGTTCGATGCTGTTGCTGTTTGCCGATGAGCGGATCCAGGTGGCCCTCAACTGGTTAATTGGCAGCCTCAATGGTAAGGGTTGGGAAGAGGTGAACCTGATTGCCGCCTATGTCCTGGGCGGGTTGGTGGGTGGGTGTCTGCTGGCGCGATCGCTGAATGTTTTGCAGCTTGGGGATGAGATGGCCCAGGGGCTGGGGGTCGTCCTTGGGCGATCGCGTCTGATGATTGGAGGCACGGCGACGCTGCTGACGGCGGCGGCCGTCAGCAGTAGCGGGCTGATTGGCTTTGTGGGACTGGTGGTTCCCCACATGGCACGATTCCTAATTGGCACAGATTTTCGGTTGATGCTGCCGGTGGCCATGACTTCAGGGGCGGGGCTACTGCTCTTGGCCGATGTGCTCGCCCGTCTCGGCCCAGTGGAATTGCCCGTTGGTGTGGTTACGGCTTTGCTAGGAGCGCCCTGCTTTACGTGGCTGCTCTATCGGCGTTCGGGGTTGTGAGGGGACTCCCCTAGGGATAAGCAATTCTTGTCCGTCAAAGCACCTGCGGGACTGCGCTGCGAATTCTTCTATTCTGGTTAGACGCCGTGAATTGGGCTTGAAACCCAATTAGTGACCTCAAGAAAAAGAAGTCAACTCCGACGGATCGTACTGGATCATGGTGAACTCAACGTCTGGCACTTGGTGGTGGGTAATGGGCGGTGGCAGTGCGTCGCCTTGGTTCAATCGCAACAGTTCTTGGGCTTCGGGAAGATTGATCATCGACAGGGCTCGACTAGCGGACTTGCGCACAGTACGGTCGCCATCCTTAAGGGCTTGGGCCAGGTAGGCGACGGATTCATAGGTGCCAATCTCTCCTAGGGCGATCGCGGCATCAGCACGGACAAAGCTGTATTCATCCTTGAGCAGAAGTTCTCCTAGGGGGGCGATCGCCTCCTCACGACCTAATTGACCGAGGGTACGCACGACAACGCTGCGCGTATGACTAGAACGGTGGGACAGCACCTGGATCACCGCAGTGACCGAAGTCGCCCCAATATTTCTTAGAGCTTGGGATGCCTGGGACTGCACGCTGATATCACTATCCTCTAATAACTGGGACAGACGGGTGCAGGCTAAGGGTGAGCGAATTTGCCCCAAGGCCCAGGCAGCTTCCTTGCGAACAATACCGCTGCTGCTATCGAGACCTTGAATCAGGGCCGGGACCGCCAAAGGAGAGCTGATCACCCCTAGGGAATGGGCGGCATGCACCTTGACCAATGTCTCCCCCAGTCTAAGGGATTCAACGAGGGGAGAAACCGCCGGCAACCCACAGCGGGATAAGGACTTAGCCGCCGCCGCCTGCACTTGAATTGAGGAATGGTGCAGCAGTTGAATCAGGGCTTGCACCGCCTCAGCACTATTGATCCAAGCAAGGGCTGCCGTGGCCTGCCAATAGACCGTGCGCCCGGCATCGGCGGCAGCTCCGAGTAACTTTGCAATGGCTTGGGGCGATCGCACATAGCCAAGGGCAAGGGCGGCTTTCTTGGCTGTAGCCAGATCGGGACTGTGCAGACGATCCACCAAGTCGGGCACCACCTGTTCGTGTTCATGACACTGCAAGATTTTGATCAGTGCTTGGGATAGCTGTTCGGGGCGAGAGGCAGCATCAAACTCAGCGAGAATATCCGACAGTTTACCTACGGATGACGGAGTTGGATGGGTGCGCTCATAGTTAGAGACGGATTGTGGTGATGGCGAATTCATAACGGCTACTAAGTCCCCACCAGTAGGTTACTACGTTTCTTTAGGTGTCAGATCAGCCACTTGATGCATAGTTGCCGTTTAAGGGTCTCAAAACCATGCTTGGCATAGAGCTTTTGGGCGGCATCGTTCTGGGCGGCGACGACTAGGTTCAGGCAAGCAACTCCCTGCTGACGGCAAAAGTGTTCCAATTGTGCCAGCGCGGATCCACCAATACCCTGCCCCCGGAAGTCTGCGCTAAGGTACAGTTCGTCGATAATTGCACTCCTCCCATGGTACTCGAAGCTGTAAAAGAATGTCACTGCCCCATACCCCGCGATCGCCCCATCGAACTGAATCCAGAATAACCGCCCCCATTCCGGTTGCTCTAGGAGGGCGCCGTAGGACTTTGCTACCGCCTCGGTCAGCACCATGTTCTCTAGGGCATAGAACTCTCGCACCAAGGACAATATTTGGGAAATCTCCACCGGGGCAATGGGTACTAGGTTTACTTGGGGCGACATGGCACAATTCGTACGGGTGTTCCCAAGATAGCGGAAACCATGGCAATCGGGTACGCTAGAAGTCACTGGAACGCATACAGAGAGGAGTTAGGCATGAAACGGCGGTTTGGATTTCTAGCGGCACTGCTAGCTGTGATGATGGTAGCGGTCGGAATAGCCAGCCAGCCGGTGCGCTCCCAAGGGGCTACGACCCTCCAGACCGCTGGACTCAAATTGGAGCAAGTAGGGGCTGGGATCTATGCCCTGATTGCCGAAAAGGTTGACTTTCCGCCAACGAATCCTAAGTTGGCGATCGCCAATGGCGGCTTTATCATTGGCAGCGACAGCGTGCTGATGGTTGACGCCTTTCAATCCCCGGACTTGGCAGAGCTGGCCCTTGCCACGGTTAAAACCGTTACCGACAAACCTGTGCGCTATGTCCTTAATACCCACTACCACTTTGATCACACCGGCGGTAACCCTGCCTTCAAGAAACTGGGCATACCCATCGTGGGGCGAGGTCTGGCAAGGGATTATGTGGCCGGCCGCCGCGGACCCAATGCCCAATCGGGCACCAACGTGCCCCCTGACCTACTGATCAACAGTCGTACCGATCTGTGGCTGGGCGATCGCGCCGTGCGCATCGAGCCCGTTGAGGGCCATGCTGCTGGTACGGATTTGGTGGCCTATGTCCCCGATGCTAAGATATTGTTTGCCGCTGATATGGTGTTCAATATGCGAGTTCCCTTTGCCGGTGAAGGGGATGCTGACTTACGGCAGTGGCAGGGCAGCCTTTATCGCCTGGCCGTCACCTTTCCCGAAGCGAAGGTCGTGCCCGGCCATGGGGAGGTGACCGATCTCGCCGGTATTCAAACTCAGCAGGCTTTCTTTGACGATCTAGAGCGTTTGGCCCGCCGTTGGAAAGCCCAAAATCTCAAAAAAGAAGAGGCGATCGCCCAATCCAGCAAGATTATTGAGACCTATCGCACCTACAAGTTCCAGGCTCTTTACACCACCGCCCTGAGCACTGCCTACGACCAGTTCACCCGCAGCGCCACTATTCCGCTGATTCCCTAGGCGCTCTCGAAGCTACGTGGAGATCGGCTAGGGCCGGTACGCTGATCGATACCTGATCAATAATGGAGCATTAAAGCTCGAGTAGAACAGACATGGTATTCAACTGGTTTAAGCGCTCCTTTGATCGCACCGATGGGCGTTCAAATGATTCCTCCAACGACCCACAGGAGGAGCGTTCCAGTGATCAATCGGCCGGTTCCCAGCCGCCAGAGCCATCCCAGCAATCCCTTGAGCCGCCCGTGCCCCAGCCCGACCTGCTCGCGTGGGCCAAAACGGCCTACAGCTCGCTCCAGCAGCAGTCCGGCTCTCCCATCGAATCTGAGCCGCCCATTGCCGAACCGTCTGATGCCCCATCTGAACAGGAGACTGTGCCGGCGGATGGGGCGAGCACCGAACTCCTACCCTTCTGGCTGCAAACTGAAACCGACGCCGAGCGCCAGGCCCGCCTTGAATCCCTCGCTGCTCCCGAACCCTTTGACGAAAGCTTCCTTTGGTCAGCCCAAGTCCTCGCTGCCCAAGGTCGGCAACCTACCGAGATTACGGTCGATGAGATCAAATGGCTGAAACGACTGCGCCAAGGTCTCGACAAAACGCGCCTAAGCCTGATCAACCAACTCAAATCCCTTGTTGGCCAGGGCCCCCTCGATGCCGATGCGGTGGAGGCGATCGAAGCCCTCCTGCTCCAAGCCGATGTTGGGGTTGCCGCTACTGATCGCATTATGGCGGCCCTGCAACAAAAACTCCGCCAAGAAATCCTCCCCCCCGATCTGGCGATCGCCTATCTCAAGGAATTGCTGCAACACATGCTCGATGCTCCCGGCGATCGCCTGTTGGTTCCCGAAAAAAACCAGCTCAACATCTGGTTGATTACCGGCGTCAACGGCGCTGGCAAAACCACTACCATCGGCAAACTCGCCCATACCGCCCAGCAATCGGGCTACCGCACCCTAATTGCCGCCGCCGACACCTTCCGCGCTGCTGCTGTCGAACAGGTCAAAACTTGGGGGGAGCGCGCTGGCGTTGATGTCATCGCCAACCCCACCGCCAATGCCGATCCCGCCGCCGTCGTCTTCGATGCCATCACCGCCGCCCAAGCCCGCAATACCGAGCTCCTGCTGGTAGACACCGCCGGTCGGCTGCAAAACAAAAAAAATCTCATGGATGAACTTAGCAAAATTCGCCGCATCATTGATAAAAAAGCTACCCACGCCCGCATTGAATCCCTGCTTGTCCTGGATGCCACCCTAGGACAGAATGGACTCAAACAGGCCGAAGTCTTTTCCAAGTCCGCGGGCATCACGGGTGTTGTCCTCACCAAACTTGACGGCACAGCAAAGGGCGGCGTGGCGATCGCCGTGGTCGAACAATTGGGACTACCGATTCGCTTCATCGGGGCTGGCGAAGGCATCCAGGATCTCCGTCCCTTTTCAAGCTACGAATTTATCGAGGCCCTAATCAACGGCTAACCTACCCAACCCTCCCTGTTGCTAACCACCGGGGAAAATTAAGTAGAAATTAAGCATCCAGTCCCTAAATTGGTGCAACTACAGGTACACTAAGGGCCTTATTCCACCACTGTGCCGACTCTGGATATGTCTCTATCCCTGCCGCCTCGGAACAAGTCGCCCCAGCCGCCTGAGCCTGGCTCAGTGATCATGCTTACTGACCTACGCGAACTGATTAAGCGCGTGAGCCATGAGCAGACCAAAAATGATGAACTGCTGAATTTTTTGGGCTATGCCCTGCGCGGATTTAATAACATCAATCAGTTTTTAGAATTAACCCCCCTGATTGCCAGCCGCGTTACCGATGCCGACGGTGGGGCATTGATTCTCTTTAAGGGCAGTGGGCAAATGCGCCTTGAATCGCTCCATTGTCATGAAAACGGCAAAATGCAGCAGCGGAAGGTCCGGGTGGCAATTGAGCATGCCATCCAACAGGTGTTCACCGGCAACACCAACGCTCTCGACGAGATGATGAGCCGCTACCTCGGAGCCGATGTCTATCTCTTTGGTACCTCCATCTTGGTCAAAAGTGCCGTCCGTGGCCGCCTGTACATCTTCAGTCTCAAGCAAGACTATGTCTTGACCCAAAAACGGGAAACCCTCATGCGGGTTGTGGCTAACCAAACTGCCGTCGGCATCGAGAACCATGAACTCGCCCAAGAATTGCTGAAGAAAGAACGTCAGGATCGTGAACTGGAAATCGGAGCCGAAATTCAACGTCAACTGTTGCCCCGTAGTTTCCCTGCGATCCCTGGCATTGAAATCGCCGCCCGCTGTCTAACCGCCAGTCGTGTTGGCGGTGATTACTATGATTTTATTCCCGTTCAGAAGGGTGAACGGTGGAGTTTTGTTGTCGGCGATGTCATGGGTAAGGGCGTACCCGCCGGACTGATCATGACCATGACCCGAGGCATGTTGCGCGCGGAAGTTCTCAACAACCATTCCCCCGCCAAAATCTTGGAACATCTCAATGAAGTCATGTACGACGACCTTGAAAAGTCTAATCGGTTCGTGACCATGTTCTACTCCGAGTATGATCCCAAAACCCATGTCCTCACCTACAGTAACGCTGCCCACACCCCTGCCCTGCTGTGGCGATCGCGCAGCCGCACCGTCCACGCCCTCGATACTTTGGGGGCTCTGATTGGTCTCGATGCCAACTCAAAATTTGAACAGTCCAGCACCACCTTGGAATTCGGTGATGTTGTGATCTATTACACGGATGGCTTCACCGAGGCAGCCAATGCCAAGGGCGATCGCTTTGACGAGGAAACCTTCGTCAAGCCCTGCGCTCTGCCTGCCAGCCCACCGTCACCACCACCGCTCAGTCCGTCCTAAACCATATCTTCCAAAAAGTCCATGAATTTGTCGGCACCCCCCGCGATCGCCTCGACGACATGACGCTCCTTGTCCTGCGTGTGCAGCCACCCGAAAACCGCTAAAATACCCTAAAGTAGATGGGAACAAGTTGAGCCAAAGTGAGGAAGAACCCATGCTCGATGTCATTCACCCGAACCACCTTGACCTTCTCGACACCTTGACCCAGATCAATTGGGAGTATCTGGCCCAATTTGGCGGCGGCAGTCAAGACGTTATGGGTAATCTAGGTCGAGGTTTTAATAACTTTATCCGCAGCGGTCAATTAGTGGCCCTCATTATTGGTCTGGTCGCAGGCTATCTGTTTCGCAGCGTTACCAGTGGCTAGCGCCATTTCACGTTAAGATGTCTCTGGCAAAAAATAGGAATAGAAGTTCAGGTTGTAGATATGGCAGAAATTTCCACGCAGCAAGTTCAGGAGCTCCGTGCCCGCACTGGTGCTGGGATTAAGGATTGCAAAAAGGCCCTCCAGGAAGCTGAAGGTGACTTCAGCAAAGCCATCGAATGGCTGCGGCAAAAGGGGCTAGCCTCGGCGGTCAAAAAGGCAAGCCGGGCCACCACGGAGGGCATCGTCCATAGCTACATTCATTTTGGTAGCCGCATCGGCGTGATGGTTGAAATCAATTGCGAAACTGATTTCGTTGCCCGCCGTGAAGAGCTCAAGGAACTGGCGGATAACGTTGCCAAGCAAATCGCGGCCTGCCCCAACATCGAATATGTCGCCGTCGACCAAATTCCCACCACCATCGTCGAGGAAGAAAAGCGAATTGAAAGCGGTAAAGACGACCTTGGCAGCAAGCCCGAAGCTGTCCGCAATAAGATTATCCAAGGGCGCATTGATAAGCGACTTAAGGAACTGAGCCTCATTGATCAGCCCTATATCAAAGACTCATCGATAACTGTGGATGAGCTGGTGAAACAAACCGCTTCCCGCCTCAATGAAAACGTTAAGGTGCGCCGCTTTGTTCGTTTTGTTGTTGGCGAAGAACTGTCCGGAGAAGATCAAGGGGATGCAAGTTGATCGTGACATTCAAGCTCTAGAAGTGGCGATCGCCCAGATGGTTCAACGCCAAGAGCAACTTCAGAAAACCTATCTCCAGGCGATTGCCCCTGCCCTAAGGAACCGATTATTCCAAGCCATTTTTCTATTTTGCACCCAAAATTGCCCCGAGGCATTTCTGTCCTTAAGCGCCATTGAGCGCTGCACTTTACAGCGGGAACTCCGAGAAATTGGTGGCCGAGCCGCAGAACGTCTGCACACCAGTTCGCTCCCGTCCACCGATAGCATTGACGCTGCCCTTAGCGAAGTCCTAGGTCAATCCCTCAGCGAGAGCCAAGAGCTTCTCAGCAGATACCAAATTTCTGCCCCAGGTCAGCACATCCAGCTCGCAACTATGGAAATTGAAACGGGCGATCGCACTCTGATGACCCTGCGAGGCGAACTACGGGTTCTTTCTGCTCGCCATGCCCAACACCTAGAGCAACTCCGTAAGAAACAATGGCTCAAAGTTGTGGCGACCGCCGAAGAAGCATGGCGTACTGCATGGGTCGACCCCAGTGACTAACCTGTCCAAGTACTACAGTGCCCCCATCTTGGTGATCACTACGTAAACCCCACCCAGGAGGACTCCTACACCAAGGACACGAGCTATGGTCGGTTGAATCATCTTCTGCAACGCTAAAGTTCCCCCCAGTCCTGCAGTATGCAGCACCATCGTACCCAGCAAAAAGCCAAAACCATACTCCCAAGCACTCCCCACAGCCGGCATTTCCACCCCATGGGCATAGCCATGGAACAATGCCAATCCCCCGGCAATCAGGGCTCCCGCTCGAAAAGGTAAGGGTCGGGCCCCGGCAATGAGCGCCCCCAATACAAAGATCGATGCCATAATCCCCTGCTCAATCAGCGGCACTCCCGGTACTACTATGCCCAATACGCCACCAACAACCATCAAAACCACAAACGCGGTGGGAACCAGCCACCGCCCCTTTCCCCCCATCTGGGCGGCCCAAATTCCTATGGCCACCATTGCCAAAATGTGATCTAGCCCTCCGAGTGTGTGGAAAAAGCCACTCGCCAGATTAGCCACGCCATCTTCCTCAGGATGGGCCTGGGCGATCGTTGGCAGCAAAGCAGCAGACAAGCACACCAAAGCCAAGTAAGCCCTACGCCGCACCCCAATCAACATAAATGCACCTGCATCCCATTTACAAGACAGACCAAAACAAACAGCGGAACCACCCTAAAACAACTGAATCAACAGCATCTAGCGAAACATAATACTTACTGAAGTATCCTCATGCACCCGCCAAATCGTCTCCCCTAATAAATCCGCCACCGACAGAACTCGCAACTGGGGAAAATAGCAATCCGCACCCACAGGAATTGTATTGGTCACAATCACTTCCTCAAAGATACCGCTTGCTAAACGCTCCAAAGCTGGGGGGGAAAGAACGGCATGGGTAGCACAGGCATAAACTTGTTTTGCCCCCACTTGACGCAATAACTTAGCCGCCTCCGTAATCGTACCCGCCGTATCAATCATGTCATCTACAAGTACGGCCGTTTTACCAGCCACATCCCCCACCACATTCAGCACCTCTGCCACATTATGGGTTTGACGTCGCTTATCAATAATGGCTAGCGGCGCATCACTGAGCTTTTTCGCAAAAGAACGCGCTCGCACCACCCCCCCCACGTCCGGTGACACGACCACGAGATCGGACAATTGCTTCTTAAGCAAATAATCCAACAGTACCGGGGCTCCGAACACATGGTCACAGGGAATGTCAAAATACCCCTGAATCTGGGCCGAGTGTAAATCCATCGCCAAAACCCGATTGGCTCCGGACTGCACGATCAAATTGGCTACCAGCTTAGCTGTAATTGATTCCCTTCCCGCTGTTTTTCGATCGGCCCGAGCATAGCCATAGTAGGGCAACACCGCCGTAATCTGGCGCGCCGAAGCTCGCCGACAAGCATCAATCATAATCAGCAACTCAGTCAGATGATCATTGACTGGCCTACAGGTTGGTTGAATCAAATAGACATCACATCCACGAATAGATTCCTGCACCTGCACATAAACCTCACCATCCGCAAATCGCTTTCGCACCATCGGCCCCAGCCCCATACCCAAATAGCGGGCAATCTCTTCGGCAAGCGGGACGTTAGCGGAGCCTGAGAACAACCTTAATCGCGGATCGGCTGAAGCAACTATTGGCAGCTTGGCAGCAGAAGAAGGTGTAAGGGGTTGAATAGCCACTAATTTTGCTGAACTCCGAGATGATGGCACAGATTAATTGTCCCCGATCCCCAGAAACTATCACCAACTTTTTGCAGTTCAGTGCAAATTCTCTCTGCAGAGAGAACTCCTACCTTGGGGGACGCCGCCGCTGCAGAAAGTCTGGAATATCCAGTCCAGGCTTACTGATTTTAATTTCTGGGGACGGTGTCATGGGCGACGGAGGTGCAGCCTTAGGGAGGTTTGGAGATGGCGAAATAGGAGTGTTCTTTTTTAATTGCGGCGGCAAAGCCGAAGCGTTTCTTTGGGTAAAGCCCGTTGCAATGACTGTAATTCTGATCTCCCCTTCCATCTTTTCATCAATTACCGCTCCAAAAATAATATTGGCATTGGGATCAACCACCTCGTAGATGGTCTCGGCTGCTGCATTGACTTCATGGAGCGTAAGATCGGCACCACCCGTGATATTAAAGACCACCCCATTGGCCCCCTCGACAGAAGTTTCAAGCAGTGGTGAAGATATGGCTGTCATTGCCGCTTCCCGGGCCCGAGACTTGCCAGAACCGATACCGATCCCCATCATGGCAGAGCCAGCATCAGCCATCACGGCACGAATGTCCGCAAAATCCACATTGACCAGTCCAGGAATGGTGATGATGTCTGAAATGCCTTGAACACCTTGCCGCAAAATGTCATCGGCAACCCGAAAAGCTTCCTGCACCGGTGTTTGCTCTGAAATCACCGTCAGCAGCTTATCATTGGGGATCACAATTAAAGTATCGACGCGACTTTGCAGAGCCTCGATACCTTCTTCGGCTTGGTGGCTGCGACGCCGCCCCTCAAAGGTGAAAGGGCGAGTAACCACGCCCACGGTTAGGGCACCGGCTTCCTTAGCAACTTCGGCAATGATAGGAGCTGCACCTGTGCCAGTTCCTCCACCCATGCCTGCGGTGATGAAAATCAGATCCGCGCCTTCTACGGCATTGGCAATGTCATCGCGGGATTCTTCAGCAGCTTTTTGCCCGATCGCCGGATTTCCACCTGCTCCCAACCCACGGGTTAGCTTTTGCCCCATTTGAAACCGCTTGGCAGCCGAAGACTGGACAAGTGCCTGGGCATCGGTATTGAACGTCCAAAATTCGACGCCGCCAAGGTCACTAGCAATCATGCGGTTCACAGCATTGCCGCCGCCACCGCCCACACCAATCACCTTAATTTTGGCCACGCTTCCCAACATAATATTCTCCGCTTTTGAATCAACACTTGATTTCAGCCGATTGCGAGACAGTCCCAAGGTGTGGATGGCATCGATACCATCATCGATATGGGTGGAATTAAATTCTTCGGGCCAGTTATTTTGGGGCATGGCAACGTTGGGCAGTAGAACGATAGAGAACTAGGGAACCGGAGGGCTGTTGCCAGCACATTTAGGAACCAATGAGGGAGGTTGTGATTGATCGCTAACATCTAAGCAGTCATAGACCTTGGAATCAAGCTGTGATGCGGCAAATTTCTGTTGAAGTTGACGCATTTCATCTAGTTTTAACAATTGCTGCTGAAACTGGGAAGGCTTGTAAATACCAATGCGAACCCGCACGGGGGCAACGTCGGTGAGCAAAAAAATATTGCTTCTGTCTCGGATATCAATGCGACGGATGCGCACCTTTGTGCGACGTATCTGCTGGTATAGTGATGACCAAATTTGGGGCTCAATAGGAGCGGTGGACTCCAAGACCTCTAATTCAGGTGGCTGTAATGTAGCATCAAAAAGGGATTCTGGCATCCATATTCCTTCGGCATCAAGATACCCTTTCTTTCCCCCTCGTTCACTGGTAGCCACAGGAATGCGCTCGTGGACTTGAACTAGGAGTCGCGATGGGAACAGGGCGCGACTGATATAGGCGCGGCGGATGGGCGATGACTGCTCCAGACTTTGGGCAACCGAATCAGGTTGAATCTGGAATATCGACTGCGGTAGAGGCAAAGCAAGGCGTTTCTTTATACTTTCTTTAGAAAGTAGCTGGTTGCCCTCAATTTCAATCTGACTTAGATCCTGGACTAGCCACATCGGTAAGGCGGAGACCCACAAAGTACCTAAGCTGATTCCAACCATGAGAGAACACTGCCAAAGGTTGAGTTGTAACCTGCGGCGACGTTCCTGACGCAGTTGACGACGCTTTTCGGCGTAGTTCGGAGGATCGGCCGTCAGGGGGACTGGGCTTCGCGTAGACATCGGGTTAGGGATCGGCGGAGGGGCTGCTGTGGAATTGTCGCTCTAGCATGGCAATGATTTCCTGTCTTTGCTCGGCGTTTGCCAGCTGATCTACGGAGAACGTAGGGGGCGGGGTAGAGGGTGAGAGGGTGCGAAAGGATTTGAGAGCACGCCAGAAAAAGGAGAAGGCTCCGAGGATCAGGAGCACTGAGATGGCCAAGTAGGCGAGTACGGCAATAACCATGGGAGTGGGAGCGGTAATTTTTTCTAAAACAATAGTTGAGACCCCTTGATTTTTCAACAGAGTTAATATACATCGAAATAATGCCCAGCCCTGCAGCAGGACTGTCATGGGTATAATGGGTCACGTTGGCTTTGCAGTGGCGATTATTAGGGTTTGAACCATGCACGAACAGGGAACGATTGAAATTCATAGTGAAAATATTTTTCCCATCATTAAGAAGGCCCTTTATTCAGAGCGGGACATCTTTCTGCGTGAGTTGATCTCCAATGGGGTGGATGCCATTAGTAAGCGCAAGATGCTGTCCTACGCTGGAGAGGCAGCGACACCGCCTGATGGAGAAGTAGTGGTTACGATTAACCGGGAGCGGCGGCAGATCGCGGTGCGGGACAACGGACTGGGAATGACCGCCGATGAGGTGAAAAAATACATTAATCAGGTGGCTTTTTCCAGTGCCGAAGAATTCATCCAGAAGTACCGGGCCGATGACCAGCAGATTATTGGTCACTTTGGTTTGGGGTTTTACTCGGCATTTATGGTGGCATCGCGGGTGGAAATTGATACCTTGTCATACCGTGAGGGAGCCCAGGCGGTGTCGTGGGACTGTGACGGGTCAACAGCCTATACCCTTGGCGATGGCACGCGGACTGAGGTGGGTACGACGGTGACCTTGACGTTGCAGGATGATGCGGCGGAGTTTTTGGAGGAGGCGGAACTGCGACGGATCATTCGTAACTATTGTGATTTTTTGCCCGTCACTATTCGGCTGCACACGGAGGTGGTGAACCGCCGAACCGCACTGTGGGATCAGTCGCCGTCGAGTATTAGCCGAGAGCAGTACTTGGAGTTTTATCGCTACTTGCATCCGTTTCAAGAAGATCCTTTATTTTGGATTCATTTGAATACGGACTATCCGTTTGTGGTGAAGGGAATTTTATATTTTCCGAAATTGCGGGCAGACATTGACCCAAGTAAGGGGCAAATTAAGTTATTTTGCAATCATGTGTTTGTCAGTGATCGCTGTGAGGAAGTGATCCCCAAGTTCCTGTCGCCTTTGCGGGGTGTCATTGACAGTACCGATATTCCATTGAATGTCTCACGGAGTTTTTTGCAAGGCGATCGCAAGGTAAGAAAGATTCAAGAATACATCACCAAGAAGGTCGGGGATCACTTGGTAGCCCTCTATCGCGATCAGCGGGAGGAGTTTTTACGCTGTTGGCAGGACATTAGTTTATTCATGAAGTTTGGTGCCATGAACAACGATAAGTTCTATCAACAGATTAAGGATATTTTGGTTTATCCAACGACAGGGGACGGGGAATACTCCACGCTGACAGAGTATCTGGAGCGAAACCGAGAACGGCACGAGAAGCGAGTGTTTTATACTTCCGATCCGGTATCCCAAGCAACTTACTTGGCGCTGCATCGGCAACAGGGGTTGGAGGTGTTGACCTTTGATTCATTCATTGATAGCCACTTTATTCAGTTTTTAGAACGGGAATTTAGTGAGGTCAAATTTTCGCGTGTGGATGCGGAGATCGATGACCGTTTGGTACGAGACGATCGCTCTGAGTTGGTGGATCCAAAGACCAATAAAACTAGGGGCGATCGCCTCAAGGAGATTTTTCAGCGGGTGTTGGGGTTGCCCCAATTGGTAATTCGAACTGATGCCCTCCGGGGTGAGGGGGCAGAAGCGCCGCCAGCGATGGTGCTGCTGCCGGAGTATGCCCGCCGCCTGCAGGAGATGGCAGCCTTATCACAGCAAAAGTTACCGGCATTTCCGGAGGATCATATTTTGCTTGTGAATACGTCCCATCCGCTGATGGATAAGGTGCTGGAATTGGAGGATAGCCAGATAGTGCTTAGCTCAGGGGTGTCGGATTCGGCGCAGTTGGTAACGCTGATCTGCCGCCATGTGTATGACCTGGCACTGATGGCTCAGAAATCCTTTGATGCCGCAGGTATGCAGTCCTTTTTACAGCGATCGCAGGAGGTTCTGACCCGGCTAGCAGCACGTTAATGACCGGCAGTTGGGATTGGATCGTGGTCGGGGGAGGGCTGTGCGGCTCAGCCCTGGCCTACGAATTGCAGCGGGTGGGGTTAGCGGTTTTGCTTTTGGAGCGCGATCGCCCAGTTCGAGGGGCAACGGCAAGGAGCTACGGCGGTATTCCCTATTGGGCGGGCACGACGGCACTGACCCAAACGCTTTGCCGGGAGGGGATAGCGCTCCACCGGAATTTGTCAGCGGAGTTGGGGCGGGATACATCCTTGCGGGAGTTGGACTTGTTGCTGTGGCAAGATCTGGCGGCAGATGGGGCGGCTGTTACCCGCAGCTATGCTGAATGTTTATTTCCACCGCAGAATCTGACGCCTGAGGAAGCACACAGCCGCGAGCCCCTATTAAATCCCGGTGCAATCAGCGGTGCGCTCCTTGTTCGCCACGCCCATGTCGATCCGCTGACATTCATTACTGCCTACCAGGAAGCATTTCTAAAGCTAGGTGGTGCGATGGTGATGGCACAGGTGACAGGCTGGCAAAAAGATGGCTGCCACGGGGTTGGCATCCAAACCGAGACTGAAATCTACATCGGGGCTGAATTTGCCCTTTGTGTTGGGAGCGAAACACGGCTACTGTGCGCCCAACTGGACTTGGAGTCCCCGGTTTATTTCACCCATGGGGAGGTGCTGCGGATGGCTCCAGAGGTGGCTCCGCCCATGCACTGTATGGTGATGCCAGCGGATGTGACCCGCTTTGCCCAGGAAGCAGCGACCAGTACTCCCGAACATGATCTCCTATGGCGATCGCCAGACTATGAATTAATACCCCCTTCAGTGGATGCGGGGGTGGTACCCTTCGATGACCGCTCTTTGCGAGTGGGACAACTGAGCCGGGTGCACACTAGGGGAATGCCGCCCCATGATCCTGCCGCCAGTGAGCAGGCGATTCGTGACGCCATTCGCCCCCTATTTCCCAGCTTGGCAGATCTGCCGGCCCAATGGCATCACAGTCTGGTGTCCTTCAGCCGCGATGGCCTGCCCCTGGTGGGGTTGCCCTATGGCAGCAAAAATGTGCATCTATTTACGGGGTTTACCACGCCGTTTATTTACGCCCCGCCCCTAGCGCGACGATTCGCCGCGGCTGTGACAGGCGGGCAAACCCATGACTCCCTTCTGACCCAGGTGTCGCCCCGCCGATTTTTGGACTAGGGGTTCGGACTAGGGGTATGACGACCGTGGCGAAAGGGGGCGATCGCCGAGTCACCACTTCTGCCCGGTTTTTTCTGTCCACCGCCAAGACGGTAATCTACCGAATAAATGTTGTAGCCAAGTCCAGCAAGCAACACAAACAGGATCAAATCGTAAACCAACTGACTAGCGGCTGTTCCCCAATCCTGGAGCAGGGTAACCCCATACATGAGGATCACCATCAGGCCCAGAGTGGCAATTAGGGCGCTGCGGGTCAGCCAACCAATTGTGATCAAAATGCCAACCACAAACTCTACTGGCGTCACTGCGAGTCCTGTCAAGTAAACTATGGGCTCAGGCAAAAATGTGTCCTTAAACCGCTCTACCATTGCCCTAGCGAAACCGTCCATGGAGCCGATGCGAACAAATCCATGGTTAAAATAATTTACCCCCACAATGATGCGAAGCAAAAGATAGGCGATCGCCCCATCAGCAGAATTTAGCCCTAGGGCAGGTTTTTTCTCAGTCATAATCGCTCCTGACGCTGTGTTAAATAAGTTATGGGTGTAGACGTTAACCTCAGTCCGTAGGTTTTGAACCAAGTTTGAAGCACTTGCCAACGATTGCCATAGCCGGGCAGATAGATTAGGTGCACCGCCAACCACAGCACCCAAGGCAGCCAACCCCGCAGAGGCAGTGATCCAATCTGCCCGACTCCACCATAGCCGCCAATGATTGCTAAGCGCCCTTTATTAAAGTAACGAAAGGGTAGCGGAGTGCGCCCTCGCAACTGGCGAGCTAGGTTTCGGGCGACGGCCACGCCCTGCTGCAGGGCCTCCGGAGCAACCCCCGTCAAATAAGTGCCGCGATCGCGCGCCGCGGCCAGGTCGCCAAGGGCATAAACCCGCTCGTAGGCAGGCAACTGGAGTGTCGGCAGCACCGCCACACGCTGGCGATGGCTGAGTTCTAAAAATGGGGTAACTTCCGGCAGTTCCGGCTCTAGACCCGCGGTCCAAATGGTCGTCGGGGTCAAAATTTCTTCTCCCGTGTCCAAGACCACCCGATCGCCGGTCACGGACTGCACGCGCACGCCTAGGCGAACCTCGATTCCTAAGCGCTGTAGCTGTCGCAGGGTATAGCGCGCCAACGCTGGGGGCAAGTCGGGTAATAAGTAGTCCCGCGACTGAAGCAAAATAATCCGCCGTCCTAGCCCTCCCTCAGCTAAAGCTCCAGCCAGCTCTACCCCAGTGGCACCGCCACCAACCACCACAATGGCTTGTTGACTATGGGTTAACAGATGATTCCGCAGGGCGATCGCATCATCGAGAGTGCGCATGGGAAAGGCCGCCGCCGGAATCGGTCGACTGCGGCTCCCTGTGGCTAACACCAAATAATCAAAGGTGACCGAGCCTGCCGTTGTCTCCAAGTAGCCCTCCGCCAAGGAGACCTTCACTACCGCAGCTTTTTGAAAGCGAATGTACGGAGAGTGTTGAGATGCCTTCCCCAAGTCCGAGACAATCCACTCCGGTGCCAAAAGCCCCACGCTCACATGGAACAATAGGGGAATAAAACATTGCTCCCCGTGGCGGTCAAGCAGGAGGCAGGAGATCTGCCGCCGCGCCAGGGAAACCGCCGTTTGCCATCCGCCAAACCCTGCGCCCACAATTACGATGGTGGGCTGACCCATTCGAGCAGCCATCAATGCGCCCTGCCTTATCGCAATATTTCTTAATAATTCGCCGATGGCTTAATCCTAACCCAAGATCGGGCTTTTGACCGAGGCAGAAATCGGCGGGCTGGCATGGGCATATCCACTGCAGCGCGGCCCCATTTTTTCCCTGGGCAGAACAGCAGGCACAATTGATTGGTAGGCTTTACATCCCTTCTCAATCAGGAAAAGGGTGGAATGAGGGTCAGCCTATCAAGGCAGCCCTTGAAAAAGTTATTTCAAGGCACCGCCAAAATTTGAGTAGTTCCAATGAGGGCGCGTCATCAATTCAGGCGGAAGCCTTGTGGGATAGGCGTTACAGCGCCCATCAAATCTTACAGGCTAGGGGGTGAAATTCTTGCCATGAAAACATTCGACAGCTCAACAACGATAGCCCCAGCAGCCGATACAAGTGGCTAATCGGCATCGTCCAAACACAGTGAATCAGACCAAATTGCGGTCAGTCAGGATTTCATAACCCGTTTCGGTGACCAGCACCGTGTGCTCAAACTGAGCTGAAAGTTGGTTGTCTACGGTCACTGCCGTCCACTTGTCAGCCAGAAAACGCACCCGCTTCGATCCAGCGTTCAGAATCGGCTCGATCGCCAGCACCATTCCCGGGCGTAGACGCACGTTGGGCAACTGATGGGTGCGAAAATTAAAGACTGAGGGTTCTTCGTGGAGATTGCGCCCCACCCCATGGCCCGTGAAGTCCTCAACCACACTGAAGCCGTGGGCTTTGACATGATCCTCGATTGCCCCAGCCAAATCCAACAGGCAATTGCCAGATTTAACTTGCTCAATTCCTTTGTACAGCGCTTCCTCAGCGACACGCATCAGCAGAGCCGCTTTTTCGGAAATGGGGCCAACGGCGATCGTGATGCAGGAGTCTCCATGGAAACCATTTTTGTAGGCTCCGGTGTCAATCTTGACCAGATCACCATTCCTGATCACCTTCTTGGCGCTGGGGATACCATGCACCACCTCTTGGTTAATGCTGGCGCAAATGCTAGCAGGAAAATTGCAGTAGCCCTTAAAGCTCGGCACGGCACCCATTTCACGGATTCGCTTTTCGGCATAGGTGTCAATATCTTTGGTGGTCATGCCGGGCTGCATTAGGGCGGCAATCTCCTTGAGCACCGTGGCCACAATCCGTGCAGACTCGCGCATCAGATCCACTTCTCGCTTGGATTTGATTTCAATGCCCTTAGATTGCTGAGGTTTGGCTTCTTTTTTAGGACGAGCGGTTTCTTGATCTAGGGCCCGTAGGGTTGAGAGAATATTCATGTATTCTAAGCAGAGAGTAGGTCTAAATCTTATTATAGTTTCAGCAGGAGCAGACGCCGTGCTGGCTTTTAAGAGATTGCATCCCTACCCTTAGTTCCCCAAGCGAGACGAAACCCATGTCCCAAGCTGGAATTCCCCCGGTACCCCCGCCCCGCCCCAATCCTGGTGCTAATCCCATGGCCAATCCCATAGTGCCGTCCCAGTCCCGCGCCGCGGCACCATCCGGCCCCCCTAGCCCCCACGGGTCGCCTCAGCCGTCAGCCCAGCCCCGGGTACCCCCGCCGCCCATTCCCCAGCCCCGCCTCGATGACTCCCAAGTGACGAGTGTGCCGCCACCGCCCGCTATGCGGGTGCCGGTTCGTCCCGGTCCGCCAGTGAATGTCCCTTTGCCAACGGCTTCGGTGATTCAGCGCAGTTCGGGGCAGCCGACCCTAGCCCAGGTTGTCAAGGACGCCTATGAGCAGGGATGTTCAGATATCCATGCGGGGGTAGGTGAGAATGTTCGGTTCCGCAGCCGGGGGCTGATGGTGATTCAGGAACAATATCCGATTCCCGATCGCCCCACCTTTGTTTCCTGGTTACAGGAAATTATGGATGAAAAGCAGATACAGGGCTTCTATGACACCCTGGAATATGACGGAGCAACGCAGTACGAATTTGCCCGCTGTCGGGTAAATGTCTTTGATTCCCTCAAGGGGTTCGCCCTAGTGATTCGGTTGATTCCGCTGAAAATTTTGACGATTGACCAGTTGAATTTACCGGAAGTATTTCGCGAGCTGTGCTATACCCACAAGGGGCTGATTCTGGTGACGGGGCCGACCGGTTCGGGGAAATCGACCACGATGGCGGCGATGATTGATTTCATCAATACGGAAATGCCGAAGCACATTATTTCGATTGAGGATCCGATTGAGTTTGTGCACCAAAGCCGGAAGGCCCTCATTAAGCAGCGGGAGGTGGGCATTCACACCACCAAGTTTGACAATGCCCTGAAGGCCTCACTGCGGGAAGATCCGGATATCATTCTAATTGGGGAAATGCGCGATCGCGAAACGGTGAATACGGCCCTTAAGGCCGCCCAAACTGGTCACTTGGTTTTTGGCACGCTGCACACCAACAGCGCCGTGAAGACGATCGACCGGATTTTGAACCTCTATGAACCGGATCAGCAGGGGCCGATGCGGATCCAGGTGTCCGAGTCGCTGGTGGCGGTCATTGCCCAGGGTCTGGTTCGAACCACCGATGGCAAGCGGGCGGCCATCCACGAAATCATGATCAACACCGATGCCATCCGCGACTACATCAAGCGTGGGGAAGTCGATGAGGTGGAGCAGATTATTCCCAAGTGTACCTACGAGGGGATGTGCACCATGAACCAATCGCTTTATAAGCTCTACGAGGATGGACGAATCACGGAAGAAACGGCGATCGAAAATTCGCCAAAGCCTAACGAAATGGCAATGATGCTCCGCGGTCGAATTTAAGGATTGCTCGATTCCATAGTTCTAGGATGCTGCCACCCTTAGCCGGAGTGGCAGTTTTTTTGTGTTTACGCCGTGGGCCGATCATCTGGCTCTGAGCCGGGAAGGGGCATAGGATGGGTGAACTGCTGTACTAAGATTCGACCCACGCCAGCAACCGGGGGGGCCAGAATAGCACCGGGGACGCCGAGGAGTTCGGCTCCGATGATGATGGAGAGCAGCAATTCAAAGGGATCGAGGTTGAGGTAGGGGGCCACCAGCCAGGGTTGCAGGATCCATGCCTCGATTTGTTGCAGCGTGAAGCAGATCCCCACGGCAAGGGATATTTGGGAGACGCTGAGGGGAGAGGCGGTGATCCCAATCAGGACTAGGCTGATTAGTCCACCGAGGTAGGGGATCAGATTGGCGATCGCCGTCACCAGTCCAAGGGTGGCGGCAAAGGGCACAGCGATTAGGGCGAGGGCAAAGTAGGTGCAGATCCCAAGAAGGAAGGAGGTGCCGATGCGACCCAGGACGTAGGCCCCAAGGCAGTTGGTGATGGGGGGCAGAAGTTGGCGTACCCGAACCTGAACGGGGTCGGATAGGGGGGCGAGGACTCGCCTGAGGAGGGCATCGGCGTTGATTACCATGTAGGCGGTGATCATCAGGCTGAGCAGTCCAATGCCCATGGTGCTCAGCAGGCGAACCGTGATGTCTACGGTTTGTCCGGCAATTTCGCGCCCGAGGGTTTGCAGTTGCTCCAGTAGGAGACGGGTTTCGATCACTTCCCGCAGCAGTTGGGGGCTAATGCCAAAGACAGGAGTGGTGGGCAGCTCCAGTTTTTGCACCAATATGGGGAGTTGGGTAAGGAATTGTCCCAATTCGGATACCAGCCGAGGGGCAGGGGCGATCGCCACAAGGAGGGCAAACAGCAACACCACATAAATAATGGCAATGACAGCGGCGCGATTCAGTCCCAGACGCCACCGTCCAACTGTGACCTGCCACCGTACCATCCGTTCGACCAGGGGGGTAATGGCCCCTGCAAAAAATAGGCTGGTGAGCAGCAATTGCACCGTTTGTTGCAGCCGGAAGACCAAGTAAATGGCGATCGCCCCACCGAGGAACCGGAGCCCATAGATCCAATACCATGGACGCTGTTGTGCCATGCCTAATCTAGAAAGTACTTCTCCTTGAGCATACCCCTAGACCCTAGGCTAAATGGCTCCTTCCCGGAGGTAGAGTGCCAACTCCTGGGTACGCTCTTTCGTGAGGCGTTCAAGGCAGCGGTTAACCGCTAGGGGGAGGATGGAGCCGCCTTCTACCCGACTGCGGACGAAGGCACAATGGCGATCGCGGAAGGTAATCCATGCCAGTTGGGCGTCGACCAGCCGATTCTCTTGCTCCCGAACTGCGGGGCGATTGCCAGCAAATTCTCGGATGCGGCGGCGCAGTTGTTGGTAGGTTTCGTTAAGCTGGCGATCGGCAGCCCGATAGTCCGCCTCGGAACAGCGGTTAAGATCCCGCTGGGTTTGGGGATTGCGGCAGTCGATAGACTGGGCCCAAACAGGGGCAACCAAAAACACGAATGGCGCAATCACCCCAATGACGCATCCGCAGCCATAAATTTTAGTCATCGACCCACCCTAGGAAAAAG
>JAAUUH010000122.1 GCA_012031145.1 Oscillatoriales cyanobacterium SM2_2_1 | reverse complement strand
GCGAAATCGAGGCGAAACAGGATCCTAGCGATCGCCAGCGCAACCAGCCCCCGCACCACCGATTCGCAAACCCGTCAAGGACGCTGTGTTGATTGAACGGGGAATTACCGCTCCCCACGAGCCCCCCCACCCCATCCGAGCCCTAACGCCGCCCGCACGTCCAGCGCGCCCCGAATCCAAGCCTGTCGTGAGGGGAGAGTCCCAGCTTGATGCTCCACCGGAGCGGGGAATTGCTCCAGCAGCTTCCGATCTGCCCATCCTACTGGATAAGCCCACCGCCAAGCCAAGCAAACGTCTCAAGTCGCGGAAAGAAGAGGAGGTTGATCCCCTAGAAAACAAGGAAAAGGCTCGGACAACCAAGGTCAAGCGATCGCTGCGTCTGATCGAAGATGAAGAGGAAGATCTCCTTGACTTGTTAGATGATCAGGATTCACCGGAGTTGAGTCTATCGTTAGCACGGCCGGCTGCCCAACCCAAATCCCCGGCGGCCAAGCCAATCAGCGGTAGCATCCAGCTCCGCTCGGCCAAGAAGGCTGCTCCTCGCCACAGTCGTCAAACCGCCGAACCCGTTGTTGACAAGCCCACGTCAGTGGCACTGAATGCCGATGTCACGGTTCAGGAGTTGGCGGCACGGCTCATGGTCTCGGAAACCGAAATCATTCGCAACCTGTTTATGAAAGGCACGATGGTTTCGATTACCCAAACCCTCGATCTAGAGATTGCTAAAACCGTTGTTCGGGATCTGGGCTATGAAATCGAAGAGCAGGAAACCGTGGAACTGGCGCGGAAGACAGAAATGATCGACTTGGGTGACCTTGATTACCTCCATCGCCGTCCTCCGGTGGTCACAATCATGGGACACGTTGACCATGGCAAAACCACCCTGCTCGATGCCATCCGCAAAAGTAAAGTTGCCCAAGGAGAAGCAGGTGGGATCACCCAGCACATTGGTGCCTACCATGTAGATGTGAACCATGGCGGGCAAAAACAACAAATTGTGTTCCTGGACACTCCTGGTCACGAAGCTTTTACCGCCATGCGGGCTCGCGGGGCTAAGGTGACGGATGTAGCGATTCTGGTGGTGGCAGCCGATGATGGCGTTCAGCCCCAAACCATTGAAGCCATCAGCCATGCCCGCGCGGCCAAGGTGCCCATAATCGTGGCCATCAATAAAGTCGATAAGTTGGACTCCCAGCCCGATCGCATTCGTCAAGAACTGACAGAATTTGGACTGGTAGCCGAAGAATGGGGGGGCGATACGATCATGGTGCCCGTGAGTGCTCTCAAAGGAACAAACTTGGATCTGCTGCTGGAAATGATCCTACTAGTTTCGGAAGTCGAAGATCTGCAAGCCAACCCTGACCGCCCTGCCAAGGGAACCATCATCGAAGCCCACCTTGATAAGGCTCGTGGCCCCGTAGCAACGTTCCTTGTGCAGAACGGTTCCCTGCGTGTGGGAGATGTGTTTGTGGCCGGAGCAGTGTTGGGGCGGGTTCGGGCTCTTATTGATGACCGGGGCGATCGCGTTGAGGTGGCCGGGCCTTCCTTCGCGGTGGAGGTCTTGGGCTTGAGCGATGTGCCTGCGGCTGGGGATGAGTTTGAAGTCTTTCCCGATGAGCGCCAGGCCCGGGTATTGGCGGATCAGCGTCTCAGCGAGCAGCGACAATTGCGACTGCAAACCATGGGCTCGCGCCGTGTCACCCTTGGCACCCTATCGGAGAAAGCCCAAGAGGGCGATCTCAAGGAGCTTAACTTAGTGCTGAAGGCAGATGTGCAGGGCTCCGTGGAAGCGATTCTTAGCGCCCTGAAGCAATTGCCCCAAAATGAAGTGCAGTTACGTGTTCTCCTGTCTGCCCCCGGGGAGATTAGCGAGAACGACGTGAGCTTGGCAGCAGCTAGCGACGCAGTGGTTTTGGGATTCAATAGTTCCCTAGCCCCCGGAGCAAGGCAGGCAGCGGACAACCTCGGCGTTGATGTGCGTGACTACAACATCATTTACAAACTGCTGGAGGATGTCCAGGGGGCCATGGAAGGACTGCTTGACCCCGAAATGGTGGAAGAGCACCTTGGACAGGCGGAGGTTCGGGCGACATTCCCCATTGGCAAAGGGATGGTTGCAGGCTGCTATGTGCAGTCTGGCAAGCTTCAGCGTAATTGTCATGTGCGGATTCGCCGTGGGCGGGAGATCATCTATCAGGGTATTTTGGATTCCCTCAAGAGAATGAAGGATGACGCTAAGGAGGTCGCAACTGGTTTTGAGTGTGGGGTGTCCCTAGATCGGTTCCACAACTGGCAAACTGGCGATCTGATTGAAGCCTACAAGATGGTGAGTAAGCGGCGGACGCTTTCGGCATGAGGCCTTGCCAAGCGCTTTGGCTCGACGGTGATGATCTAATGGTTGTCGATCAGACCCAGCTTCCTTTCACCTATGGGACTAGGCGGCTGTCTACATCTGCGGAGGCGATCGCCGCAATTCGGGCAATGACAGTGCGGGGAGCCGGGGTGATCGGCAATGTTGGAGCCTTTGGAGTTTATTTTGCCGTTAGAGAGACCCAAGGCTGCTGGGACACCGTGCAGTCCCTGTTACCCCCTTTGCGAGCTGCTCGACCGACAGCAGTAAACTTGGCTTGGGCAGTGGATCGGATGACTCAGGTTTTGTCATCCGATCCGGCGTCAGGAGATCCCCTAATTCAGCGTGCCCGGCAGGAGGCAATCCTGATCGTGGAAGAGGACATCGAGCGATCGCGGCGGATTGGGGAGGAGGGAGTTGCTCTGATTACGGCCATCTCCCGACAAAAAAACGGTCAACCGGTAGAGATTTTGACCCATTGTAATGCCGGTGCCATGGCGATTGTAGATTCCGGCTCCGCCCTAGCCCCCATTTATACAGCCCACCAGCAGGGCATTCCGGTCCATGTCTGGGTTGACGAGACCCGACCGCGGAATCAGGGGGCTGGGATCACAACTTGGGAACTCGCCCAAGCTGGCATCCCCCATACCCTGATTGTCGATAATGCGGGGGGCTTACTGATGCATTACGGCAAGGTAGATCTATGCATCGTGGGCGCGGATCGGGTAACTGCCACAGGTGATGTGATTAATAAGATTGGCACCTATCTCAAGGCTCTAGCTGCGGCAGCCCATGGGGTACCATTCTATGTGGCGCTGCCTTGGTCGACATTGGACTTTAGCTGCCTTGATGCCCTACGGGAAGTGGAAATCGAAACCCGTAGCCCCGATGAGGTGCTGTGGGTTACCGGACAGGATGACAGCGGCGCTATCACACGGGTACGAATTGCGCCAACTGAAACTCCAGCCCTTAACTATGGGTTCGACATTACGCCGCACTCCTTGATCACGGGTTACATTACCGAGCGGGGGGTGTTCTCTTCGGGAGCGATCGCCCATCTTGCGCCATGAACCTACGCTTAGAAGATTTCGCCCGCTTTGGCATTCACCTGGGTTTAGAGCAGATTAAATTTCTCCTTGACCAGCTGGGCAATCCCCATCATCGGGTTCCGATTATCCATGTGGCTGGCACCAACGGCAAGGGGTCGGTCTGTGCCTTTCTCAGATCTGTCCTGACTCTGTGTGGCTATCGCACTGGCTGCTACACCTCCCCCCATTTAGTCAGTTGGCGAGAACGGATCACCATTGACGGGCAGTGGATCTCCGAGGCGGATTTGACGACAGGACTTGCCGAAGTCACCGCTAAGATCGATCCCCAGTCCCCACCCACCCAATTTGAAGTAATCACCGCGATCGCCTGGTGGCACTTTGCCCGGCAGCAGGTAGACATCGCCGTTATTGAGACCGGATTAGGCGGTCGCCTTGATGCAACCAACGTCTGTGACTCCCCATTGGCAACCATTATTACCTCCATTAGCCGTGACCATTGGCAGCGTCTTGGGGATTCCCTTGGGGCGATCGCCCGGGAGAAAGCTGGGATCATCAAACCCGGATCGCCCCTAATTGTCGGACCCCTTCCCCCCGAAGCCGACAG
Organism: Oscillatoriales cyanobacterium SM2_2_1; assembly: GCA_012031145.1. Taxonomy (GTDB): domain Bacteria; phylum Cyanobacteriota; class Cyanobacteriia; order Pseudanabaenales; family Pseudanabaenaceae; genus UBA999. Next base: position 4,487 of record JAAUUH010000122.1, on the reverse strand, counting down.
TGTGATCCAAGAACGTGCTGCCGCCCTTGGGGCCCCCCTATACCGAGCCAAGCCCGATCCCCCCCTTACCCTCTCTCTCCAGGGGCAGCACCAACAGATCAATGGGGCGATCGCCCGTTGTGCCCTAGAGAAGCTGACTGCCAAAGGGTGGAGGATCAGCACCACCCAGATCATGGCAGGACTGCGCCAAGCCCGCTGGCCCGGACGCCTTCAGTTCATCACCTATCAACAGCGCCCCCTTCTCCTCGACGGAGCCCACAATGTTGCTGCCGCTATGGCTCTACGGGAATTCGTTGAGCCTACCCCATCCCCCCACCACTGGATCATCGGGATCCTCAGCACCAAAGATGCCATCGGCATTCTTCACGCGCTCCTCAAGCCCGGAGATTATCTCTACGCTGTCCCGATCCCCGACCATGCCACCACCGATCCCCAATATCTTGTTGCCCATGCCCCACCCAAAGTCCATGCCCATCCCTATCCAAGCCTCCTGTCGGCCCTTGCCGCCCTCCCCCAGGAGACACCCAGTCCGCCCATACTCTGTGGCTCCCTTTACCTAATTGGCGATGCCCTTAACACCCTAATCCCCAATGAATCTAGCCAATGACATTCCGCACAGCCTCGCCCAATGTCTCACCGAGGTGCTCCGGCACCCTCAATGCACCGACCCTGTTCTTAGGAATCAGGTTCAAGCCGAATTGTCGGGCTACTGCAGCCCCCCTTACCCAAGCTGGCGCATTCTGCCCATCACCTATCTAGATCGGGCTGGCAATGCTTTGGCAGTGCCCTCCACCTATCAGCCCTATCCTATCCTCTACGGCGTACCCACCCTAGAGCTTCACCATAAACAGGGACTCACTCTGACGCTTCCCAATGCCGTCACCACATTTCTTCAGCAACAGCTCCAAAGGGAAGTGTTTGGCGGATATGTCTCTGCAATACAGATCCAAATCCTCCTATCCCAGATCCGAGAAACCTATCGCCAATCACTCCAGCTCTATTCCATCACCAGTTCTTCAATGCCATAGGCCTGCCAAGCCAAGTCCAAGATCGCATTGAAAATCGCTCCTGCGACTACTGCACTGCCTTTTCGTCCCGCCACATGAATATGGGGTACCAGAGATCCGTGGAGGTGATCCTTTAGTACATCCACATCGATAAAACCCGCCGGAGTTGCGATCACCAAAGCTGGCTTCACCTCCTCTGACTCCACCAAATGTAACAGCGCCCCCAAAGCAACGGCCGACTCACCAACCACAAAAATTGCCTCTGGATAGCGCCGTGCCAGCGTCTCCATGCCTAAAACTACGGGCGGACGCTCATCCTGAGGTCGAGAAGCAACTTCGCTGCAGCAGTATATCGGATTGGCAAACATTCTTAGCGTCCTTGTGGCGATCGCCGCTTGCACCATTGGCACATCCACAATTACTGGCGTTCGGGCAGCCATAGCCGCGGCTCCCGTGGGTAGGGCTTGGGCCGAAAACTTAACCAAATGGCGGTAGTCAAAGTCAGCCGTGGCAAATATTGCTTGACGGACAATCACGTACTCTGCAGGCGACAGACTGTGATCACCGATCTCAAAATCGATCATTGCCAAACTCTGGGCATCGGAACTATGCAAATCCATTCCCCATCCTGCACTGCCACCAATGCCATTAACTTTAATACGAAAGGATCCTAGTTCAGCCGCTCCAAATTGAAATCCACTAGATCCAGCAATGACTGCTTATGGGCAGAAAGGGGCAACCATTCAAGACACTGTCCAGCTAGGCGTCCATGGTGCCGGGCCAAATCCTTAGACCGGGTAATACCACCGCTAGCCTGCACCAACTCCATCGCGGTCTCCAAATCCCCCGCTTCCGCAAACTCACGCTCGATATAGCCACGCAAATGGGGAAGTTCCTCAAGGGCATACAACACCGGAGCCGTCAAATGCCCCTCACGCAGATCAGAACCTGCCGGCTTGCCTAACACCTCCGTTGAGCTGGTGAAATCTAAAATGTCATCCACAATTTGAAAGGAAATCCCAAAATGCCGCCCAAACTCGTAAAGGCTATCGCACTGGGGAGAAGTAATACCGCTGAGCACCCCCGCCGCCTTGGCACTGCCCGCCATCAGCGAGGCCGTCTTATAAAAACTCTTCGCCAAATATTCGTCAAACGTCAAGTCACTATCAAACGTTGTCAAGCTTTGGCGAATCTCACCCTCCGCAAAATCCTTAATCACCTCAGACAGCAACTTCACCACCTCTAGGTTATCCAAATTCGCCAGATACCAAGAGGCCTGGGCAAACAGGAAATCCCCAGCTAGAACAGCAATGCGGTTTCCAAACTGGGCATTTACTGTCGGCAGTCCACGGCGCAATTCCGCTATGTCAATTACGTCGTCATGGACTAGGCTGGCCGTGTGAATCATCTCAGTAATTTCTGCCAATCGTCGGTGCCTGGGGGTAATCTCTTGCCTCGGCATCGTTGCCCTAGAAATGAGCAGCACCACTGCCGGGCGCAGACTTTTCCCCTTCCCCTCAAATAGGTGCTCTGCTGCCGCATAGAGAATGGGATGCTTGGCACCAACCAGATTCTTGAGATTCGTCGTCATTTGACGCAAATCTTCACCGACAGGAGCAAACATTTCGATGACAGCAGGCACACTCATGCTTGGTTAACCAGAACACTTTTACATATCTTCATACTATCCCATTCCCACGGCATCACGCAGAGGGGGGATCAGTTGGGTTATAAATCTTATCGCGGCTACACCATACCCCATTGGCAGAGATTCGCCTTGACAATTGGCAATGTATTGTAAAATTGCACCATAACTAGCAAAAAAAATTAAGACTTCTCTATTAAAGTTGAATTAATCACTCTTAAGTTCTTCAGTCCGCCCTAACGTTTTTTCACGGAACCCCGATCTGATGATGCCGCGCCTGTTGTTAATTGATGATGATCCCATCATTTCTGAAATGGTCTCCCTGAATCTTGAGACGGCTGGTTACCAGGTGAGCCTTGCCAACGACGGCATTAAGGGGCAAGCCCTAGCAATTCAGTTGCAGCCAGATATGATTATTCTTGACTTAATGCTTCCCCGTGTCGATGGCTTTACAGTCTGCCAGCGGCTGCGGCGGGACGAGCGAACCAAGGAAATCCCTATCCTGATGCTAACCGCCATGGGGCAAACCCAAGACAAGGTGGAGGGTTTTAATGCTGGTGCGGATGACTACTTGACCAAACCCTTTGAATTGGAAGAAATGTTAGCCCGGGTACGGGCACTTTTGCGGCGCACCAATCGGATTATTGACGCTGCCAAGCACTCTGAGATCTTGAACTATGGTTCTTTGACTCTGGTGCCAGAGCGATTTGAGGCCATTTGGTTTAGCCGCACCGTGAAGTTGACCCATCTGGAATTTGATCTGCTCCATTGCTTGCTTCAACGCCACGGACAGACCGTTTCCCCCAGTGAGATTCTTCGGGAGGTGTGGGGCTATGAGCCGGATGACGATATCGAAACGATTCGTGTTCACATACGCCACCTTCGTACTAAGCTAGAACCCGATCCCCGTCATCCCAAATACATTAAAACTGTCTATGGTGCGGGCTACTGCTTGGAACTACCGAGCGCGTCGTTCGAGGAGTTAGGAGCAGTTCAGTAAGACTGTCCCGTTGGAGTTAACTAAAGAATGAAGATATTGTTTGCTGCGGCTGAGGCTGCTCCTTTGGCAAAGGTTGGGGGCATGGCAGATGTGGTTGGCGCGCTTCCCCCTGTCCTGCGAGCTATGGGGCATGATGTCCGAATTATCATGCCGTTTTATGGAGTCATCCCACCCAAGCTAACCGAGGAGCCTCGCTGGGTTTGGACAACGAATGTGATGTTCCAAGAAGTGCAGGTTTTTGAGACGGTTCTACCGAAAACTAAGGTGCCGCTCTATTTGGTGGGGCATCCTTCTTTTATGCCCCAGCGAATTTACTACGGAGATGATGAGGATTGGCGGTTTACCCTGTTTGCCAATACTGTGGCAGAGTTTTCTTGGAACCACTGGAAGCCGAATCTGATCCATTGCCATGACTGGCATACGGGAATGATCCCAGTGTGGATGCACCAAACGTCTGACATCGGGACGGTGTATACAATCCATAATTTGGCGTACCAAGGGCCCTGGACATGGCGTTTGCAGGAGATAACCTGGGTACCGTGGTACATGCAATCCCATAATACGATGGCAGCGGGGATCAAGTATGCAGATCGGGTGAATACGGTGTCGCCAACCTATGCCCAGCAGATTTGTACGCCAACCTACGGCGAAGGATTGGACGGAATGCTATCGCTCCTCAAGCCCTGGGGAATTTTGAACGGAATTGACACCAAGCAGTACAACCCGGTGAGTGATCCGTTCCTCGTGCAAAACTATGATGGCGATCGCCTCGAAGACCGGTCGGCAAATAAGGAGGCGCTACAGCGGGAGTTGGGACTAGTTGTTAGCTCGGATG
>JAAUUH010000121.1 GCA_012031145.1 Oscillatoriales cyanobacterium SM2_2_1 | reverse complement strand
GATCGCCCACGCCGCGCGCTGAAACTGGGGATTAATGCCCAGCCACGTAATGTAGCCATAGGTCCAGGAAATCTTGTTGATGATTGTGCCCAAAATGAACCCCGCCAACTGATCATCCACCTCCGCCACCATGCAGTATTCGGAATCGGTGTTATACATGCCAATGACCTCCCATTCATCCCAGGTGCGGTAGAGGTAGGGATATAGTTCGCTGGTAAACAACTCTTCGCCAAGGTGGAATACAGCCGCGATGTCATCAATACCCATGTCGCGGATCACCAGATTGAAATTGTTATGTTCGGAACTAGAAACCATGTTTTTAACGCATTTTTTCGGATGACCTCAGCCTCAATCTACCCTATTATGGGGGGCGATTGTCACTCCCTATGATGCCTATGGCTTCCTGCACCTCCCTACTCGCCTCAGTTTTTACCCTAGGGTGTTGGCTTGGAATGGCGATCACGTCACTGCCGGGGGGCAAGTCATGGCCCAGGAACGCGAAGTCCTGATTCCGGTTAAGCGCATCCAAATCCTCGGCAGCACCATCTTCACGGCGGAAGAACTCAGTGCCCTGACGGCTCCCCTATTGAACCGCTCTGTCCGTCTCTCCGAACTCCAGGCCCTCGCCGATCGCATTACCGACTTCTACCAGCAGCGAAATTACATCACCTCCCGAGCGGCCATCCCCCCCAACCAAACCATCACCGACGGCACCATCATCATCCAAGTACTGGAGGGCACACTTGAACGAATTGATGTGGGGCGCTTGGGCGACGAAGGAGGGCGCATCCCCTCTGATTACGTGCGCGATCGCGCGCTGCTGGGCATCGGCACCCCCCTAAACTTCGCCACCCTTGAAGCCGAACTACAGCTCCTACGGTCTAACCCCCTCTTCTCCGATATTCGTGCCAGTCTGGGTAGTGGCAGCACGCCAACCCAAAGTATCCTGCGGCTGCGCTATGCCGAAGCCCCTTCCCTTGCTTTTCGTCCCTTTACCGACAACTACGGCACGCCCTCTTCGGGAATTTATCGTGCTGGCATGACCGTCCAGGAACTAAACCTCACCGGATTGGGGGATCTTTTTTCTGCCAACTACACACGGGCCGGCAGTGGCGACAGCTATGGCTTAACCTATCAACTCCCCCTCAGCCCCCGGGGGAACACCCTAGGGCTCAATGTGGCAGTCGGTCGCAACCCAATTACTGAGGCTCCCTTTGATGCATTTAATATTGTCACCGAGTCCCAGGTGTACGAGTTAACCTATCGGCAGCCCCTGATTCGCAAACCCCTAGAAGAGTTAACCCTAGGGCTCATCTTTGCCGTGGAAAATAGTGCCAGTTCCCTCGATGGAATTCCTTTTAACTTCCAGACCCAAGCCTTTGATGACGGGCAAAACCAGGCACGGGTAGCCCGGTTCAGTCAAGATTATGTCACACGGGATGCGGGAGGGGTCTGGGCCTTCCGCTCCACGTTCAACCTAGGACTCAATGTCTTTGGAGCCACCATTCGCGATACGGGAGCACCGGATGGCCGCTTTTTCTATTGGTCGGGTCAGGTGCTGCGGGTTCAGCGTTTAGGGCCAGATCGGGATCTGCAGGCCGTATTTCGACTCAACACCCAATTGACTGGCGATCGCCTGCTGCCGCTGAATCGCTTTAGCCTCGGCGGGCCCCAGTCGGTGCGAGGCTATCGTCAAAACCAACTTTCCGGTGACAGCGGCCTCCAGGGTTCCCTTGAGGTGCAAGTGCCAGTGGTGCGCGATCGGGATGGGATTCCCCTGATCCGGCTCCTTCCCTTTGTTGAGGGAGGCACGATCTGGAATACAACCGGGAGTAACCCCAATCCCCAAACCCTTTTTAGCATCGGTCTAGGGGCGACCTATCAACCGTTCCCCAACCTAACCGTTCGTCTCGACTATGGCGTCCCCCTCGTGAATGCCAATAACCCCGGAACTAACTTACAAGACTCGGGCTTCTACTTTTCTGTGAACGGTAATTTTTAGCAGTCCTCTTCCAATCTTTTCACCTGCCCCCTAGAGCGGGAAGTCATCCCTCCAAGGTGCGCAGGAGCAATCACTTTTTCGTCTCCCTGGATAGTCTGTTCTTGGGGGCTGTCATTCTTCATCCGTCAGATGCTTTTATAGTAATTTCAAATAAAAACGAGACAACCCAACCTGCTTCAGGTGATATTTCCAAGGATTCAAACTGTCTCATAGCTATTTAGAATGACTATACGTCTAGGTTTTCATCCCCTAGTCACCCATTTTGGAGCGTTCTCACTTTTCCAGCCACCACCTCATCACATATACGGTTTGGGTCACCGTGGGTGACGACGATCAAGGTATTACCAAAGTGATCTTTGTACCGCATCCGGCAATATCCCGTTGCACTTCAGGCATCAATTTCTGGAAAGGCAGTGCACAGCTCCACGGATCCATGGCATTCGGAAATGACTTTTTGATCGGTTTTGCGATATCCAAAATTAGGCAACCCGGGCCGTTGCCATCCCGATTTGGTCAGAATGCTTCTTGCTGTGCGGTAGGGCATATCTTGCTGGATTTTAATCTCCACAACATTGGCTGCTATGAAGCCAGACTGGGTCAATAGCACACCGAATAGAACAGTTCCAGAAGCCAATAATTTAGTTATGAATCATTGGGTACCCTAATTCTTTTGCTAGATGAGGATCACTCTAATTATGCAGATCAACTATGCCAACCACCACGAACTATGGCCTAATTCCGGCACCAACCGCACCGGCACATGGTGGGTACTACATTTTCGCTACGGTGGGGATTCCTAGCAGTCCGAGTCCAAGCTTTAAAGTGCGGGCAGTGGCTTGACAGAGGGCCAGACGGTGCGATCGCCCGGGTTCCTCAGCTTGGAGAACGGGGCATTGCTCAAAAAATTGATTGAACTTTTGGCTCAATTCAAAGAGATATTGGCAGAGGCGATTGGGTAACAGCTCTATGGCCACGGCTTCGATGGTTTCGCCCCACTGAATCAGGTGTTTGGCCAACACCAGTTCCGCAGGTTCCCGGAGACTAAAATACTGAAGCTGATCTGGTTGCAGGGTCTGGGTTTCGAGGTCAATCCCACCTTTGCGCCCAATGCCACAGATGCGTACATAGGCATAGAGTAAATAGGGAGCGGTGTTGCCCTGGAGGGAGAGCATTTTGTCGTAGCTAAACAGGTAATTGCTGGTGCGGTTTTGGCTGAGGTCAGCATATTTGACGGCGGCAATGCCAATCACTTGGGCGGTGGGATGGATAAAATCGGTTGCGGCTTCGGGATTGCGATCGCGCAGATCTTTTTCTGCCCGGGCGATCGCCTCATCCAGGAGCACCTTAAGGGGTACGGTATCGCCCGAGCGAGTCTTAAATTTTTTACCGTCTTCGCCAAGCACCAAACCAAAGGGCACATGGGTCAGTTCCACCCCTTCGGGCACCCAACCGGCCCGTCGCGCAACTTGAAACACTTGGGCAAAATGCCCGGACTGCCCCATATCGGTGACGTAGAGGATGCGATCAGCACGATCTTGGGTTGTGCGGTAGCGAATTGCTGCCAAATCGGTAGTGGCGTAATTGTACCCGCCATCGGATTTCTGAATAATGAGGGGCAAGGGGTTGCCATCCTTGTTGGTAAACCCTTCCAAAAATACGCAGGCCGCCCCCCCATCCTGTTGCAGCAACCCCGATGCCGTCAAATCGTCGACCACGGCGGATAGGTAGGGGTTGTAAAATGATTCACCCCGCTCGATTAGGGAGATGTCTAAAAGGGTATAGATCTTTTCAAACTCGCGGCGGGACTGCTCACACAGTAGAGTCCAGGCTCGTCGGGCGATCGCCTCCCCGGTCTGCAAATCCACCACCGCCAGCCGCGCCGTGTCACGGAAGGTATCATCTTCATCAAAGCGCTGCTTAGCCGCCCGGTAAAAGGCGACTAGATCGCCCAATTCCAGGGCATTAGAGTGCACCAATGCCTCGGGACACGCCTCCCGCAAGTAGGTAATCAACATTCCAAATTGGGTGCCCCAATCGCCTACATGGTTGAGCCGCAACACGTCATGGCCCAAATAGGCCAGAACCCGAGCCAAACAGTCGCCAATAATCGTAGAGCGCAAGTGACCAACGTGCATTTCCTTAGCAATATTGGGGCTGGAGAAGTCCACAATCACCCGCTGAGGCGACTGGGTCATGGGCAGGCCCAACCGGTCATCTCGAAGCATCTGTTGGATCTGTTGGGCGACAAAATCTCCCCGGAGCCGCACATTGATAAATCCCGGGCCAGCAAGCTCTGGCAAATCGCAACAGTCTCCAAGGTCAACGTGGTCAATGATGTTCTGAGCTACAGTGCGGGGGGGCCGTTGGAGCGATTTGGCTAAACCTAGGGCGGCATTGCATTGATAGTCGCCAAATTTAGGATCCTTAGCGGCCGCGATCGCCGGATCATAGTTTCGGGGCAACCCAAAGGCGCGATGGCACGCGATGGCAAAGCGGTCACGCAATAACGCCAAAACAGACATGAATCCCCCGTAGAACCGATCCAAAATAAATTATTGTTATCCTACTTCGCCCCCATGAACATAGGCTATAGTGAATTTAATCCTTTATCCGCCAAGTTTAGCGAGTGTTTCCTAGGGCATGATTCCTCCCTCCTTCCAACGCATTATCGATCGATTCCAACGTTTATCCGATCCCAAGCAGCGCTACGAACAACTGATTTTGTACGGCAAGAAGCTGCCACCTTTTCCTGAATCTTTGAAGATTCCCAGCAACCGGGTGGCGGGCTGCGTGTCCCAAGTTTATGTCACGGCGGATTTTGATCAAAATGAGCTATTAACCTTCCAAGGCGATGCTGATGCCCTGATCAGTAAGGGGTTTGTCGGTCTCCTGGCAGCGGGTATGAATGGCTTGACTCAGAGTGAGGTAGAAGCCCTCACGCCCGATTTCATTACCGAGACCGGACTCTCGGCCAGCCTCACCCCCTCCCGTGCCAATGGTTTTTACAACGTTTTTAAAACCATGCAGTCCCAGTCTAGGGCGCTTGAGCGTTCCCGTGTGCAGCAGGCCTAGGGTAGGGATTTATGGGTAGTGCAATCGACGTGATCGTCTTGGCGGATTCGTTGAATCAAGGAACGGGCGATCGTCTCACCACTTTTTTGTTGCCCCGCTTTCCCCGCTGCCTCCTAGCGGAACTCAATACCCATCGGGTTCTTTCCCGTAATGCCGAGAGCAGCCGCGCGATTCCGATCGCCAAACGTATTCAAAAAATCCAAGCCGATCCCTACATTCCCACCTTCACAGCTAATCAGCGGGGCATGGTCGGCAGGGAAATGGATGCTATTGCCACGGCCCAAGCATCGGAATACTGGCTCTCAGCGATGGCAGCAGCGATCGCCCATGCCGAAAAACTCAGTGCCATCGATACCCACAAGGATATGGCCAACCGCCTATTGGAGCCCTTCGCCCGCGTGCCGGTTTTGGTGTCGGGCAGCAACTGGGATAATTTCTTTGACCTCCGCACCGCCGAAAATGTCAACCCCGACTTCCGGGAAGTGGCGATCACCATGCAGGACATCTATCAGCAGCATTCTCCCCAGTCCGTCCCGGCCGGTGGTGTGCACATTCCCTTTGATCCCCACTGGCAGATCGATTTATCCACGGGCAACCTCACGCCCCAGAGTCTCAATCTGCCCATCAGGGAGCGATTGATGGTCTCCGCCGCCCGCTGTGCCCGCCTTAGCTATGCGCAGTTTGACGGCACCAGCGACATCGCTAAGGATCGGGAGTTGGGCCACAAACTCATGGCTGATAAGCACTGGTCACCCTTCGAGCACCAAGCGATCGCCCTACCCCGCCACAGCAAATTAGCTACTGCCAACCTCAACGGTTGGGTGTCGCAACGTACCCTCTATGAGGTGCAAACGGAACTCACCTTCCTGGAGATTTGAGGGGCTCCACCCGTGACCTGCTCTGGAACAGGGTACCCGCTTAGATGGATAAACAATAGTAATGATGGCCTTATCCCGTTGGTTGTTTGGTGCTGGGTTGCTGACCACCCTAAGTATGGGTTCCAGTCTGGCGATCGCCGACAGTCGGAACGAATCGGTCTCCCTAGATCAGGCAATTCGCTGCTTGCGGGCAGCCACGGCAGTGCGTCCGGGACGGGTTGCCGAGCTAGATATTGATCAGAGGGGGCGGCGGTTGATTTGTGAGGTTAAAGTCTGGTCTGGGCGGCAGGAATACAAGATCGAAGTTGATGCCAACACCCAACAAATCCTGAAAGTTGAGGAAGATGATTGAGATTCTGCTGTAGGTGATCTTGGGCCCTTGGTTGACGGTACTGGTTGGAATTTGATCGCCAACTCTTGGCAGTCAATGATCGGCTGGAGGAGATAGCCCCCAACCCCCCTTTTCTTTCGATGTCCGAACCTACCCGAATATAGCTATAGCTGTCAAATGTTCTCGCGGCCAGAAATTCAGCCCCTAACCTGTCAAAGTTGACGGGCGCGGTGCCGCTGATCCCGCAAAGGTTATCGCTTTTGAATCGATGACACGCCCAAGGGTGCTATGCCCAGCATCACCCATGACCTGGGTATCACTAGAACCCGATTTTTTAGGGATTTGGGGAAATTTTGGAGGTCAAAAGCCGCCCTGCCTCGGCAAAATCGGGTTGCAAATAGCCAACAAAGGAATTCCATGGCAAAGGTAGCTGATGCTTATTTTTCGGACACACCCACCTGATGGCCGAGGCGATCGCCAATGGAGTCAACTAAGTTGAGTCCGTCACGGGGTTCCTTTATCGCATTCAAGGAGAACAAATCACTAATGGCCGCTTCAAGGACGATACTTTCTTAGCGGAACTTGATGCCGCCTGGGGCATTATTTTTGGTTCTCCCACCTACATCGGGGGTGTCACCGCCCAATTCAAGGCCTTCATTAATGCGTACAGCTACCGCTGGTTTCAGCAAGCTTGGAAAAACAAAGTTGCCGGTGGGTTCACCCACTCCGGCAGCCCCAGTGGAGACAAACAGGGAGCCTTACTCTATCTAGCGATTAATGCTGCCCCACACGCCATGATCTGGGTCGGAGCAGCCGAACTGACCAACGCCGAGTCTGGGGTGAATTGCCTAGGTTCGTTTCTCGGCGTGATGGGGTGATCGGATCGAGATTTTTCCGGTAAGCCCACGGAGATTCACCCCGGCGACCAACTCAGTACCACCCTTTACGGCACCCGGGTTGCGGAAATTGTCCGCAAAATGGGCTAAACCTGCGGGGAGTCTTGCAAAAATCTAAAACCTGCAAGGCCCCTTACTGCCATTGGGGCAAATAGTAGCGTTTGAGGTGCGCGGTACGTCCCTCCGGTCTAGGCGCGCATCACGGAAATTAGCCCCATTCAGGCGCGCCCCGGTTAAATTTAGCCCACGGAGGTTGGCCCCGCGAAAATTTGCGCCCCGCAAATTCGCATTAGCCAAGTTGGCAAAGGACAAATTGGCACCGTTAAAATTGACATCAACTAGCTCGGATGAGCTAAGGTTAGCGCCCGACAGGTCAAGATTGGCTAGATTACGCCGTGGCTGGGGTTGGTTGACAATCTGCCAAATCCGACGCACGGGGGGGTCAAGACGGGCGGTGCGATCGCCCGCACCCAACTTCACACCCCGCAAATTCACCCCGCGCATCACTGCCCCCGTAAAATTAGAGCGCTCCACGCTACTTCCCAAGAGGTCGGCATTGTTCAACCGAGCCCCATTGAAATTGGTAAACACCACCGAAGCACGGATGATCCGCGCCCGGGTGAGGTTAGCTCGGGCCAGACTGGCATTGTCGAGATTGGTCTCGATGAACGTCGCATCCTCTAAATTGGCTTGTTCAAAGTTCACACCGGATAGATTGGACTGATCAAAGGAAACCCCGGCAAGGTTGGCCCCACGGAAATTAGCCCGTTGCAAATCCATGCCACTGGCATTTTTCCAGATTCCCACCTTGAGTGCCGACTCCAAAATAGGACGCTGGAAAACTACCACAGCGCCAGCACCAACCCCCACTACGGCCAAACCTATCAGAGGTCCCTTCAACATCGACAGATTAAAGCTTGATGGTGCTGACCGTTGAGGAACTTTATCTGGACGAGCTTGGGTGGATGTAGTCTGGGTGCGGGTTATCGTTGGCTCCCGCACCGCATGATCATCAAGGCTAGACAACTCGACACGAAGACGACTTTTAGGGGGGACTCGCTGCTCTCTTCTTTGATCCATCACCGCCGAAATGCTGTCGGATACCTCGGTTGATTCCAGTAACCCAGACCAGTCGGTATTATCATCCGTTGAGAACACTTCTACGCCTAGATCCTCAATGCTTGCCAGAGGCGAGATTTTAGAGGGGGGCTTTTGATTGCGGATCGCCGGTGAACTCTCCACTGGGGGGGGAAGGGGGAATCTCCTTCCTAGGCTCCGGCTTCGGCTCAGGTTTAGGTGCCTTGCCATAGATTTTGCTGGCATAGGGGCAGAGGGGGCAGGGGGGGGTGGCGTGCTTTTTCTGTCACGGCATGG
>JAAUUH010000120.1 GCA_012031145.1 Oscillatoriales cyanobacterium SM2_2_1 | reverse complement strand
CATTACCCCTGACCGGGAAGTTCGACTCCCCGCCCCCCTAACCCGTCGCCCAGCTTGGCACCCCAGAAGATGCCCAGTATCAAGCCGCCATAGCACTTTTTGCGGAGACCCATTCATGACATCCATAGCATTTCTTGGACTGGGCACCATGGGCAGTGCCATGGCTAGCAACCTCCAACGGGCTGGGCATCAGGTGATCGGCTGGAATCGAACGGGCGATCGCCCCTCAGTGCAGCAATTTGCCTCCGGCGGGGGCACGGTGGTCTCTGACCTGCGGGATGCTGTCGTCCAGGCAACCTGCGTCATTACCTGCCTTGCCGATGCGCCGGATGTGGCAGCGGTGCTCCTAGGATCGGGGGGGGTAGCCGATCACGCCTTGCCCCAAACCCTGGTCATTGATACCAGCACGATTGGGGCGATCGCCGCTAGGGAAATTGGTCAAGTGCTAGAGGCGCGATCGCTGCGGTTTTTGGATGCGCCAATTTCTGGCGGTGATGTGGGAGCCCGCCACGGCAGCCTGACGTTTATGGTGGGGGGGAGTCCCGAAGACTACAACACTGCTGTGCCCCTCCTTGAAGCCATGGGTAAAACCATTCGCCACTGCGGTCCCATGGGTAACGGTCAAGCGATGAAGCTCTGTAATCAGACTTTGGCGGCCCTGCACATGGTCGCCGTATGTGAGGCCCTGCGCCTTGCGGACCAGTTTCACCTGGACCCCCAACTTATGGTGGATGTGTGTGGCAGTGGAGCAGCGGCTTCCTGGATGCTCAGCCATTTGGGCATGAAGGCGGCTAATCAGGACTTTACCCCAGGTTTTATGATTCAGCATATGCAAAAGGATCTGAGGCACATTCAAGCCAGTATGGCGGAGGCGGGCGAAACCCTGCCCGGAGTTAATTTGGCTGCCGAGTTGTTCGCCCAGGTTTTTGATCCCCACCTAGGCACCCCGGCCCTGATTCGGGCCTACCCCTATGAACCCACCCCATAGCGGCTTCCATGGGACTGGCATTCGCGGGGGGCAGCGATTTTTTGAGGGCTGGTTTTACCGTATTTCCCTGCCCGCCTGTTGCCAATCCTTTGCCCTAATGCACAGCATTGACGATCCCCAGGGGGGGACAGCCTACGCTGGCGGCATGATCCAAGTGCTGGGCATGGGCGATCGCCCCGCTTGGCGCACCCTGCCCAATGTCCACACCTTTTATGCCGATCCTAATTCCCTGGATTATGGTCATACGGGGAGTCGGGGAACTTTTTACCATGTCCAGGGCGATCGCCACTGGGGGTGTTTGCACGATCCCGTCCAGTCTTTCCATTGCCAGTGGGACTTTCGGGTGACCCCCATCCACACTTGGGGGCAAAATCAAGCCACTATGGGGCTGCTGTCCTATCTGCCCATTTTTGAACCCGGCTGGCAGATCCTCATGGCCCATGGCTGGGCCAATGGTTGGCTCCGCTGGCAAGAGCAGCACTTTGACCTAATCCATGCCCCTGCCTATGCCGAAAAAAACTGGGGGAGATCCTTTCCTGAACGGTGGTTTTGGATTCAATGCAATGCCTTTCCCGATAGGCCCAATCTGAGCATCACTGCTGCCGGAGGGGTGCGATCGCATCTGGGGCGCACCAGCTTGGTGGCCATGGTCAGTTTGCACAATGGCAGCGAAGTGCTGTCCTTTGCCCCAAGTAATAGCCAAATCTACTGCCACGTTCAGCCCTGGGGTACCTGGCACCTGGCCGCCTTTTCACCCACCCATAGCCTAGAACTGTGGGGCGAGACATCCAATCCTGGGGGTCGCCTGTTGGTACCTACGGCCGAGGGTTTGCGGTTTTTGGGACGGGAAACTGGTACCGGCACCCTGCGCATCACCTGGGACGATGGAAAGACCTACTACAGCGCCGCCAGTTCCCTAGCAGCCCTTGAGGTGGGAGGACGCGGGTGGGAGGAGCCGTGGCAATTCACCTCCGCTCGTTTTTAGCACTGCTCGCCATTGTCGAGAATTACCGCCGCACTGCTGGCGGCAAATTAGGCCCATCCGGAACCACTTAGCCTTGGGCTGGAACTGCGGCATGCCCCGAAGAACTGCTCCATTGCCCGATTCCAGGATGGGCGGTGCCCGAAACTGTCCTATCCCCTCGGCACGGGGTGGCAAGGATTTTGCTGGACTATTTCAAGGCTCCCAGATCCTGTTGGGCAAGCAGCTTTTCAATTTTGGCTTCGTCAATGCGGGAAACTATTTTGCTGGCTTCGTGGTTGTCGCGGACAGTTTTTGATAGCGTAAATGCAGAAGTTGTGGCATACAGAAAGGTGATCCCCAACTGGGCCCTCACCCAATTGTCTACTGGTGCATAGGCAATGCTCAGTCCCGCAGCGGCAAAGGAAACAAAAAAAGAAGCCCAAACCTGCATCACCCAGGCATTGGTATCTTTAGGACGGATTGGCATACGGTTCATAGTGGTGGAAGAACGCTACGGTTTCACTATAGGTAGTCGTGTTTGATCGCCGGAAGTGGGCTATGCCACTATCGCGATTGGCACAGACCTTGGGTATTTGGGAGATAATGGTTGGGATTCTTTGCAATGAATGGCTATGGACGATAATTTGGCGATCGCCTATTTGGGTGCCCTGGTGGGTTTGCTGGCAATTTTGGCCGGGTTGGTGCTGCGCCAAATCCTTAAAAGTCGGCAGTACGAGTCAGTGATAGGCAAACTGCAGCCCAAGCTGCAAACGGCCAAGGGTACGCCCCAGGAATACTACGAGTTGGGGAGCATTTATCTGCGTAAAAAAATCTATGCCCGGGCAATCATTGAATTCCAGAAAGCCCTGAAGGCAGAGGGAGACGTGTTTCCAGAACTTTACAATGCCCTCGGCTACACCTATTTCAGCCAGGAGCAGTACGACTTGGCGATCAAACACTACCGCACGGCCCTAGAGTTGCAGCCCACCTATGGCATTGCCATGAACAATTTAGCCCACGCCTACGAAAAGAAAAAGTTGATCCCCCAGGCGATCGCCCAGTATGAGCAGGTTCTGCAGTTGGAACCGGCCAATAAAACTGCCCAGCAGCGCCTGTCGTCCCTGCGTAAGCGCATCCCCAGCACCGCACCGACACCGACGGATAAAATTTAGGCCCGCACTGGCTAACGGAACCAAAAACGAGGGAGAAAAACCATGCATCGGCTGTTTTGTTGCGGTCTTGTTTTGGGTGTGGCCTTGCCTGCCGGGGCGATCACACCCGGTGTCTATCGTGATAGCTCGCGGGAAATTGCCATTGTCCGCCGGGGCAATCGGTGGTGCTATCAGGGCAGCTCTCCCAATGGAGTCCGTACCGCGACAATTTTGTATCAAGCTTCTGCCCGCCGCCAATTGATCTTTGGCTGGCACCAAGGGGCTGAAGCCCAACAACTCTACTTGGAGCAATTGGAGCCTCGAACCCTGACCTTCGGCGGCATTACCTATGCCCTAACGGCGGAGGCTGCAACCATAACTGGGGATCTCCAGAACTGCCTCGCTAGCCCCAAACCCGTTGTTAAATTTCGAGAACTGTCGCCAACTCGGGGTGCCCCGCGTCCCTAAGGGCGCGATCGCGGATACGACAGGCATCACATACCCCACAGGGCTGGGGTAACCCTTGGTAACAGGAATAGGTTAGGGCGATCGGCACCCCCAACTGCACTGCACGCCGGACGATTTCTACTTTGGAATCCTGAATCAGGGGCGCAACCAAGCGTGGGGCCCGTCCTTCTAACCCTACCCTGGAAGCTAGCTGTGCCAACCGCTCATAGGCGGCTAGGTATTCCGGACGGCAGTCGGGATAGCCGGAATAGTCCACCGCATTGATGCCTAGATAGATCGCCGACGCCCCTTGGGACTCCGCCAAAGAGAGGGCGATCGCCAAAAATACTGTGTTTCGTCCTGGCACATAGGTACTAGGAATAATATTGGGGTTGACTCCCCCCACGGGTACTGGTTGGGTCGCATCCGTCAGGGCAGAGCCACCCCACTGGGACAGATCTACCGTCACGCGGTAGGTGTGGGCTAAATGGTAGTGGGCAATGAGCTGATCGACGGACTCTAGCTCCCGCACATGGCGCTGCCCATAGGCAAAGGACAGAGCAATGGGTTCTGCACCATCGGCGATCGCCTGGGCCAAAACCGTTGCCGAATCCAATCCTCCCGATAGCAACACCACCGCCCTTTGTGCCATTTTGTAGCTCACCTCAGAACTAAAACCAGAGCCCTAACCCAGACTAATTGCCGACATTAACGGGCACTTCGGCCACGGCATAGACCATCTCCACATTGGGTGCCAGGGTGATCGCGTCGCCATGCTTAAGGTCATAGGAGGAAACTTTAGTTTGATGGTTAATCACTACCCCATTGACGCTGGGTTTCCCCGATAGGTCGCCATCAATAATGCGATAGGAGTGCTGTCCATGCTCCGACGGCACCCGCAGCAAGATGGCGTGGTGGCGGGACACAAAACGGGAATAGAGCTGAATATTGTTGTCCACATCCCGCCCAATGGTGTACTTCAGACCATCTAGGGGAATCTTGCGAATGCCCTTAGCATCGGTGATTTGCAGGATGTGATTAACAGTCGCCTCACTCATTCATGCACCTGTACAATTAGTCGGCTTTCCCACTGTTGCGGTCAGTATTACTTTACCCTAAGGCGACTCTGATCCTGCGATCGCAGTGGCATAATGTATGAGCGTTTAGGGCACATAACGCCCACAGACACACTAAGGAGCCACAGATTTGGACTATAGCGATGTTCGGCGAGCTTGGCAGCAATTGACCTCACGGCTGGGCACAGCCCAGCACTATCTTTGACCTACCGGCCCTGAGTGCAAAGATCCTTGATCTAGAGCAGGTCTCCGCCCAGCCAGACTTTTGGCAATCCCCTACCCAGGCCCAGGACACTTTGCGGGAACTAGATGCCCTCAAGGCCCACGGACAAAAATTTGGGCAATGGCAACAGATGATAGAAAATCTTGGGGCGATCGCCGAGTTGCTGGAACTAGAGCAAGACGATGCTCTTGCCACCGAAGCCGCCCAGATCATTACCCAAGTCAGTGTTGGTCTTGACCAATGGGATTTGGAGCAATTACTTTCGGGAGAATATGATGACCGTCCGGCACTGCTGACCATCAATGCTGGTGCTGGGGGAACCGATGCCCAGGACTGGGCCGAAATGCTGCTGCGTATGTATACCCGTTTTTGTGAACAGCGGGGCTACACGGTTGAGCTTTCCGACCTATCGGAGGGGGAAGAAGCTGGTATTAAATCCGCCACCCTTCTGATCCACGGGCGCTATGCCTACGGCTACCTGTCCCCGGAAAAAGGCACCCATCGGCTGGTGCGGATCTCTCCTTTTAACGCCAATGACAAGCGGCAAACCAGTTTTGCGGGTGTAGAGGTCATGCCTTTGCTCGATCAGGAAGTGCACCTGGAGTTGGATCCTAGGGAGTTGGAAATTACCACCACCCGGGCAGGCGGTAAGGGGGGACAGAACGTCAACAAGGTGGAAACTGCAGTGCGCGTCACCCATGTGCCAACGGGGATTTCGGTGCGCTGTACCCAAGAGCGATCGCAATTGCAAAACAAAGAAAAAGCACTGCAACTCCTCAAAACTAAATTGCTAGTGATTGCTAAGGAGCAGCGTGCCCAGCAAATTGCCGATATTCGGGGTGATATGGTAGAAGCGGCGTGGGGCAACCAAATTCGCAACTATGTGTTTCACCCCTACCAGTTGGTAAAGGATCTGCGCACCGGCACGGAAACCACCGACGTGCAGCGGGTGATGAATGGGGACCTCGAACCCTTTATCGAATCCTATCTGCGGCAACAAAACCAGGTAGTCTAAGTCAATGGCGAGGTGGGTTTTGAATTTTGGAAGCGCAATGTCTATAAGAATGATGCCTCTGGTGGCGGCAATATGCCTAGCTTGGGAACCGGTGGCAGCCCAGACCATGGGTTCCTTCAGCGAAGACCAACTCAATCGCTTTGTTCAGGCAACCAATGTGATTGAGCGGCGGCGGGAGGATGTCCTCCGCCGGGCAAAACGGCAGGAGGGCTGGCGAGAAGTGGCCCAGTTGGCCGAAAGCCGAGGGGTAAATGTCTGTGATCTGGAACGCCGGGAGCAGCCGAAGTTTTTACAAGAGCTTTGCCAAGAGTTATTCACCTACTCGGAGCAAGAACTACGCCGCTTGAATTTGAGCAATCGGGACTTCAACCAGATGACCCGGGCCATTGAGCGGGATCAGCAGTTGCAGGTCATGGTGCAGAACCGCCTGCTGCAGTTGCGCGATCGCCGGTAGACAGTTCCTGTTGGCGAATACGGGGCTAAATCTTGTCAAAGAATAGGGTCTGTGCTACCATCCCGCCCATCTTCATCTCACACCAAAGGGGCGATCACCATGGAACGTAATCACACACTTTCTTGCCGGCTGCTGACGGCTATGGGCTTGGGTCTGGCTGCCGGTCTCTGGTCGTTGCCGAGTTTGGCGCAGCCGGCCTATGGCAGCTATCTGGGCGTGGGGGCTAGCTTTGGTTTGACCAGTGGCAATACCTCCCAGGGGGAGGTTTCGCGGACATCGGGGCTGCTGGCGGGGCGGTATAAGTTTTTGGAGATCCCCATTTCCCTGCGCACCCAAATTCTGATTGGCACCAGTACGGCGGTGGTGCCGACGGTGTCCTTCGACTTCCCCTTGAATTTTGATACCGATCTCTACATTGGCGGCGGTGTGGCGCTGGCGAATACCCAGGAGACAACGCCAGTGGGCAATCGCAATAGTTTTGTGATCCAGCCCGGGATTGATTACACGGTGCCGAATTCAAATTTGGTGCTGTTTGGTAATGTGATTTTTGCCTTTGATGCCTATCGCAATTCGTCGGGATCATCAGCCACGTCCTTGCAAACGGGCTTGGGCTTCCGGTTCTAATTCCTATGACGCGATCGCTGCTGGCGGTATATCCGGGGAGCTTTGATCCGGTCACCTTTGGACATTTAGATATCATCCATCGGGCCAGTCGGCTATTTGATGGGGTCACAGTAACCGTGTTGAACAACCCCAGCAAGCAGCCATTATTTTCTTTGGAGGAGCGCATGGCCCAGTTGCGGTTAGTGACTGCGGATCTGCCCAATGTCACGGTGGATGGGTTTGCGGGGCTCACCGTTGACTATGCGCGGCTCAAGGGGGCGCGGGTGCTAATTCGGGGATTACGGGCCGTGTCGGATTTTGAACTGGAGCTCCAGATGGCCCACACCAACAAGACGCTGGCGGTGGAGTTGGAAACCTGCTTTCTGGCGACATCCAACGAATATAGTTTTTTGAGCAGCAGCGTGGTGAAGCAAATTGCTCGCTTCGGTGGGCCCGTGGAGCACTTGGTTCCCCAGGCGATCGCCGAAGAGCTTAGGGCCGTGTTTCCGTTGTCCCAGAGCCTCGAAAAATAGTAATGGGACGCAGGGGATCACCGATCAGTCCGGTCGGGGCTGTGCTGCTGCCGGGAAGAACATTGGTGGGTTCCCCCTCTCCTTCAACACCGATGAAAATACTCCGCAGACGATCATCGGGTTGGCGGGGGGTGGGGTCAAACAGGTTGGTGGTGGGGGCGATGGGTTGACCGCGGGTAGGGCGGAGGGTGTCGGCGTCCCCGCGGCGGGGACGGGGTTGGGCGCTAAGGGGGGTAGAGAGGGGGAGGCTCACTAGAGCCAGTGCCAAACCCGTGGGGAGCGCTACGTGTAGGGGTCTCAGGGAGCTAGGCATAGGGGTTATACAAAAAGGCTTGAAGATCCTTGGGGCAGTCTAGCACTTTTGGCGGAGGGGAGAACTAGGGGCTGTCGTCATTATGTCGTCATTACTTATAGCTATCTTCGGGTAGGTTCAGACATCAAAGGAAAAGGGGGGTTGGGGGCCGCGCCCCCAACCTGTGAAATTTGATGGGTGCGGCAACGCCTATGCTGTAAGGCTTCCAGCTTGAATTGATGATGTGCCCTAGGGGGTGGGTAGGGGGATTTTGGGATCGAGGCGATAGCTGAGGACGACTTTTTGGAGGTTATCCCGCAGACTGGGCATTTGCTCGACGATCCCGCCGACGACGAGCAGGGTGTTTTTGTCGTCGTTCTGGGACAGAAAGCTATGGCCTTGAATGCGAACCGTAGGTTCGGCTTGGATATCTTCGTAGCTCCAGACGATTTGGAGGCTGCCATCGGGTTGGGGAATGGGTGGGTCAAGCACAAAGCCGGGGCGATCGCCAAATTTTTCTTTGACATTGCGTTCCAGGGCTGCGCCAAGGGACTGGGGGGTAGTGTCAGGGGCGGCACGGGAGATTTGCACGGCGATCAGAGCATTACCGCTGGGGTCTAGCCAAGTCAGGGCAACCCTATTTTCGTTGGAGGTGTCCTTAACTTCCCAGCCCTTAGGAATTTGGAGCTCAAATAGTCCAGTGGGATGTTTGAAGGGTTCGAGGGCGGTGATTTTGGCCCGACGAAACTCAACGGCCTTATTGGGGGAGTTGAGGGCGGATTTTGGTTGGGGCGAGGCTTTTTAGCCGGGGGGCTTGACCGTTGGGAGGCGGGGGCTGGGGCTGGGGCCGTTGGGAGCGGGGGGGG
>JAAUUH010000119.1 GCA_012031145.1 Oscillatoriales cyanobacterium SM2_2_1 | reverse complement strand
CTCTGTAGGCGACGGATGAAAGCAATCCGACCGACCGCGCGGGGATGGAACAGTCGATAGTTGCCCTCCGTGCGATCGCACGCTTGCAGCAGCCCAAGTTCTTCATAATAGCGAAGCGCCTTAACCGACAATCCACTCTGGGATGCCAACGCACCGATCTTGAGTAGGTTAGCTTTATCAGTGTCTGCCGTTTCCATAGGCTATTACTATAGACACTCCTGCGTACTGGAGGGTCAAGAAGGATAGTACGCCTTCAGTGAAAAGCCCGAACTCCTAAGCTTCATAGCCGCATCGCCTGGGGATTAACCCCTGCCTTGAGGGCCGCCAAAACCCCGATCGCCTCCCAGTAGTTGTCCACAGTGATGGCATTGCGACCAAGATCGGCAGCCGTTACCTTAAGGGTAGTCCTATTTTCTTGCACCAGGACACAGGGCACCCCGCGATCGCTTAGGGCCAGCCAGGCCGCTCCCCCGCAGGCAGTAGCCGGAGCAACCACGGCAGACACCCCATCCGCACCCAGATCATAGGCTGCGGCCTTTGCCGCCAAGACAAACTGAGGAGCGCGGCTCAATCCCACCAACACCGATGGTAAAAAGGTATAGCCCAATTCCTCGGCAGCAGCACGGGGAGAAACATCCGGGTCGAGGGGCAAAGAATCCAGGGCAGGGGCATGGGCAGAGGGAACCGCAAACTGCCGCACCACCAAATGACTAATCACTGCTTCGGCACCAGCGAGGGCATCCACCCCAGATCCGTGACGGTAGGCGGCTAGAACCTGGGGATCGGTTGTCTCAGGGAACCTAGCCACAATGGCGATCGCCCCAATGCCCATGGGAGCCGCCAAGGCACGTTCCGCTGCCCGCAGCAAACTATCGGGATGGTCCAGGGTGCCCCAAGTTGCGCCTGAGTCGGCGGTGCGCAGGGTTACTCCCAAGGGTTCATCGGTAGTCAGAGTCAAGGGAATGTCTAGCCCCAAGGAAGCCCGGGCGGCGGCGATCGCCTGATGGTGTCGAATCAGCAGATCTCCTTCAATAGCAGCATCAAAAATAACGGCGATCCGGTTTCCGCGAACCGGTCTTAGGTGCCAAGTACCTAGGGCAAATTGATCCAAGCCATAGCCCTCCACATAGAGACTGTTGGGCACTGTCCAGTAGAGACTGGCGGCATTCATCACATTGGGGTGGGTGATAATCCAATCTGCCACCGGGGCGATCGTCCGCACAATAGGGATCGCGTCTCCGGCGTAGCCGCCCAGCGCCGCCCCAATACCCGTCGGCACTAAAACCACCACCACAAAAGGACGCAATCCCGAAATGCTCATCAATCTAGTTCCATTCCCCTGTCCTTTCCCATCACCTTCAGATGCAACCCCACTAAATCAGTATATTGCTTTGCACATATCGATTCAGACGACCTAATAGCAGCTAAATCAAGCAAGGGCTCGTACAGAATCTTGGGGTGTAATCCCAAGTTAGACCCCAGAATATTAGGCTTTTATAGATGCGGGGGCGCAGCCCCCAAACCCCCTTTTCCTCGATGCCCGAACCACCCGAATATAGCTATATAGTCATTTCAAAGTACCGTTGACTCTATTCATGGCAACAGCATCCCCTACTTTGAGATTAATAGTCCTTTAGTTGTTGGCTAGCGAATTCTTGGCGCGTCGAGAAAAAAACATAAAAAATAGTTCGTCAAATTTCAGATTCGATTTCAGATTCGGGAGATACTTCGGACTGTTCTTGAAGAAAATCTTCGGTCACCATCACAGCTTCGCTCCTAAACTTCTTGCTTTTTTCTGCAGTTCTTTGGTTGCAGTAATTTCGTCGTCGCGAGCGCTCAGGAGAAACTCATAGAGCCACACCTTAGGTACTCTAGGAAAAGTTGGGCTATATTCCAACTCTTGATAGCGATCGCCCACCAATCCATAAATTTGCCAATTTTGTCCATCGTAACGCCAAATTTCTGGCACCCCTAAGGCGGCATAGAGTTCCAGTTTTTTGAGATCGGTATGGGTAATGCCTATCTCTACAACCAAGTCCGGCGGCGGGTCATTGGACAGGTCGATGTTACGCCCTTTCACTAGTGGTTGATTTTGAATGTAGTAGGCGTTGTCCGGTTCAGCACCACGCGGCAGGTCTTCGCGATTTAAGGTTGTTGATCGCATTGTTTTTATATTTAGACCTAACTCCAGGACCAGAATGCGGACAAGTGTTTCAAACATAGCACTGACAAACTCGTGGAATTCCAAAGGTATAACCATCTCCAAGGTGTCACCATCAAAGCTGACCTGCACGGAGCGATCGCCCAGTAGCCGTGTCAATTCTTGGTAAGTTTGCCAAGTTACGTTATGAAATGCCATTCGCTTCTCGGCGATCGCTTTCTGAATTGGTTTTGAGTTTAAGGATTGCATCATGGCTGTTACTTGATTTATCTTAGTTTTGGTGTTTTTACTATGTCAAAATCCCTAACAGTACAGCGATCAATTCTCCAATATCCTTGGGAACTCGATACGAATTCAAATCTTGATAAATTGTATTGCTTTCCAGTTTGGCAAACTGCCAAATTGTGCCTGTGGTTAGTGCTCCATAGCAATTCCCCAGCTCGCTCATTTCTACAGCAAGTTGGGTGAATCCCCTGGTTAAGTCGTCGCGCTTGGCTTCAATTACTAAGAGATCATTGCGTCCACGGATAAGGTAATCTAGGGTTCCCTTGCTCCGCTTTCCCGTAATAGGGTATTCAATCAGCAGCCGTAAGTCGAGATGCTCAACCACGGCAAAAAGGATGGGCGAAACCAAAGCTTCGCGACGTGCCTGCTCGGTAGTCAAAGGGGTTAGCTGGATGCGTTTTCCTAGGGAAGAACGTAGTTCATCCACTCGCGGGAATGTAGCTTCTTGAGTGGGAAGGGTCAGGTAGTCAATACGCAATCCGTAGCCAAGTTCCGCCAGAATTTCTTCTGGGGGCTGAAGAAACTCGCAAAACTGACTAAATAGGTACGTTTTGTCTTTTTCTAGGATTGTCATGATTTGCACCTATGGAGTTAAAGGAAAAATTTTAGTAGCTCCTTCTTGCAATGCCTCAACAAATTCCCTGCGCGGATTTTGCGTTGCCCCAAACATCGTGACCACTTGGTAGTTTCCATGGTCGGCAATCCAGATCGGCGAAGGTATAGCTCCACGCTCTTCTCCTTGTGATCCCCACGGCTTATCTTTTTCCGTATGTCCACAGAGATTCTTTGCTTTTGTAAGTGCTTGATAAGCTTCTACTTCTTCTTTGCGATCTTGGCTGTTCTTCTTTGCCTGATATTCATCTAACAAAGGGTGAACTAAGTCATGCAAAACTCGAAGAGATTGAGATTTTTCTCCACCAATAATTCGCTTGGCAGGTGACTGCCCTGGTTTTGGGGGGCGATCTGTAGGATTTGGTTTGCTGGATGCCACTGAGGAAACAGGCACAAGCCAAATCTGGCAGTGAGCATCAGCGGCTTCCGTCCAAATGCTGTCGCTCGGTTGACCAAGATCACGAAGAGGACTTCGTGGAGCCAAGCCAACGTTATCCAGTGCAGCATAGAAGCTTTTCAAGTGTTCCCGAAACTCTTTGGCAAAGTCTTGAGGCTTCTTAAACGAGTTGGAATATGTCGGAACGAGAGTCGAGCCGCGCCACCAAGGTGGTTTGCCATTCCTTCTATTATTTCTTGAATAAAGAGGTCGTCTTGCTCCCTGTCCCACACCGCCAAGGTGGAAAGATAGCCAAACCAGTTCCTTGGCAAGAACTTTCAAGTTGGTTTCAAATGATGACTGATCTTTAATCTCAGGTGGCGCTGGTTCGGTAGAGCGAACAAGAATCATTTTCCCTTTTTGTTCACCATGAGGTTTGTTTTTACCATCTCGATTCAGTTCAGGGGCAGGTTGATACCTGCTCATATCCTCAAAGACATAAACCGAAAGACAGCCTCTAGTTTTGGGGTCAATTCCGCCAAATATTCTCTTTTCCGTAGTTTTGACTGCATCGCTTGGCAAAACTCCGAGTGCAAAAACACGAAACCAATAGCGCATCATATTTTTGATGGCAACTGATCGAAGCTCATCTCCATTGCTAGGCTTTGGATCGTAGTTTGGTTTTCCATTACGTAATGGTTCATCTGATTTTAGTTTCTTAACACTGTGCACCAACTGTCCATAGACCTCAAAACCCAATTCAAAGAATCCAGTGGGTAAACTGGTGGATTCTTTTTCCCTAGCAAAGCCATATCCTGAATTAATCTGAGAACCTGCCCCTTGAGCCAAGCCTGCAATCAACCAATTCCGCACTTGCTCAACTTCACTCTTATACTCAGGCTTAACGGGACGAAGGCCAATGAGAAAAGAAACATCCTTGAGCGAAAAGAACGCATTGGGATTGGGACTGTAGCCGCCAAGGGTATCGCCTTCCCAGCGCCAAATGCTATTGGCCATATCCATCGCCAAGCCACCGTTTTTGCTTGGTGTGGGATAGGCATCGAAAAAGATGATCTTGCCAGATCGATTATCACCTTTTCCTTCCAAGTGTCCAAACCATTGCTCGACATGGCGATCGCTTGCTTTCCAATCCATGTCTTTGGGTTCCATGAAATGGCGAATTGCATAGGTGCGGGCGATGCCGCGCAGTGTACTTGATGGAATATAGGGCATTCCCAGCGCATCAAAGGTGGGCAAAAGCATACTTTCGGGTCCCTTAGTCCCGCCCACCCGAATCCGCCACGGGCAGGTTACTTCAAACCAGTTGCCATTTCCCGCAAGGCGTTTAGTGCGAGCACTTAATACTTCCAGTCGCTTTTGATAGCTTGCCTTCTCCTCCGCAATTTGCATGATTTGGAGTTGGGTCAATGGGTCAAGTTTTTTGTCTTGGGGCTGACGCATCCAGCGCAAGTACTCGACAAAACTCGCTGTTGGATCATGTTTTGGCTCTCCATTTGGGTGCAATGGGTGATCGAGCCAGCAAGAGGGAGGACGATTTCCACCGTCATGCCGCCCACCACCGCCCTGTTGTTGGCGATTATTTGGTTGATTACCTTGATTTCTACCCTCCCCTTGGGGATTGTTTGGTTGTTGTGGGCGATTTGGTCTCAAAATAGGGCGACTATTAGTCATAGCTCATTCTCCTAAATTAAAGTTTGTAAAGACTTACGGAACTCTCTTAACATCGCACTTGTTCCAATCGCCAATGCCCGACTCACAAGTTGTGGAATTAGAGTTTTAAGTTCTAAATCTGGAAGCATTAAACTATCTTCAGCCTCGATATACTTCTCATTTTCAAGCAGAAATATCTGCAAATTGTTATCGCAGTAAATCCAAATTTCCGGCACGGCGATCACCACGTAGGCGGAAACAACAGTTCTTGACGTTACATCTGACTCAATAACTAAATCGGGCTCAATGACCAAATCCGGCGGTGGGTAGATTTCCACATCAATCCGTCCTTGACAAGAACGCACGCGATCGGGGTTGGCGGCAATGTAAAAACAGGTATCCGGCTCAATTCCGGCCCTCCCTTTGCAGTAAAACGTGGTGGAGCCAAAATCCTCCCAATCTTTGCCCTGGGAACCCAAAATTGCTTTGACAATATCTCCAGTAATGCGGTGGGGGCGTTCGTGTCTGGACAGGGGGGGCATAATCTCTAAAGTACCGTAGCAATAGGCAATGCGTGTGTGTCGGTCTTCGTCTAGGTCATCAAGAATCCTCTCGCACTCTTGCCAAGTCAAGGAGTGAAGGGCGATCGCACTGCCTTGTCGCAAAGCGATCGACTTAAGGGGAATCATGACACTCATAGCGTAACGTCCTCAGGATTGTCTAACAAAATGCCAACTAAAATTTGAAACAGATCTTCTAGACGATCTGGAATAGGAATTAAACCAATATCCTGAACGATTAGTTTTTGTGTGGCATCAAGTACGCCAAAGCGCCAAGCATCGCCAATGGTTACGGCTCCATACAACAGATTTTTACCCTCAGCTTCTGATATGGCAATTAATTCCGTTGCTAACTGGGTAAAGCCTTTCGCAAGATCATCTTTTTTCGCCTCTACAACTAAAAAGGTTTGATCAGATATTAGCAAATAATCTAAGTTCCCTTTTAGCCAATCATTGACATTGAGAGAATATTCAAGACGGATTTGACAATGGCAAAACCTAGCCACAGCAAATAAAATTGGGGCGATCACCGCTTCTCTTCTACTAATTTCGCTAGATAAAATCGTTAGCTTCAAGTTCGCTTCTATTTCTTGTTTTAATTGCAACAATGGAGAAATATCGCGAGAAGTGTGTGGCAAAACAAGGCGATCGCTACGAAAAGCATAACCAAATTCCGCCAGTATTTTATCAATGTCATGAGACATATCAAAGTAAGAGCGAAAGGTGTAGCTCTCTCCTACATTCAAAATACTAGGCACGGCTAATCTTCTCCTGATACATCATGGTAAATTGCACTCACCCAAAAGCTAAATTCACGGGCAATTTCCAAGCTAAGACCTGTTAAGCCTAGATATTCATCAAAATCCAGATTTTTCAGGGATTCCAAATTTAGATTTGATTTTCCAGAAATTTCTTCCAAACACTCAAAAAATTTTTTCACGGGCTCTTCTCTACCATCTTTGAGAATTAATTCCTCCGCCTTTAGGCGCATCAAACCCCAAGTGGAAAGATAGGTGTAAAGCTCTTTAGCCATACTTTTTTGCTTTTTGGTGATGGGGTCGTCCTTTGAACGGTTTCCACGAACTTTCGTCAACGCATCATATACATGCTTCCCAAAGCCGCGCGGATCAAATATCGTGATTTCGGTTTTGATTTGAGGCTGTTGGGCAACAGGAGATAGATTGGATTGAATTGCAGGAGCTGGCGGTGGATTTACTCCAATCCGTTGAGCATGGTGATTCGGCTGGTTTTGTTTTTTGTCATTCTTGGACATCAGGATTCCTCCAAAGATAGGGACAGTTGCTCGTTGAGCCACAGGACGGCTGAAATGTTGGATTCGGCTTTCATCTGCTCTATCGCTTGAGATAAAAGCGAATCTGTAAAATTCCGTAGGAGATTTGACTTTTCCGACCTAAAATACCTCCTCTCTTGCAAAAAGAATATGAATGCCTGAGCGCCTTTGGCTTCAATCACCCAATACTCTGGTACGTTCAGCTCTGCATAGAGATGCTTCTTTTCATCCAAATCCGAAGCTAGGGTAGTATCGACAACCTCGACAACCAAATCGGACACTCGATCGCGATCCAGAGTGATTCTTCTTGATTCTCCTTCTCTATATCTGGGTAAATTGTCTCCCAAGTACAAAGCAATATCCGGGGCGACGGCTTGCTTGCCAACCTTTTCCATCAAGCAGCGCCCCAGGATTTTAGAATTGATTTCGGGATGCCGTATCAGCCACAATCCTAAAATTAAGCTCAGAAGCTCACGCGCTTCAGAATGCAATAGACTTTCCCCTCCCATGTTTTCTGCCAATAGTAGGTTCTCGAAAAAGAACAACTGCACTCGATCTGGAGATGGGTCATCACGCAGTTTTTCGTAATCCTGCCAAGTTGCAGGATGCCATTGGCGGTAAAGCAAGGTTTGATCCTTCTCAAAAGCAACTGTCATGATTTACTCCCTCAATTATTCCCTGAGAACAGAGTTACAAAACCTCGCCCTAGGCTCTCTTGACCGCCAATCTGGAGGGTGTCAGAGCGTTGCAGGAGCTCGGAAAACGTTTGACTTGCTGTGGCAGCCGTGCCATTAGCCTGAGCGGTGATGCCCCACGGGAAATACATCAGGGTGTCGGGAGGGATGGCTTCTTCATAACGAAAGCCTTCATCTACGGTCTTGTGTTCGTCCAGCTTGATTTTCACCTGCCGCCACAGGCTCATCTGCACGATGGTAGCGCAATGCTTGTCTGGCAAAACCAGCACGCGATCCATACCTGATGCCTCGGGATGGCTAGAAACACAGTCTTTCCAATCATCCCAGTATGTCAGCTCTCCAGGATTGGTGCCCAGGGTAAGAATAGCGTCTTTGAGGTACACCTTGCCCTGTCCAGGAATGTTAGTGGAATGTTCTTGTGGAATTGTGGTTGTAGAGCCGGATAACCGCGCCCAACGCCGCAGCAGCATCGGACTGCTGACCCATACCACGCCATGGCTGAGGGAAGGTACGGGAATCCAGAGAATGGAGCCGTCACCAATCCAAATAGCACCTTGTTCTAGTTGCTCGCCGTCAGCAATTTCATTGCCAAACAAAACGAATCGCTCGGATTTATTACTGCCATTTTTATCGCCAGAAGCAAATGCCCGCAGCCGTCCGCGAATCGTACTGGAAGGAATGTAGGGCAAGTTGGTGTGGGATTCCCGGGCAATGCCCAGTAAATTCCCTTCTTGGGTAGTGCCGCCCGTGTGCAGCGGCGAGAGTAGATACAGATAAACAAGATTCATGGTGCTCATAGTGTTCATTCCTTTCTAGTTGGCCAGAGCTTCTTCTATGATCGCCCGCAAACAGCCGACAATCTTTTCCACTTGATTGATGTAGTAGCGATCGCAGTCTATATGAACAACTCGATCTTCCAGCTTCATGAACTGCCAATCTTCTCCAGTAGTCACACATCCGTAG
>JAAUUH010000024.1 GCA_012031145.1 Oscillatoriales cyanobacterium SM2_2_1 | reverse complement strand
CCCACCCTTGCCCTGCCCCGCGGAGCTAGCCTTACCTACCCTCACCCCATCCCCCACCGCCAGCCCTTTGCGATCGCCGCAGGCTGGCAGATCACCACCCAGCACCACCGCCGCCTGATCTGCACCTATGATCCTAAGGGTGGCTGGGAATCCCTCATCCAAATTGACGCCCACCAACTATGACAGCCAAACTCTTTTTCTTTAGCCTCGGACTCCTGAGCACTCTGTCCTTCAGCCCCCTAACCCTGCGGGCCAACCCCGCCGACACCAGCTTGGCCAATGTCACCCGGCGGGGAAGTCTGCGTGTGGCGATCGATGCCGAAATCGGTGCCCCCTATGTCTTCTGGAACCCCGAGACGAAACGCTACGATGGCTTTGAGTGGGAACTGGCCCGTGAACTTGCCACCCGCCTTAAAGTCGAAGCCCGCCCCACCCCTATCCCCTGGGCCAGTCAGCCCAATAGCCTGCGATCGCGCCAGGTTGACATCATCTTGAACCTCCGGGAAGAAGGCAGCCTCGACGCCAACTTTAGCTCTAGCCAACCCTACTACCGCACCTCCCAGCGTCTCCTCGTCCGTCGGGGCGAAAGCCCCATCAACACGCTGCGTGACCTGATCGGCAAGCGGGTCGGTGTCATTGAAACCTCCGGTGGTGCCGCTGTCTTAGAGACCTTTAACAAAAATCGTGGCAATGCCATTCGCCTCTTTGCCTCCCGCGACCTTGACCGGATGTTGGCCCAACTGCGCAATCGTCAACTCGATGCCCTGATGCTCGACGAACCCATTGCCACGTGGTACGCCCGCGATCGCACCTTTGCCATCACCGGTCAGCCCTTACTACCCATCGCCCTCGTCGTAGTTGTCAATCAAGAGGATGCCACGCTCCTAAAAGCTGTCAACCAAGCGATATTAGACATGCGTCGAGAGGGTAGACTAGAACAAATCCTGAAAAGGTGGAACCTATGGCAGAATCAGACGCGGCTAAAGGCGCACCCAAATTAAACACCAAATTATTACGGGGCCTTGCCCAGCATAAACTCACCGATCACTACGCTATTCTGGGGATTCCGATTACCGCCAGTGGTGATTTGGTACGGCGAAAGTTTCTGCAGCTGGCCAAGGTGCTTCACCCCGACATCTTTGGACGTACTCCCGCTGAACGCGATCTGGGCACCCAATATCTGGCCAAGATGATCAACCCTGCCTATCAACTGCTTAGCAATGATCGCAATCGCGCCGAATACCTCGCCAGCCTCCGCCTATTCGCCAAGTTGCAACGCCAAAAAAATCTTGTCCCCGATGTGATCTCCCCCCGCGCCCAACAATTGCAGCGCATCCCCCACGAATTCAATTACCACAAATTTATCGATCAGGCTGCCGCCGAGCAGTATCAATCCCTAGATTCCATTTTGCCGGCC
The DNA here is from genome assembly GCA_012031145.1 of Oscillatoriales cyanobacterium SM2_2_1. Lineage (GTDB taxonomy): Bacteria > Cyanobacteriota > Cyanobacteriia > Pseudanabaenales > Pseudanabaenaceae > UBA999. The sequence continues at coordinate 33,179 of JAAUUH010000024.1, read as the reverse complement.
ACTGAGGAATTGAGTGAGCTCAACCTCATCTTTCTACTCACCCAGAACGACCTTAGCGCCATCAACAGTCGTGCTGCCACGCCAGCCGCTAAAGAACATGATTCCATTGGGCAGACCACGATCGCCCAGACGGGTGCCACCCCAGCTAAGTCCGCCAAGTCCGACGATGATGTGACGGTGCTTCAATCCCCTACTACCCGCTTGGTGCAACTAGCCCAGCTCTATGTCAACAAAAAGCAATGGGCCGATGCCCTCAAGGAACTGCGCAACGCCGAAAAACTTGAACCCGAACAAGCCACAATCCATGGATTACTGGGCGTGGTGTACATGAATCAGAACAACAATGTCATGGCTAAAGCCAGCTTTCAAAAAGCCCAACGCCTGAACCCCCGGGAGCCTAATGCCCTAAAGTACCTCAAGCAAGTGGAGGCTGCTCTTGCTGCCCCACCGCCCAAAAAAGGTGGCGGACTGTTTGGCTTCGGCAAAAAGTAACCTGATTGAGGGAATTTAAGCTTTAGCCTGCGTTATTCATGGAATGATCCGATGCTAAGAACCAAGCAGATCCTATTAATTCTCGGTGTAGCCCTTCTCCCCTTCCCCAGCCAAGCAACGACAATTATCGAGAAATGCCGCATGGGTACCTGCTACCGGGTTACTCACCTAGGGCAGCAATTGCTACGGCGATCGCCGATGGGTTGCTTTATTCCGTGCGACAACAGATCCGATCCTGGCCGGAAACTGCCCAGATACCAAAACGCCCTACCCAGGTTAAAGAGTCCTTGGTGTTCTGCTCCCCCAAAAGGCCAACCTATATTTTTTCGGGGGTTTCTGGGGTGCCAAAGCAGTTCATAGCCCATCGCCTCAGTCCCAGTGGGGGATGGAGTGGCTACAATTGGGACTCCCATTTAATCTATTGGTTTGCTTGCCATGGACGGTTAGCCAAGGATGACACGGCTGCGGTGACTGCGCGGCTAGCCCGTAGCCTGGGGTACCCCCCCGAGCTACCGACCGAGCAGGTGGAGGGCACTACCCTGGCCGAAATCCTGCCCTAGGCGATCGGGGCTTGGATGATTTCGTAGAATGGTGGGGTAATTGACTCAGGTGGCGGTGCGGCTCGATGAACACTTTGGTATGGTTTCGCAATGACCTCCGCCTCCACGATCATGCGCCCCTCACATCCGCCGTGCAGCAGGGGAAGGTGGTGCTTCCGGTCTATTGCTTTGATCCCCGCCACTGGCAAAAAACATCATTTGGCTTTCCGAAGACGGCGGACTTCCGTACGCAATTTTTAACTGAAAGTGTGATGAACTTGCGGGAAAACCTGCGATCGCGCGGAAGCGATCTGCTCATTCGCCTCGGCGAGCCAGAGTTGATCATTCCTGAACTGGTCAAAGCATGGCAGATTGAGGCTGTTTTTTATCATCAAGAAGTAACCACAGAAGAGAAAGCAGTGGCGCGATCGCTGCAAAAAACCCTAAAAGATCTAGGCTGTCACTGTCAGTCATTTTGGGGACACACGCTCTACGATCCTCAGGATCTTCCCTTTGCGATCGCGAACTTGCCTGAAGTATTCACCAACTTTCGTAAACAATCAGAAAAACACAGCGCCCCCGCCGACCCCCTGCCTACTCCGAGGGCACTCCCCCCGATTCCAGAAGTAATTGAGCGCGGAATCTGTCCCGAATATCCATCGGCAGTCAGTCGTTTTATGGGCGGTGAAACCGCAGGAAAAGCACGGGTCAAGGAATATTTCTGGGAACGCGACTATTTACGGGTATATAAAGAAACGCGCAATGGAATGTTGGTATTTGATGATTCCTCTAAATTTTCACCATGGCTAGCCCATGGCTGTCTTAGCCCACGGTGGATTTGCACCGAGGTTAAGCAATATGAGTCAGAACGGGTTGCCAATGATTCCACCTACTGGTTGATTTTTGAATTACTTTGGCGTGATTACTTTCGCTTCATTGCTGCCAAACATGGCGATCGCCTTTTTTGTCCGAGCGGACTTCGGGGGTTGTTAGTGCCCTGGCAAGAGGATTGGGAGCGATTTGAACTGTGGCGAACTGGTCACACGGGCTTTCCCCTAGTAGATGCCAATATGCGGGAATTGGCAGCAACTGGTTACATGTCTAATCGCGGTCGGCAAAATGTAGCCAGTTTTCTAACCAAAAACCTAGGTATTAGTTGGCTAATGGGTGCAGAATGGTTTGAATCCCTCCTAATTGATTATGATGTTTGCAGTAACTATGGTAACTGGAACTACACTGCAGGGGTAGGTAACGATGCTCGAGGATTTCGCTTTTTTAACATACTTAAACAGTCCCAGGACTATGACCCTAAAGGAGATTACGTGCGCCATTGGCTGCCAGAACTAGCGGATGTTCCGGCTAGTAAAATTCACCGCCCTTGGGAACTTTTGCCAGTAGAACAAAAGCGTTTCGGAGTTAACCTAGGAGTAGATTATCCTCTCCCGGTGGTAGACCTATTCCGTTCAGCAAAACACAACGAAGCCCTTTATGATGCAGCCCCCCTTTTGTGTCAGCGCTAAACTTTCTATCAATTTTTTCTGCTAATTAAGAACAAGATTTTTGGGAGTTTGCACTAACGATTGTGAAATTGATTCGGTTTGAGCCATGACATGCCCTGCTTAACATGGCTGCAGAGGGACTACAGCACTAGCTGCTCTTTTAAGGTTATGGTCAATTTAATTAAGAGCGAGGCAATCATAGTTGTCTTGAGTTCTATTATTCCCCTCTCCCATGAAGGGAGAGGGGCTGGGGGTGAGGGCGAGATTGTCTCAAATAAATCTGAAATAGCTATATGTCAGCTTTTTTAGAACCGAAACCTCTCTCCATTGGCAAAAAACTCTCGCCGCACCCTGATTATCGGCTTTTCTATGAAAGAAATTAGATGGAAGATGCTATTAAAAACAATAGGTATAGTCTGGATTAATGTTTATCCGCCCGCTGTTGCCGAAGCATGGGTTAGCCGCACCTTTTATTGATCTATTCGATCATGGCGAAGTCTAAAAAATAAGGCATTGAGCTGGTTCCGATTAAATATCCTGGCGCAGTCATTTATTGACGAAAAGCTCCTTGAATATTTAAGGAATAATGAAGACCGTAATGTTCACTCAATGAACTGAAGAACTGTGACCTCTGGCGGAGGATCTGTTTTTCCTTGATAATTAAGTGCTTGGCGTTCAATTCGCTCCAACTGATTTAAAGCTAGTCCACAGGGAACCCCATATTTAGCTTGAACTCGCTCACTGGCAATCATTAAGGCTATCCGCGATCGCGACACAAAATCATTCAACGGGTAGGAATGGGACGCTGTAAAATAATCCTTAACAACTAAAGAAGGAGAGTAGCAAGTCTCCCAAGTTCCATCAGGCCATTGGATCTGAAAGTGAATTTCTGGCATGAAGTAATGCTTGATAGTGATTTAAATGCATTATAGCGGACGCCGTCCAGGAATAGAACTGAAGAATTGAACGACTGTTATGAAACAATGATTGAGCAAGTTTAGGCTGAACACTTTGATGCATGGCTAGGGCAATGGCGCTAGAGTCTTCTGGGGGGATAAATATTGTTTGCTCAGGTGACAGAAACTCAGTAAAAGGCGCCCGATGGGAAACAACCGTCGGTAACCCACTAGCGATCGCCTCAAGTACTACTAAACCCCAGCCCTCCTTAAGAGATGGAAAGACAAAAGCATCAGCACATCGATACAAACTGGGAAGATCTTGGTCTGAAATCACTCCCGGAAGCAGAATCGCTGACTCTAAATCCAGTGCGTTAACCATTTGCAAGAATTCCTCACGATACTCCCGATAGTCGAATAATGTGGCACCACCTGCAATGATTAACTGGGCTTGCGGCAAAAGTTGACGCACCTGAGCAAAGGCTTTGACTAACTGCAAAGTGTTTTTTCGAGGTTCAATACCGCCGACCGTTAAAAACACGGGAGATCCTGAAATGTTTAGTCGCCGTTTAAGAGATAGATCTTGAGGAGCATCTTGGAAGCTAAACCGACCAAGATCAACCCCATTGATCACCCTAAGCGCACTAACTTGGTACTGCTGGATTAGCTGTTGCTGCCAATAGCTGCTGACGCACAGACAAAGATCAGGTTGACGAATTGATTGTTCCTGACATTGCAGAAGATAGGTACTCTGGTAATCTTCAATGTGATGAACCGTGCGAACAAAATGGGGGATCAGACCTCTTTGACGCAATACAGCCAAAGCATTGGCACTAATGCAGTCTTGGGCATGGAAAATTGTGTGACAATCCTTTCGTAGGTGCCCTTCTAGGAAAGTGACAAACTCATTGATACGTTGTCGAATTAATTGATCGATTTCCTGAGAAGCAGCCTTAGCAGGAATAGGCTGGTAAGTGCAGGGGATCGGTCGGTCGAAGCCAAGCCCATCTTTATCTAGAGCATAGATACAGACTTGATGCCCGATCTGGTGGAAAGCATTTGCCAATTCAAGGCTATGAATAACACTGCCCCTAGGCTTGGTAGAATAGGTGAGTAAGGCAATTCGCACGCGACTAACCTATTACTCTAAGCTAAAGTTCTTGAATCCAGTTAGTGGACGTTCATTTAAGTTCCAGAAACTAATAGATTCTTGTTGGAACTGTAATACTAGCTCTAAGCTAGAGTTGACCTCACCAATAACTTCACAGATTATTTGATGATTGTGAAACAGATCTTGAACTATCGGAACTTGACTTGGAGCAACGCTAAGCAAAAATCCGAAGCTAGGAAAAGTTGTGAGCCACGTAGCTAACGGTACCCCCTTTGGGCATGGAATAGCATCAATATTTAGGGTTGCGCCTTTTCCGGAGGTTTCTAGCAACATCAGAGCTGTTCCAATTATCCCCCCCATGCTGATATCTTTCCCTGCATGGCAAAGATTGGTCTCGGCAATATGGGGTAGGAGGGATAAATTTCTCTGCAACTGTGCTGATGGCGTTTCCGTTGCAGCGTTCCAGAATGGAAATTTGGGATGCATCTTGCCATCAAAATCAACCACCATGAGTAATTGCTGACCTGGTTGGGCATCGAAACTGGTAATCAGTCGTCGAGCGCGTCCTAAAATTGAAACGCATAGGGCATTGTATGGGCTATGACAATTGGTATGACCGCCGATGATGGGTACATTAAAGGACAAGGACGCGGCTTGCATCCCTGCCCACAATAATTCCGAATGTTCGATTGATTGGCTCCAAAGGGCATCGACGACACCGATGGGACGTCCCCCCATGGCGTAAATATCATTGACATTTACCATGATCGCTGACCAGCCTGCGAACCAAGGGTCATGCGCTACAAAAAATGGCATCATCCCTTCACAGGCTAGTAAAAGGTAGCCATCAGTATCGGGGATTGCGGCACAATCATCTCCTATTTGAACATTGTCTTTTGTCCGTGACATATTTTGCTTCAGGCTGCTCGCAGCCATTTGGATGTCCTGTTTATGGGAAATTCCAATTGACTCATGCAAATGGGCCACTAAAGATGTCAACACTAGGAAACTCCTCTATTTTGCAAGGGGAGTATTGGTCGGATTTCGGATGTGGGGGGATAGAAGTTTAGGTCGGCTTTCATTAAATGATGGGGTTGATGACAAATGATGAGTTCCCCTAGAGAATGCCAGTGCAGCCGTTGGAAAAATCGGATGTTTTGCAACTGGACAGTCGCTAGGAACTGTGTACAGCCCCAGCTATTGGCAGTCGTTACAGCTCTATAGATCAGTCCTTTGCCAATGCTCCAACCTTTGCGGTGATCAGGATGGGTTCCTAGTCGCCCGCCGTACCAGGTGCCTGGTTGTGTTTCATAGATGCGAACTACGCCAACAATCTCGCCGTTGGAACTGCCAGAGCTGGACTCATTAGAACTTCTTGTATGAATGGCAATTATGGGGTAAGCCATTTCATCAATTGCGTCCACATCGCTTCCCTGAAAAAGTTGTTGTTCCTGGACAAAAATGATTTTGCGCAACTCAAAGTAAGCCGCCATTTCTTCAGGTGAGGTAGCGAGCTTGAATTGATAGGGACTCATGATCTTAGAGGCGTATGGAACTTCTAGGAAACTTCAAAATTTGATAGAGCAGAGCAGGCTCCACACTTAGCACATCCAGCTTTCATGTTGGCAGAGTGCAACCCAGATTGTTTAAGCATAGCTCCTACCCTTTCATAAATGGACTGCATGAATTCACTGCTAGGAGCAGGATGATAGGCTAGTGGTGTGCCACTGATGGGAACGAAGGGAACTACAAAAGGATACACTCCCATATGAATCAGGCGATCGCACACTTCTGTAAGTGTTTCGAGGGTGTCGCCCAATCCCGCCAAGATATAGGTACTGACCTGCCCCCACCCAAAAACTTTCACTGACGCCTGAAATGCATCAAGTAGTAACTGAGTGGGACAGAGGATTTCCCCGGCATTACTCTGTTCCTGACCTCCGAATCGACAGTCTCTATGTGCATTCCCAAGTTTTCGATTCCTGCTGCCCTCATCCGCTCAAACCAGATAAAGTCATCGGGGGGTTCGCATTGAACCTGTGTGGGCAAATTTACCCTGGCTTTGACCGCTCTAGCACATTCAGTGAGGTAGGCCGCCCCTCGGTCACTGCTGTTTGGCGTTCCTGTAGTCATGACCATTTGACTAACCCCATCCAATCGGACAGCCGCCTCGGCTACTTCCGCAAGTTGAGCCGGAGTTTTGCGGGAGATGGTACGACCAGCTTCCAAAGATTGTCCAATGGCACAAAATTGGCAGGACGTTGTAGCGTCGTTGTAACGTATACAGGTTTGCAGCACCGTTGTAGCGAGTACATCTCGACTATGGAGTAAAGCGATTTTCCAGTAAGGAGTGCCATCTGCTGTGGCAAGGTCGTAGAATCTTGGTCTCTTGGGAATGGAAATTGATGCTATCACCCGATCATGAAATCGAAGTGTTGCGCAGCCAGTGCTCGACTCTGGAGTAGCCGTGTAGGGTGATTGGGCAGCCGAATTGTTAAAGGTCGGTACCATTATTGTTGTGTCGTCTACAGTGATTGCTCTATGGTCAGAGGGCCCTGCTCCCCCCCTACGCCCTACAACTTCTAGCTCGGGCTCTAGCCACTGAAGACCATAGGTCTGCAATTGAGTGATCAGTTGCTGTTTATTCATGTGGTTTGGCGTTCCCAATGAAACTTCCGTTCCGATGGTTTGATAGGCAGATCATTAATGCTGGCAAAACGCCGCATCATGAGTCCATCCTCAGCAAATTCCCAGTTCTCATTACCGTAAGACCGATACCAGAAGCCAGAGTCATCGTGCCACTCGTACTCGAACCGTACGGCAATGCGGTGCTCCATAAAACACCACAGTTCCTTCCTCAAGCGATAGTCTAGTTCCTTAGACCATTTACGTTTAAGGAATTCCACAATTTGAGTACGTCCGCACAGAAACTCTGCCCTGTTTCGCCACTCTGAATTTTCGGTATAGGCTAAAGCGACGCGCTCTGGGTCACGGGTATTCCAAGCATCTTCGGCAGCCTTCACCTTAACTATTGCAGTTTCCAAGGTGAAGGGGGGTAATGGAGGTTTCATAGGCACTCATTTCCAGTTAAAGCAGGTGAACTAATGTCCTGTTGCAGATCAGCCGAACCTACCTTTGATATTTGAGGATTGACAGGTTCTAATATCAGGTTTTGGGGAACCAGATTGGCTTGAAGCTGCAAGACATCGGGGCGAGAATAATGACCCACGGAATCCATCATGCGCTTCCGTTTAGTAATGAGGGAAAAGTCAAGGTCGGCGATCGCCATTCCCTCGCCGTCTGTAATCGAAGTGCAGAGATGATTTCCTTCGGGGCCAATAATGGCCGTATTGGAGCCACCAGATAACACCCGTTTCAGGGTCTCATCCTGGGTAACTTGCTCGATCTGCTCTGGTGATAGCCAAGCAGTTGAGTTGACCACAAAACAACCTGACTCTAACGCATGGTGACGAATTGTCACTTCGATTTGGTCGGTAAAAACCTGACCCACCAAAGACCCTGGGAACTGGGCGCAATGTATTTGCTCGTGCTGGGTCATAAGCGTAAACCGAGCTAGGGGGTTGTAATGCTCCCAACAGGCTAGGGCTCCAATGCGTCCTACTGCTGAATCCACGACTCGCAGCCCTGAGCCATCACCCTGTCCCCAAACCATCCGCTCATGGTAAGTAGGTGTGATTTTTCGCCGCTTAAGTAGCAATGATCCATCGGCATCAAATACCAACTGGGTGTTGTAAAGGGAGCCATGATCTCGTTCATTGACTCCCACCACAATCACCATGTTGTAAGAGCGGGCTGCCCGACTAATGACGTCCGTGACCGGGCCCGGAATGGCCACCGCTTCCTCATACAGCCGCATGTGCTCTTTACCCATCAGAACTGGAGGCAGTACAAAAGAAAAATAGGGGTAGTAGGGTATGAATGTTTCTGGGAAAACAATCAGCTGCACTCCTTCCTTAGCGGCCTGAGCGATGGACTGCAGCACCTTTTCTGTGGTGCCGTCGCCACTAAATAGTACGGGGCTGATTTGAACTGCCGCTGCACGTACAATTCGTGAGTAATTCATAAGTCCTAGAAATTATGAACTACTAAACAGTCCAGGTATCTAGAATCAAAGCATTATCCTTGCGGTGTAGCAGAATTAAATCGAGCACATCAAGGGGATTAATGGGACGGATGCCAGGAATCAAAGAGGGCTCACCATGTCCATAGAGGGCTTGAAGGGCGAAGCGACAAGCAAAAACCTTACCGCCCTCAGTCATAAACTTACTCAATTGATCATTAAAGTTTTGGTGCCCAGGAAATGCGGCGTCTCCTAGCTTAGGAAAACCACGCTGTACACCGAGGGTAACTCCGGGGCCATAGAGTAGCACTGATGTCTCAAAACCCTTACGAAGTAGCCGCGTCGCTTGGAGTAAATTAACAAATCCAATTGAACCTTCAAAGGCAACCGTGTGAAACGTTACCAATGCTTTTTCACCCGGATCTGCTTTGACATCAGGGAAGACCTTTTCTTCGTAATCAACAAAAAAGTCGCCAGCTTGGTGAGATGGGGCTGTCACTTGAGGCATACAATCTCTCTTTTTTTCATTTTCGTGGACACGGAACAACCTTACGAGGTTGAGTGTGACCAATTTGTATCTCTGATTACAGAAGTCCGAAGTTCAGTCAAGGAACAAGGGCAACGGTTAGTGCTGCATTTAATCTAGTTGTCTTCTATTAACCTGATTAACCGATAGGAAACGGAAGTTATGAACCGAGTAAAAACTCATTCACCACGCTCCAGTCATGATTTGTTGTTGCTCGATTACGGGCTGCCAAATAATCTACCAAGTATGATGCGTCGCGAGCAATTCCGGAAAAGCGTCCAGAACCCCATGTGTAAAGCCAAGGCAGACCAAGGAAATATAGCCCCCAAATGGAGGTCACCCCGCGCTCATGACCGGGATAGCCTCTGCCATCAAATACTGGAACTTCTATCCAGCTGAAGTCCGAGTGATAGCCGGTCGACCAGATTACTGTTTTGATATTTGCCTGCATAACATCAATCGTTAGTTGCTCGTTGTTAGGTTCCCATACGGGATGATAGGGAGGCTCGGTAGGAGCAATGATTTGATTGCTCTCAATAAATCCATCAATTGTGCGCTTAATACTTTCTGAAACGTTATCAGCTTGATCTAGATTTTCTTTAAGATCGCTATTGAACTGTAGTTGTGTGCCCATAATATTCTTCAGTCGCCCATGGAATTGCATACCTTCTAGTGCGAATTGACGAAGGTCAATCTCCCTTCCCCCATCACGCCCAGTCAGGTAATGGTTGGCCTTAGTCCGCACTTTGTCTTTCTGGGCATGTTCATCAATCGGCCTGTCGTAGTAGCCCATTTGATTCAACCAGTCCACTACATCCTTACCTCTGTACCGACGGGGAGATCGCGGGGCACTGCCGACACATAAATGTACTTTGCGATTCGCCAGATGGAGATCCTCAGCAATTTGACATCCTGATTGCCCAGTGCCAACAACCAGGATGGATCCGTCGGGTAGGGCATGGGGATTTTTGTACTCTGAAGCATGGATTTGCGTGATGTCGATGGGTAGCTGTTCACCCATACGAGGAATTTTGGGACGGTGATAGCTTCCTGTAGCAACCACAACCTGTTCGGCGGTGAACGGGCCAATGGATGTTTGAACTTCAAATTGATTCTGGATCTGATTTTTCCGGAGTCGCAATACCTCTACACCTTCCTTGATGGGAGGATTAAATGAGGCTGCAAAGCGCTCAATGTACTGAATTATTTGATCTTTTAACATGAACCCATGGGGGTCGTCGCCCTGGTAGGGAAAACCTGGAAGTTGACATTGCCAGTTGGGTGTGACTAAGCAAAAGCTGTCCCAACGCTTTTCTCGCCAAGCATAGCCAATCTGATTTTTCTCGAAAATTATGTGATCAATCCCGCGATCCTTTAAGAAATAGCTCATGGAAAGCCCTGCCTGCCCGCCTCCAATAACGATCACTGGATAGTGGTTGTTCATAATCCGATGAAATGAATGCTAATTGTTGGCTTAGGAATCATAAAGTTTCTCTTGGAGTGGATTTGTGTTCGGAGATACGGAAATCTCTAGTTCGCTAATTTTGCCTCTGGAAGCAGTATTAGCTATGTTGAGTGAATTCATGACTGTTTTGATGTTGAGAAGACAATTTAACGTTGAAATCGCTGACTAACTAACTGAGTGTTGCCGGCTTTGATGCAATGTGTGTACTGAAATGATATGCTGATCGGCAACTCAATCGAAGCCATCTATAAAATTATATAGTGACTGAATGGATGTACTAGGTAATGGTTGCACTCGTGGTTAGCCCGAAGTCAGGGAATTGGTGGGTTTTCCTGGTGGTTTTAATGGCGATCGCGGAGTCCGATTGGGTTCGATGCCCATGATCAGAAAATAGTCAGATCGGGCTTGGCTACTGAGGTCATTGGACAAATGTATGCTCACTGTACCGATCAGGAGCACTCGAACGTTCATTGGCGCAGCAATAATGGATGAAGTGATTGGGCTGTTGCTCCTAATACCCAAAGTTCGAGCTAAGTTAGTTCTCTTTATTTGAATATCTCGAAGTTTGAATGCCTCGACATTGGCTTAATCCAACAGCATAGGCAAATCAGGATCAAGATCAAATCGAGGCAGAAGGGTTGCTTAATGAAAAGTTATTTAACGTCAAGGTTATGCTGAGCCCTTGAATGGCATTCTTTTGCCGGATTCAAGTTGTGTCTCAAATTGCTGACTAACGAAATGCTAGCCCATGACATTGGCGTGAGCTTGCGAAGGGTTAATTGACAAAATATCGCTTGAATGGACACTTTTCTAATGAGAAAGTGAGAAATAACTCCATTGAACAATTCCAGTGATTGTTTCACTAGATTGTGTTCTAACATCTATACCCTGTGAGTAATAATACTCTATGGATAATACCCCTAACGGGATTCGAACCCGTGTCGCATCCGTGAAAGGGATGTGTCCTAGGCCTCTAGACGATAGGGGCATTTTAGAGACTTTATATAAGATACGCAGCAGATTGACGCTTGTCAATAAGTTTTAGGTAGGGATCTGGGAGGCGAGGTTGAGGCGCGGTGCGTGGCCCCAAAAGGCTTCGAGGTCGTAGTAATCTCGCTCCTTAGGGAGCATGATGTGTACCATGACTTCGCCATAGTCAAGAACGATCCAGTTGGCTTCACCCTCGCCGGAGAGATGTTGGGGATGGCGATGATGGGTTTCAGCGATTTTGGCGCGAATGGCTTCAGCGATCGCCCGTGATTGGGTGCGGGACTGGGCAGAGACAATCACAAAGTAGTCGGCGAGAACGGAGACTTCTCCTACGGCAAGAACGGTAATTTTTTGTCCCTTACGATCATCGGCTGTATTGGCAGCAGTTTCGGCCATCTGCAAGGCGTGATCGGGTATGGGGTAGGGCATAGGCTTGATTTCTAATAGGATAGGGATGAACTGATCTCTAGTATATTCTTGTCGCGGTTTGGCAGCTTTGGGGATCATGATCGTCAGAAACGATACAATATGGGCTTAGCTCTCAGTGGTGGAAGGAGTTAACTATATTCTGATACTTGTCGCAGTTCTAGCCGTACTTAACAGCATCGCTGCTTTGTGCTTTTTGCTCTATGGGATCAATGCGTTTTGGCTGACTGCGACGCGCCATGCCCAACGATCGCGCCTCCCCCTTGGGATACCCTATGCCCAAAAGGATTTACTTAGGGTTTTTGCGGGGGCGGTGGAACCCCAGGATTTGCCAGTGGTAACGGTGCAATTACCTATTTTTAATGAGCTTTATGTGGCGCGGCGACTGGTGGAGGCGGTCTGCGCCTTGGATTACCCCCGCGATCGCTTGCAGGTTCAGGTGTTGGATGATTCCACCGACGAGACCCAAGAAATTTTGCAACAGGTGGTGTCAGAGTATGAGATGCGGGGCTATTGGGTTGAATACCTTCATCGGGAACATCGGGCAGGGTTTAAGGCGGGGGCACTCCAGGCAGCTATGCCCTCGGTGCAAGGAAATTACATTGCTATTTTTGATGCCGATTTTGTGCCGGGAACCGATTGGTTAAAGCAAGCCATGGGGCATTTCTTGAGCCACCCCCAGGGGCGAATTGCGGTGGTGCAGACTCGCTGGGCCCATTTGAATGCAGAGTACTCGCTACTAACCCAGTTGCAGTCCGTGAACTTGGACGGGCATTTCGTAGTAGAGCAACAGTCACGGTTCCAGAATGGCTATTTATTGAATTTTAATGGCACGGCGGGAATTTGGTATAAGCCAGCGATTGAGGATAGTGGTGGCTGGCATGCAGATACGCTGGCGGAAGATATTGATCTAAGTTATCGAGCCCAGTTACGGGGCTGGCAGATTGTGTTTGATCCCTCGGTGACTGCTCCTGCGGAATTGCCAGTGGCGATCGCCGCCTTTAAGTTGCAACAGTTTCGCTGGGCTAAGGGCGGCATGCAGTGTGCGAAAAAGCTCCTAGGGGCTGTATGGGGCAGCTCGTTGCCATGGATGGGCAAATGGCAAGCGACGGTGCACTTGACCAGTTATGCGCTGCATCCCCTGATGCTGGTTTTGGTGCTAACTTCAGTACCGCTGATGATCTTTGCCAAGCCCTATGGGGCCGGGGTTTCTTTGGTGGAGTACCTCTGGGGGTGGTTGATGCTACCGGCAACCTTTGGGCCGCCGCTGCTATATTTGACAGGCCAGCGGGATCTCTATCCGAAAACATGGCGCTCCCGGGCTCCGTTAGTATTTTTATTGGTGCTGCTGGGCATGGGCATTTCTTGGAGTAACACTAAGGCAGTGCTGGCGGGGTTATTGGGGACGGGAGCTAATTTTCGCCGCACGCCCAAGTTTGCCATTCGCCATCGGGGCGATCGCTGGCAGCATAAGCAATATCGCATTCCCCTCGATGGCGGGGCGATCGTGGAGTTGCTCCTCTGTGCCTACAGTTGTGGGGCGATCGCCCTTTGCTTGGTCAAGGGGTTTTACGTTACTCTACCTTTTATGGTGCTTTACGCCATCAGCTATGGGTATGTGGGTGGCTTGACCCTGTGGCAGTCCCGTTCCTAAGGAGAATCTGTGATGTGGTCTGTGGTCATTCCCACCTATAATCGGCTGCCCATTTTGCAGAAATGTCTGCGGGCGCTGGAGGATCAGGACTTCACGACGCCCTATGAGGTGGTGGTGGTGGATGACGGCTCTACGGATGAAACGGTGGCGTTTTTGCGATCGCATCGGTCGGAGTTCCCCCATGTCCGACTCTTGGAGCAGGAGCATGGGGGCGCGGCAGCAGCCCGCAATTTGGGGGTCATGGCCGCGGCGGGGGAAGTGATTGTATTCATAGATAGCGATCTGGTAGTAACGCGGACGTTTCTCTCTTGCCACGGGCGGGCCCTAGCCGGGCAGGAACGGGTTTTCACCTATGGGCGGGTGATCAATACGTGCAATTTTGAGGATCCCCTAGCCGAGCCCTTCAAGGTCACGGATCGGTCGCAGGCTTTTTTTGCCACCGGGAATGTGGCGATCGCCAAGGAGTATCTGGTGGCAGCGGGGCTGTTCGACCTAGCTTTTCGCCAGTATGGTTGGGAGGATCTGGAATTGGGGGTGCGGCTCAAAAATATGGGTCTGCGGTTGATCCCTTGTCCAGAGGCCGTGGGCTATCACTGGCACCCGCCTTTTAGCCTTGAGCAGATTCCCCGCCTGATCGAAGTAGAGCGTCAGCGAGCGCGAATGGGAGTGGTTTTTTACCGGAAACATCCCACTTGGGAGGTGCGGCTGATGATCCAAATGACTTGGTTGCATTGGCTGCTGTGGGGCGTCCTGTCCCTAGGCGGACTGCTCAATGAACAGACCATGGCTCCGCTGTTGCGGTGGTTGATTCAGCATCAGCGCCCTCAGTTAGCCCTAGAGCTGGCGCGGATTTTTCTGAATTGGTATAACGTCCAGAGTGTGCACCAAGCCTATCGAGAGGTACAAGCATAGCCCTACAAACCGCATTCCTCAAGTCGAGCGGCAAATGCGGCAATGAGCCCACCCCAAAAGCCCAGATCAAACTCCCCCGTAACGGGCGGTGAGGGTAAGAACCCGTCGGGATTACTTCGGCGCAGGCGCAGTTCGTTATAGAGCAACCAGCGTCCGTCCCGCCGCCACTGCACTTGGTCACCAAATTTGCAGTAAACGTCGTAGTCGTAGTTATCGGTGCCGCCGACATTCTGCCAAATCTTTTTTTGAATGCTAAAACCAAAGGTGCTGACGCTGTGCATGATCCACAGGTCATCAAGGGTGTGCAGGGTGTCGCAGGGCAGCGCGGCGATGTCATCCTCGTTAAGGTAGCCCCGTTTTTCCTGCTCCATGAGGATCAGCAGCAGGCGAGCCGTTTCGCGATCCGCCTCCCGCCATTTGCTGGCAATCAAATATTCCTCAAGTTGCTGAAACTCTTCGGCGACATCACTAGCGCGTTTGACGGTTCGGGGCGGTGCCGGGGGTTGAATGGATGGCAGCGACTGCTCTGGGGGGGGCTGGGGAGACTTAGGGGGTAACGGTGCGGGGCTCTTGCTGGGGGCGGGTTCCGGTTCGATAACATCTACCTTAGGCAACAGAGCGAGCCATTCATTAATGTTTGCCGGGCGATCGCCAATGGAGAGGGCCATGCCCCGCAGAATGGCTTGATTGACCCGACTGTTGAGGCTGGGAGTCATCTGCCGGGGCTCCCAGAGGGGCTCCCGTAACTCTCGGGCGATCGCCGACGGTGGGACGGTGCGGGTGAGCAAAAAATAGAATGTGGCCGCCAAACTATAAACATCACTAAAAGCACCGATGCGACCCTTTGGCTGGAGAAGTTCCGGCGCTGTAAATCCGTCGAGGGTCTCGGCAGCAGAGGGGAGTAGCTCGAGCAAAAACTCCCGTACAAAGCCAAACTGGGTAAGCTGTACGGTTTGAGCCGGAGTGCGAATGATGCTGTGGGGATGGACATGGCGGTGCACCAAGCCCCGTTCATGAATCACCCTGAGGGCTAGGGCCACTTGACAGATGAACTGAAGGCTTGCGTCTTCATCCATGGCCCCAAAGTAGCTGACCGCATCCCAAAGCCGTTCCCCAACGGTGCGGTGACAGACCACGCACGGATGGGAGCCTTCCACAAATTGCTCGATCACTTCTGCGAGGAAGGGATGGCGACACTGGGCTAGAATCGTTGCCTCGCCGCGCATCTGCTCCCGCAAAGGGGAATACTGGGGGTGGGTGGTCAGTTCAAGAGGGAGGGTAAAGAGTTCCACCTCCTGTCCTTGGGAAGTCTGGGCGCGGTAAAAGATGCCATTGCTTGATGCGTCAATTCCGGTAATCGTGTAGCGATCGCCGGCGACCTGCTGCCCAATCTGCCATACCATGGTGTTCCGCTCTGGAGTCCGCTCCTAAGTATAGGCGATCGGTTTCCCCCCGTTGCTGGAGACACGAAGTAAAGAAAACATGAAGTAAGGGATCTCTTCAAAAGGGGCCCTTTAGGATAAAACATTAAGATTTTTGTTGTCACCATGCACGTTTCCCACCTCGATCAGATGACCAAGGGTTGGTTTATAGGTAATTTTGAACCGTCCCTCCACCAAACTAATGATGTGGAGGTTGCCGTCAAGACCTACGCCGCAGGCAGCTATGAGGCATTGCATTTTCATAAAATCGCTACCGAATTTACGGTGATTGTTTCCGGAGAGGTGGAAATGCGGGGGCAGCGCTATGGCGCGGGGAGCATTATCGTGATTCCGCCCATGAGGCAACAGACTTTCGAGCGTTGACCGATGTGGTGACCACCGTGGTGAAGATTCCGGGGGCGAATAACGATAAATATGTGGGGGAGGCGACCAGTGCTTAATATTGTGATCCCGATGGCAGGGCGGGGCAGCCGCTTCCAAAAGGCGGGCTACACCTTACCTAAGCCCCTAATTCCGGTTTTGGGAAAGCCGATGATTTCACTGGTGATTGGCAATCTGCGTCCACGGGTGCCCCATCGGTTTATTTTTATTGTTTTAGCCGATCATATTGAGCAGTATCAAATCGATCAGCAGTTACGCCAATGGGTGCCCAATTGTGAGGTGGTGGTGGTCGATCAAGTCACGGAAGGGGCTGCCTGTACTGTTCTGCTGGCCAAAGCCTTTATTAACACTGACCAACCGCTGATGATTGCCAATAGCGATCAATGGGTTGATATTGATGTGAATGACTATCTCAATCACATGGAGGCGGAACTAGCCGATGGATTGATTATGACCATGACCGCTAACGATCCTAAGTGGTCTTTTGTCAAGTTTGACCCCCAGGGGCGTGTGGTGGCCGTGGTGGAAAAGCAGGTAGTTTCCCAAGAGGCGACCGTGGGCATTTATAACTATCGGCGCGGTCGGGACTTTGTGACGGCGGCGGAAGCAATGATTGCCCGGGATTTTCGGGTGAATGGCGAGTTCTATGTAGCGCCAGCCTACGATGAGATGGTGGCACGGGGGATGTCGTTGGTTTGCTACAACATTGGCAGTGAAGCCAATGGGATGTATGGCTTGGGCATTCCGGCGGATTTGGATTTATTTCTCTCCTTGCCCGTATCCCAGAAGGCGGCAGCGGGGGCAGTGTGATGGGCGTGCTGCTATCGGTGGTTGTGCCGGTTTACAATGGCGAAAAATTTTTATCCAAGTGCTTGGATTCGCTGCAACGGGCGATCGCCCTGTTGACCCCCGAGGAGCGGGATCGCCTGGAACTGGTGGTTTGTGATAACTGCTCGACGGATCATACCCAGCAGTTGGCCGAGTTGTTTACCTTTCCCTGTAGCTATCGGGTGATCCAAACACCCCAGCACTATGACAACCGCACGGAGAACTGGCGCTATGGGTTAGGGCAATTGGCGGGCACGTGGATCATGATGCTCCATGCCGATGACCTGATGGCGGAGGAGGGCTTGCAGTCTATCTTTCGGGCCTGTGCATGGGTGGACGATCGCCCAGCCGCCATGCTCACGGGGCGAATTCGCACCTTTACGGATCAGACGCCACCGGGGCGGGTGAAGCCCTATTGGGGGTTGCCCAACTGGATTGGTGGGGAGTCCCTGCGCCGCCATGTCTTGCCCTATATCTGTCCCTTTGTCCCCTTTTGTGTGATGCGACAGTCTGCCTATCGGGCGGTGGGGGGGTTGGATCCCCAGTATGAATTGGTGCAGGACTGGGATCTGTGGTTGCGGCTACTCAGCCATGGGGCACTCTATGCCTTTCCGGAGGTCTTTGGACTGTGGCGCACCCATGGCTTTTCCGAAAAATATAGTCAGATTTTTGCCCGGGAACATTGGGCGATCGCCAAAAATTGAGAACTTGGTGCCCAGCCTCACTGGTTCAGAGCAGCGCCAGTGCCGGCGAACCCAACTGGCAAAGGTGAAAAACTGGCTTAGGGAGATGCCTCCGGAGGAGGTGGTTGGGGTTTTGGGGGTGCCCTACGGAAGTCTGGAAGACTATCCTGATATGGCGGCGGTTCAGAAACAACTGCGGTGGTCGGAGCGCCATGTGTCCCAGCAACTCTATCGGTTGAGGGTTTTGGGGTCATTGCACCACGGGATGCAACGTCTTGGAGTGGGCTAGGGACAATGGACATTACCCTAATTGTGCCCACCTATCGCCGCCCCCGAGATTTGGCTCGCTGCCTAGGGGCGATCGCCCGACAAACCCAGAGACCCGATCAACTGCTTCTGGTGGTGCGGGATACGGATCATGAAACCCGGGATTTTTTGGCTGCTCCCACCGTGGCAGATGTGTCGTGGCAGGTGGTAACCGTGACTGAGCCGGGGATGATCGCGGCCATGAATGCCGGGCTAGATCAAGCCACGGGAGCGGTGGTGGCCTTTACCGATGATGATGCGGCTCCCCATCCCGATTGGCTAGAACGTATCGCTAAAACCTATGCCCAAGATCCCCAAATTGGCGGTGTGGGTGGGCGAGATTATGTCTATGTGGGCGATCGCCTGCTGGAGGGGGCAGAACTGGTGGTGGGTCAGGTGCAGTGGTTTGGACGGGTAGTGGGAAACCATCATTTGGGATCGGGCGGACCCCGAGATGTGGATGTACTTAAAGGGGTGAATATGAGCTACCGCCGTGCCGCCTTGGGGGAACGGCACTTTGATGGGCGGCTATTGGGCAGTGGGGCCCAACCCCATAATGAATTAGCCATGTGCCTGCGGTTGCGGCGGGCGGGCTGGCGGCTGATTTATGATCCCCAAATTGCTGTAGATCACTTTCCGGCCCACCGCCCCGAGGGGGATGAACGGGTGCAGTTCAATGAGCTAACCTATGGCAACGCGGTTCATAACGAGACTTTAGCTCTGCTGGATGGACTGCCGCCGTGGCGACAAATGATATTTCTGCTTTGGGCCTTGGCGATCGGCACCAGCAGTGCCTTTGGTTTGGTGCAGTGGCTGAGGTTTTTACCGCGCGACGCTCCCCTCGCCACCCAGAAACTTCGGTTAGCATGGCAGAGTCGTTGGCAGGGTTGGCAAACCCACCTCAATTCACCTGCACAGCCATGACCCCTACCTCTTTATCTAATTCTGAACCTAGGGCCCAGCCCCTGGCATTCTTGCAGCCAGCGGGGGCATGGGTGCCCATCGCCAGTTTTGTGTTCCTGACCATCGTCATGCTGTTCACGGGGGCGGGCGGTGCTAAGGTGCTGACCTATTTTTTTCCGGCGGTGGCAATGCTTATCTCCCTGTGGCTCTACCAGCGCTATCCCGTGATGCACATTAGCTTTGTGTGGTGGCTCTGTTTTTTGAGTCCCTTAGTGCGACGGGTGGCGGATTTTCGCACGGGTGGTTTTACGGATCCCAATCCAATTTTGCTGGCCCCCTTTTTGGCTACATTGGTGATCTCGCAGGGGCTGATTCGGCACCTGCCCCGCAGTCACAGGCTTGGAACCATGCCCTTTGTATTGGCGATCGCCGGTGTGGTCTATGGCTATCTGGTGGGTGTTGCCACCCAAGGGTTTACGGCGGCGACGGTTGGTCTGTTGGTGTGGCTGTGTCCGATCTTGCTGGGGTATCAGTTGTTTGTGAACTGGCAAAATTTTCCCGCCTATCGCCAAAATCTGCTCACCACCTTTGCTTGGGGGGCGTTGGTCAGTGGCGCCTATGGGGTTTACCAGTACATTGTGGCTCCGGAGTGGGAGCAAATCTGGCTGATTGGCTCAGGGATGACCTCCAGTGCGGGCAGTCCCGAGCCCTACGGCATTCGGGTGTGGAGCACCATGAATTCCCCCGGGCCCTTTGCAATTGTGATGATGGCATCCATGCTGCTGCTGTTTGCCCATCGGGGTAAAGTCCTGGTGCCTGCGGCGGTGTTTGGCACCCTGTCGTTTTTGCTGTGTTTGGTCCGGGCGGCATGGATCGGCTGGGTCTTGGGTTTGGTCAATATATCTGCGGTGATGACTACACGGCTGAAGCTGCGCCTCTTAGCGACGTTGTTGGCGCTATCGGTGTGTGCCATTCCCGCGGTCACCATGGAACCCTTTGCCGGGGTGATTGGCAAACGCCTCGACACCTTGGCCAATGTTCAAGAGGATGGCTCGGTGCGGGAGCGATCGCGGCTCTACGAAAAGAAAATGGAGCCAGCACTGTTGAGTTTTATTGGTGTGGGGCTAGGTGGCCCCAAATATGACAGTGCCCTGTTTGTGTTTTTATTCCAGTTGGGCTGGGTGGGCACGTTGCCCTATTTGGCAGGCATGGGCATGATTTTGCTGACGGTGTTCCGCAGTCCGTTGATGAGTCAGGATATGTTCGCGGCGGCAGCCCGAGCGATCGCCCTTAGCGTATCGGTAACTTTGGTGGCGGGGGCCGGCATGATTGAGCTGGCAGGCATGGTACTTTGGGGCTTCCTCGGTATTTCCTTGGCGGCCCATCGTTATTATTTGCATCAAAAAAATAGCATCACCCGATCCCCGTAGGTATAAATTCTTGAATTACACTAGGGCTAGCTGTCGTTCAAGAACTGTGCCCATGGTTGCTGTTGCCCCCAAGCGTCTGACCCTCCAAGTGGTGGATATTGCCCCAGATACCACGGCGATCCGTTCTTTAGATTGGGATCGGGATCGTTTTGATATTGAATTTGGGTTGCAGAACGGCACTACCTACAATTCCTACCTGATTCGGGGCGATCGCATGGCCCTGGTCGATACCTCCCATGGTAAGTTCCGCCAGCTTTACCTTGACTGCCTTCAGCAGCAGGTTGATCCCCGTTCCATCGACTACTTGGTGATTAGCCACACGGAACCCGACCATAGCGGACTGGTTCGGGATGTTTTGGCCTTGGCTCCCCAGGCAGTCGTAGTGGGCACTAAGGTAGCTCTGCAATTTTTGTCGGACTTGGTGCACCAACCCTTTTCCCAGCGGGTAGTCAAAAATGGCGATCAAATCGACCTAGGACAGGGGCACATTCTGCACTTCATCAATGCCCCCAACCTCCACTGGCCGGATACGATGATGACCTTCGACCACGGCACCAGCACCCTATTTACCTGCGATATTTTTGGCATGCATTATTGCAGTGATGCCACCTTTGATGAAAATCTCGAGGCGATCGCCGCCGATTATCGATTTTATTATGACTGTCTGATGGGCCCCAACGCCCGCTCGGTGCTCTCCGCAATGAAACGGATGGAAGACCTGCCCGCCCCCCAAATTGTGGCCAATGGCCACGGGCCCCTGCTGCGCCACCATGTTGAGAAGTTGCTAGGGCAATATCGCACTTGGAGCCAAGCCCAAACTAAGGGCGATACCACCGCTCTGGTGTGCTACCTGGCCGACTATGGCTACAGTGACCGCCTTTCCCAGGCGATCGCCAAGGGGATTACCAAAACTGGCGTGACTGTGGAAATGCTGGATCTTAAGTCTGCCGATCTCCAAGAGTTGCGGGAAGCCGTCGAGACCGCTAGCGGTCTGGTGCTATGCACCCCGGCGACTTCCCAAGAAGCTGCCAAAACTGCCATTGGGACAACGCTGGCCGCCGCCAGCGCCAAGCAGGTGATCGGACTCTATGAACCCTATGGTGGCGAAGACGAATCCATCGATCTGTTAGCCAATCGGTTCCAGGACTTGGGACTGGCTTCTGCCTTCCCGCCGATCCGCATCCGAGAGCAGCCCAGTGAGCAAACCTACCAACTGTGCGAAGAAGCCGGCACCGACCTAGGGCAGCGCCTCAGCCGCAAGCAGCAAATCGAACAGATGAAATCCCTTGATGGCGATCTAGACAAAGCCATGGGACGCTTAGCAGGTGGGTTGTACATTCTGACCGCCGCTAAGGGGGAAACCCGCAGCGCCATGTTGGCCTCGTGGGTAGCCCAAGCGAGCTTTAAGCCCCTTGGTATTACGGTGGCAGTGGCTAAGGATCGCGCCATTGAGTCCTTCATGCATGGTGGCGATCGCTTTGTCTTGAATGTGCTAGGTGCCGATAGCTATCAGTCCCTAATGCAGCATTTCCTCAAGCGGTTTCCCCCCGGTGCCGATCGCTTTGCCGGGATCCGCACCCGCCCGTCCAGCTTTGGCGCACCGATTTTGGGGGATGCCCTTTCCTATGTCGAGTGTGAAGTCGCCAGCCGGATGGAAACTGGGGATCACTGGCTAATCTATGCGATCGCCCTTGATGGCAAGGTCTCCCGCCCCGATGTGCTGACCGCTACCCATCACCGTAAGGTGGGTAATCATTACTAGAGCTGTCATTAGCTGTCAAATGCTCTTACAGCCAGGGATTTAGCCCCTAGGGTGTGAAGTTGACGGGCGTAGCAACGCTGCTCCCCTGGGGCATATATAGTTGTAAATAACTTGGTTAGGACGGGGTGCAGGGGTGAAATCCTGGCTGGGGGCGCAGCCCCCAAACCCCCTTTTCCTTCGATGTCCGAACCTACCCGAATATAGCTATAGCTTGAATTGATGACGCGCTCTAGGGAATCGGGTGCAGCGTTCGTTAGTCCTTCCCATGGATTGGTTGGGCCACGGGCTCACTCCCTAGAATGACGGCAGGGATTCTTTTTGACCCTAGATCTCGACAAATTATGCCAATCCCAGATTCTGCTCCGCCCAGGAAAAAAAGGCGCGGCGCGGCGACAAGGGAGGTAAAGCCCTTAGACAGTGCGTGCCAGAATTCACATCTAATCTGGTGTGGCGCGGCAGTCCCCAAAACCAACACAAATTTTCGGAATTGATTCAGGAACAATAAGGATATTTGTTTGTATGTTCAGAATAAGCTACATTGTTCAATGCTTTAGTGTCCATCGTATGCTCCCTTGCCCAATCAATGGCAGAGAATTATCTCAATCATCCTACTTTTGGACTTCTTTCTAGAATCTGCACGGTCGATCAAACCCGCAGCCTGTTTACCACTCTCTATGCCCACCGTTTATTCTTTGTGATTACCCAGGGGGGCAAGGGGGTTCAGTTTGAACCCGTAAGTCGCGCCGACGCCAAGCTGATGGTGGAACATCGCCTGCGGCAGTTGCGGCAAATGCCCCAGGGACTGGAAGAGCAGGAGCTCTTGCACACATCCTATAAGCGAACATTCTCCCAATAATTGCCATGCGCTCTCTTTCCTTGACAGCGGCGGCAAAGGTTAATCTTTACTTGGAAATTACGGGCGATCGCGCTGATGGCTACCATGAGCTGGTCATGGTGCTGCAAAGTATTGATCTCAGGGATCGGGTGACGTTGCGGTTGCGCTCGGATGACCAGATTACGCTTGACGTGTTGCCCAATGGCATGGTGCCGGCCGATGCTTCCAATTTGGCCTACCGGGCGGCGAGGGCCCTGTTTGATCGCACTCCCAACGTTGGCGGCGTGCACATCACCCTAGAAAAACACATTCCCGTGGGTGCGGGGTTGGCCGGAGGGTCTACAGACGGGGCAGCGGTGCTGGTAGGGTTGAATCAGCTCTGGGAGTTGGGACTGAGCCAAACCGATCTGTGTGGGCTGGCGGCCCAGTTGGGATCGGATGTGCCCTTTTGCCTTCTTGGTGGAACTGTGCTGGCGACGGGCAGGGGTGAGGTGTTGTCACCACTCCCCAATGTGGTGCCGGTGGCGCTGGTTTTAGCTAAGCCGCGATCGCTGTCGGTATCCACCGTTTGGGCCTATCAAACTTTTCGAGCAGAACGACTCTTGGCGACCAGCCCAAAACAGGGACAGCGCTATTCCCAAAACCTTTTGCGGGCTTTGAACCAGCAAG
This sequence comes from Oscillatoriales cyanobacterium SM2_2_1, assembly GCA_012031145.1. Lineage (GTDB taxonomy): Bacteria > Cyanobacteriota > Cyanobacteriia > Pseudanabaenales > Pseudanabaenaceae > UBA999. The sequence continues at coordinate 9,349 of JAAUUH010000024.1, read as the reverse complement.
CGGCGGCTGCAGAGTGGGCCCCGTGGCTCTACAACGATCTTGAGCGGGTGGTTTTGCCCCACTACCGGGCGATCGCCGATCTTAAAGCTGCTCTCCAGAGCCCACCGCCGGACCTTCAACCCCTCCAGGTGCTGATGAGTGGTTCGGGGGCGGCTGTGTTTGCCCTCTGTAATGGTCGCCCCCAGGCCCATGCCCTACGGGAATTTTTAATTCAGACTCAGCCCGAGGTGGAAGCTTGGGTGGTGCACAGCCAGGGGCACAGCATTGAGCTAGACTAAACCCAGACGTTTAAGAGAACCGAAAGCAATTCCATGATTGTTGCCGATAGTCCGGAAGTACTGGTCATTTCTGACCTGACCGCCTCGGTGGAGGGGGTGCCAATCCTGAAGGGGGTCAACCTCTCGATTAAGGCTGGCGAAATTCATGCCATTATGGGCCCCAATGGCTCAGGCAAAAGTACCCTTTCTAAGGTGCTGACCGGTCATCCCGATTACGAGGTGACTGGAGGTGCCGTTCACTACTTGGGAGCCGATTTGTTCGCTTTAGAACCGGCTGAGCGAGCCCGTGCTGGAGTATTTTTGGCCTTCCAGTACCCCATTGAAATTCCGGGGGTATCTAACTCAGACTTTTTGCGCTTATCCTACAATGCTCGCCAGAAACATCGCGGTTTGCCAGAGTTAGACTTGCTTGATTTCGGTGATCTGTTGCAGGAAAAACTGCCGATTGTGGAAATGAATCCTGCCTTTTTAAGCCGTAGTGTGAATGAGGGCTTTTCGGGCGGTGAAAAGAAACGCAATGAAATTTTGCAAATGGCTATTCTGGAGCCGACCCTTGCCATTCTTGACGAGACCGACTCGGGACTCGATATTGATGCGTTGCGCATTGTTTCCCAAGGTGTAAACCAACTGACAACCCCGGAAAACTGCTGTTTGCTAATCACCCACTACCAGCGACTGTTGCAGTACATTATTCCTGACTACATCCATGTGATGGCCGAGGGCAAAATTACCCTCACGGGCGATCGCACCCTAGCTGAAGATCTGGAAGCCAGGGGTTACGACTGGCTGAGGGAAACAGACGCATGATCACGATGGCATCATTGCAGCAACGGGGGCGGGAGCAGCTAGCCCACCTCCAGCCCCCCACGGGTCAAGAGGAAGAATGGCAGTATTTGCGGCCGGCGCAGATGTTGCCATCGGTGACCACCACCGAAGGACAGCCGCTAGCTCCCCATGACGCCCCGTGGCAACCCCATTTGATCCCGGAAGCGCACCATGGGTTGTGGGTGAATGGACGGTGGTGCTGCCCATCCGCCCTCGGGCTAGAGCAATCAGGGCTGTGGTTTGGTACCTTGGGCCCCCACCCAAGTGAGGATCCCCTATGGCAGCGCCTTGCGGGGATGATTTCCCAACACCCCGCAACCCAGGATTATTTTGGCTATTGCAATTTGGCGGCCCTTGGGGAAGTGGCGGTGCTCTATGTCCCCAAAAACCGGGCGATCGCCCAGCCAATTCAGATCCTGTCCTATGCCGCTGCCAAACCCCAGGGGGATTGTTTGTGGGTGCAGCCCCGCTGTTTGGTAGTACTGGAGGCCGGCAGCCGCGCTACCCTAGTGGAAACTTGGCTGAGTGAGGATGGTGCCCCCCTTTGGCATAACGGCGTCACCGAGATATACCTTGACGATGGAGCCCACCTTGACCACGTGATGGTGCAACAGGAAGGCAGCCATACTCTGCATTTCCAAACGACGGCCCTAAGCCAGGCGTCGCATAGTGCCTATCGGGGTTATGGGATGGCCCTGGGGGGGCACATTGCCCGCCAGACCATTCAGGTGCAACAGGGCGGGCCGGCTACAGACACAGCCCTGTCTGGACTGATCTACGGCGCTGCCGACCAGCACCAAGAACTTTACACTACCATCGACCTAGGGCATCCCCACGGCACCAGTCGCCACCTACAAAAGGTGATTTTGGGCGATCGGGCCCATGGGGTATTTCGGGGCAAAATCCAGGTGGGGCAAAGGGCCCAGGAAACCAATGCCGCCCAGTTGAGCCGCACGCTGTTGCGATCGCCCAAGTCCCGCATTGACACCCAGCCCCAGCTTGAAATCTTGGCCGATAATGTCAAGTGTAGTCATGGGGTCACTGTCAGCCAACTGGATGCCGATGAGTTGTTTTATTTGCTAAGTCGCGGCATTGACCCGCCTGCCGCCGCCCGCCTGTTGTCCTATGGCTTTGCAGCGGAGGTGGTGACCCAGATTCCAATTCCATCGGTGCGTTCGGCGCTGGAAGCATGGCTGATGCAGCACACAGCGTCCGGGCTTTAGGGTAGTCCTGAGGACGTGGGTTCGACGGTGAGGATTTGGCTGAACGTGTTGCCCAGTTGAGATTTCTCGTTTTCCCTCATACCCTAAACCCTTTCGCCCCGGGAGTAAGGCAAAAGGAGGCGTTTTGACTCCTTCTCCCACGGGAGTGGGGAGATCCAAGACTAGGAGCAGATTTTCGGTCATCAAGCTCACGTCCTTAAGGAGTAAGATGAACGGCAGTCGGAAGCTAGCACCTGTCCATGACCGCCATCCGCCTGCCAAAAATTCAATGGGGCAGTTCAAAGAAGATTTAATTAGGGTCTGAATCTCACACCTGTGCTCCATAAAATCTGATTAAGGCTGACTATTGAGAGTGCTCTGCTCGGGCACTGGCTCAACCTTGCCCAGCGGATATGACGGTGGCAAGCCGCCTATGATTTGACCCTTAATCCTGATGAGTTGGGTCACGGCGGATTTATAGTCATTTTAATTAAGATTGAGACTATAAAAGACCAGCATTAACCTTCGAGTTCAGCGTGATTAAGGGTTTGAGGTTGGAAAAAACTGTATCAAATTCACGTTAAATGACTATAACAATGGGGGCGATCGCCAAGTTTTACCCTAACCAGATTGGAGCGTGGTGAGCGAATTCAGGTCGAGCTGGGAGAGGAATATATTTATAACTGTCAATAACTTGGTTAGGACGGGGCGCAACCCCCAAACCCCCTTTTCTTTCGATGTCTGAACCAACCCGAATATAGCCATATAGTCATTCAAAATAGCCATGAGACAGTTTGAATCCTTGAAGATATCACCTGAAGCAGGTTGGATTGTCTCGTTTTTATTTGAAATGACCATATGATCAAAAGCCACCGGTTGGTTGCCTAGGCAAGGCTAAGATGCCCTATAAAATTACGAGATTGTCGCGGTGAATCACCGTTTCAGGAATATCTTCTGGGTTAAGGTTAAGGAGTTGGGCGATGGCTTCGGATTGGCAGCCACAAATTTGACTCACTTCGTCAGCGCTAAAATTAACCATGCCACGCCCAAGTTCCCGCCCTTGCTGATCGCATATGGAGACTAGCTCTTGGGAATCAAAGGTGCCCCGGACGGCAACAATACCAGCGGCGAGGAGCGATCGCCCCTTTTGGGTTAGGGCGAGTACGGCACCATCGTCGATGGTCAGGCTACCGGAGGGCAGGAGTCCGAAGGCAAGCCACCGTTTGCGGGCGCTGAGGGTCTGGGCTTGGGGGGCAAACTGGGTGCCGTAGGGCTGTCCAGCTAAAATTTCGGGGATGCGCTCTGGCATTTGCCCGCTACTAATGACGGTGCGGACACCGGCACTGGCGGCAATGCGGGCCGCGGTAAGCTTGGTCACCATGCCACCGGTACCCCACTGACTCTTGGTGGTGGGGCGATCGCAATGTTCAGCAATGAGTTGCTCTAGGAGGGGCATCTCGACGTAGTCGATGGCTTGGGCTTGGGGATCAAGGCGGGGATCGGCGGAATAGAGGCGTTCCACATCGGTGAGGAGGAATAGCCATTGGGCTTCGATCAGGCTGGCAACAAGGGCAGAAAGGGTGTCGTTGTCCCCAAATTTGAGTTCCTCGATTGCCACGGTGTCGTTTTCGTTAACGATGGGAATCACCCCAAGGTGGAGCAATTCCCGGAAGGTGTCGCAGATGTTGCGGTACTGCTGCCGCTGGATCAGGGAGGCTCGGGTCAAAAGGACTTGGGCAACGGGTTGGTGGAGTGCGGCAAAAAAGTCGTCATAGATTCGCATCAGGCGGCCCTGACCAACGGCGGCGATCGCCTGTTTGAGGGAGAGTTTCTGGGGGCGCTCGGAAAACCCCAGTCGCGCACAGCCAACGCCAACGGCTCCGGAGGAGACGAGAACTAGGTGATATCCCCGACGGCGTAACCCCACGGCCACTTCTACCAATCGGGCGATCGCGGCAATGCAGAGGTCGCCAGTATCGGGGCGGGTAAGGCTAGAGGTGCCAATCTTGATCACGATGGTTTGCGGTTCGCCCATGTTTTTTGCGCCCATTATCCCTAATCCTAGGTCATGGCGTCCTATTGGGGGGCGGGGGCGATCGCACTGAGGGGCACGGTCATTTTCATGGAGCCTAACTTGACAGAGAGTTCGCCATTACCGTTGGGGGGCGTGAGCACCAAAGCGACCTTGCCCAGGGCAGTGACGTGAACGCGATCGCCTGCTTTGGGCAAAAAGGTGGGGGTGGGGGGTGGGGGCGGGAGGTGGTGCGCTTCAATCTGCTCTAGACGCTGCTCTGCCTTTTGCACCTCCTGGGGGGCGGGTTCTCCCGCCTGCAAACGCCGGATCAGGCGGCCGATTTCTCGCTTGGCATGGTGGATCTGTTGGTGGACTTCCTGCTCTTGACGCTGGCGCAGTTCCTGGGCGTGGCATCGCAGTTGGTCATAGCGTCGCTGAATCTCGCCATGGAGTCGCTCGGCGTCGGTCAGCAGTTCACTGAGATGAATTGTTTTTTCCTGTTGCTGTCGTCGTTGCTGTTCCAATTCGCCAATCACGTAGTTGAGTTCCTGGGAGCCGCTGCCAAGGTGGTGCTGGGCTTGGTCTAAAATCGCCTCCGGAAATCCCAAACGCTGGGCGATCGCCAGGGCATTGGAACGCCCAGGAATGCCCCACAGGAGGTGATAGGTGGGGGAGAGGGTGGCATCATCAAATTCCACGGAAGCATTTTCAAAACCAGGATACTGATACTTCAAGGCCTTGAGTTCCCCAAAGTGGGTGGTAGCCACGGTCAAACGACAGGTGTGGGAGAGGTGCCGCAATAGGGCGATCGCCAACGCGGTCCCCTCCGTTGGATCGGTACCGGCCCCGACCTCATCGAGCAATACCAGGGAATCCGCCCCAGCCACCGCTAAAATTCGGCCAATACGCCGAATATGCCCCGAAAATGTGGAGAGGTTCTGTTGCAGCGACTGCTCATCGCCGATATCGGCATAGACCCCATCTACATAGGGGAGCCACACGGGATCCTGGGCCGGCACCCACAGTCCCGCCTTGGCCATGAGCACCGCTAGCCCAAGGGTTTTCAAGGTCGCAGTCTTGCCCCCCGTGTTGGGCCCTGTGATCACCACCACCTGGGTCGTCGGGGCGATCGTCACATCGATGGGGATCACCGTCTGCCCCTGCTCATGGCACTGCTGCCATACCAAAAGGGGGTGGCGCAGTTGGCGCAGCGTGATGGTTTGCTCGACGACAGCAAAATTAGGAGCACTAGCCCGGAGCCATAGTCCATAGCGGGCCCTTGCTGCCGCCAAATCCAAGATCGTCACGGTTTCCAGTAAGTGCTGCAAGTCCTCCCAAACCGCGGCTACCTCAGCACTCAGTTGACGCAAAATCCGCTCCAGTTCCGCCGTCTCTTGCCGCACCAACTGCCGCATCTGATTATTTAAGGACACCGCTGCCGTTGGCTCCACAAACAGGGTCATGCCACTGCTAGAAGCATCATGAACCACTCCCGGCACCTGATCCTTTTGGGGAGCTTTGACCGACAACACGTAGCGATCGCCCCGCTGCAAAATTACCTGATCCTGTAGGGCGCTGCTATGCCGCCGAATCAGGCTCTGCAATAGTTCCATCATGCGTTCCCGCTGCTGCCGCAGTTGCTGGCGAATACTCCCCAACTTCTCTGAAGCGCGATCCAAAACTGCTCCCGAATCATCAATGCAGTGGTAGATCCCCTGTTCCAGCTCCGGATAGGTGCGCACGGTGCCAATTAAAGACTGCAACTGCGGACATCCCGACGCCTGGTCCAAAACCCGTCGGAGTGTGCGGGTAGCTGCCAAGGTCTGGGCGATCGCCAATAACTCCTCTGCTGCCAAGACCCCCTGTTTTCCCGCCCGGACGACCGCCATAGAAATGTCTTGAATTCCTTGAAAGGGCATCCCCTGGGGTAGGGTAGTTGTCAAGTGCACCGCCTCACTGGTTTGTCCTAGGAGTAACTCCGTGTCCTGCCGCCGCTGGGGAATTGCCAACTGCCGAGCGGCGATCGCCCCCATTTTCGTTGTCGCAAACGTCGCTAGATGCTGACCCAAACGCTGCCATTCCAACAACCCCAAGGTTTCCTGCTGCATGAATTCCTTAACTAGACAGATTAAGTTTCTTTATGCTACTTTATGTGATGCTTCATTCCTAAACTGCCGATGTAGCACAGTGGTAGTGCAGCCGATTCGTAATCGGCAGGTCACGAGTTCAAATCTCGTCATCGGCTTCCCAGACACAATTAGTGTATTTAAGAGTGTATTTAAGTATTGTATTCGAGCTATGTTCAAGTGCGGTGCTTAAAGAAAGAGAACTTTTTGGTAGAGAGAATATCCATAGAAAGGTTGAATCGCACGCCCTGGGCAAGGAGCGTTAGCCAGGTGAAATAGAGGTGTCTTTTTGAGGAAATGATGTGGATGTGATGGTGTTGGAAAATATTTTGAACGCAGCTAAACTGAACGTAGCAAAACTTTTAACCGCGACTTTTTTGTATATTTTTTCTACTCGGACTCGCTGCCACGATAAATTATGAATCCGCCATTCGAAACGCGATATTTAAGATGCTCCACCATCGGTAACTTAGTATCAGAAATAGGGTTTTGGCAGCCACCTCAACTAGATAATTTATGGTTCAAAGGAGTCTGTAATTTGAGATGTTGCTATTTCAGATTTATTTGAGACAATCTCGCCCTCACCCCCAGCCTTTCTCCCTTTATGGGAGAGGGGAGTGATAGTACTCAAAACAACTATAATTGTGCCGCTCTTAATTAAATTGACTATATAGCTATATTCGGGTGGGTTGGGACATCGAAGGAAAAGGGGGGTGGGGGCTGCGCCCCGACTAGGGGTTTCACACCCCGTCCCAACCAAGTTATTTACAGCTATAGTTATCTGTATACAAGCTAGGCATGTCAAGCAACTGTTGAATTTTTACTGGATTCACTAGGCGCTCCTAGGCTGCCCCGTACTTGATGGTTTGCGGAAGCTTATGATCTCTACGGGCATTGACCGACAGATTCCTCTGGTGCTGCGTCTTCCCTGTCCACGTCCTACTGTGCCATACCTGTCCCGCTGGTAGCACCATCGCACTGGACTTACTCGAAACAGGGTAGGCATTTCTCCCTGTTTTTCTATTTTTAGGGAAGGAACAAGCCTCGCTGACACTAGGTTTTATATTAAGTTTTGGCGAGCCCCTGATCCCGGGCAACTTGGTGGACGGCAGCGGCGACGGTGGGGGCAATGCGGGCATCAAAAACAGAGGGGATGATGAAGTCGGGGGCCAGGTCTTCATGGCTAACGAGGGAGGCGATCGCCTGGGCGGATTTGAGAAACATTTCGGTGGTGAAGTGGGAGATGCGCGCATCAAGCGCCCCGCGGAAGATACCGGGAAACGCCAAGACATTATTGATTTGGTTGGCATAGTCGCTGCGGCCGGTGGCGATTACGGTGGCATCCTGTTCGATAAGTTCGGGTAGGATTTCGGGAATAGGGTTGGCCATGGCAAAGACAATACGTTGGGGGGCCATGGTGCGCACCATCTCGGGGGTAAGGGCCCTAGCAACGCTGAGACCAACAAAGGCATCGGCCCCCCGAAGGACATCGGCAAGGGTGCCAGACTGGTCGCTGACAAATTCCAGCTTTTCGGGAGTGAGGTCAGGGCGATCGCGGTGGACGCTGCCCTTGGAATCGCATAGGGTGATGGTTTTGACCCCAGCCAAGCGCAGCAGTCTAGCAACGGCGATACCAGAAGCTCCAGCCCCATTCATGACGACCCGAACGGCTCCAATGGGTTTATCCAGGATGCGCAGGGCGTTTAGCATGGCGGCTACAACCACGATCGCCGTACCGTGCTGGTCATCGTGAAAAACCGGGATATCGAGTTCTTCCTTTAGACGGCGCTCCACCTCGAAGCACCGGGGGGCGCTGATATCTTCGAGGTTGATACCACCAAAGGTGGGGGCAATGCGTTTGACGGTCTCAACAATTTCGTCAACATTTTGGGTGCTCAGACAGATGGGAAAGGCGTCAAGATCGGCAAATTCCTTAAACAGCATGGCTTTGCCTTCCATTACGGGGAGGGCGGCGGCGGGGCCAATATTACCAAGACCAAGGACAGCGCTGCCGTCGGTAACAACAGCAATTGTGTTGGATTTGATCGTGTAGTCATAGACATGCTGAGGTTTTTCGGCGATCGCCATACAGACGCGACCGACGCCGGGGGTATACACCATTGCGAGGTCGTCTTGCCCGCGGACCACGATTTTAGACTGGATGTGAATTTTGCCACCGCGGTGAAGGTCAAAGGTGCGATCGCGTACATCGAGGAATCGCACTTCGGGTAAGGATTTGACGACGGTGACCAGTTGCTCGGCATGATCGCTACTGGCAGCGTTGACTGTGATTTCCCGCATGGAAATTTTACGTGTCTGCTGAATTAGGGCAATCTGACCCAAGCTACCCCCAGCATCGGCAAGGGCCCGAATCACGGAAGAAAGCATTCCGGCACGATTGGGCATTTGGACGCGAAGGGTTAGGCTATAGCTGGGATTGGGATTGAGAGCTTCCATGGAATTGCAAAAAACAGCATTGGGAGTAGTATAGGTTCTCAGCGATCGCGGATTCTATTAACCGTTACAGTCAGTTCTTCCAAATTTTGCTTATGGTAGCTTTTTGGCGCTCTTTAGGATCTTGGGTGGTCGCGGGACTAGTGATTTCAGGATGTACGGTGACGGCGATGAATCCGCAGACAGAGGTGAAGGCAATTCGGGTGATGCCCCTTGGAGATTCCATAACTGATGGGTTTAATGTGCCGGGGGGGTATCGCAATTTTTTGCTGCCAGCACTGCAAGAGCGGGGCTATCCGATTGAGTTTGTCGGCTCAAAGCGCAACGGATTGACCGAATCAGCGGAGCAGAACCATGAGGGCATTCGGGTTGGCAAATTGGCGAAATTCATTTTCGGGTCAAGGGCTGGCTGTCTGATGCCCAACCGGATGTGATCTTGCTGTTGATTGG
>JAAUUH010000118.1 GCA_012031145.1 Oscillatoriales cyanobacterium SM2_2_1 | reverse complement strand
CTTTGAGGTCACCTTCAACGGCGAATTTCGCCGCACCGACTTGGAAGCATCATTCCTCGTTACCATTCGGGAAACCCCTACCCTTACGGTTGCGGGCAAAAGGATAACAGTCGCTCTCGTCCCACCCGGGGACGCTATCGCTGCAATCTGGCCTATGCCGACGGTCGGTGGCGCATTGCTGCTCTGAACGAACTACCCTAGAATTTAGCCAGATTCTTGCAGGAGCGGTGGTGGAAAAAGGCACACTGGTTGAGTTGCGCATCCATGGCGATCGCCGTTTGGCGGTTGTTGATCGACCTGAGGGCAAAAAACATTGGCAGGTGATCGATGAATATGGCGTCACCCACACGGTTCATCCCCGCGAAATTGAATATGCCATTAAGAGCGAAAACCCCTTTACTGCCAGACAAATTTCCCAATTTTCTGCCCAAGTGCAACCCTACCTCGACCCCAGCAGCCTCGAATTGGCTTGGGAACTGCTGGTAGAAGATGGCCATCTCACCAACGCCACTGAGCTGGCGCTGCTCCTATTTTCCGAGGATTCCCCCACCGCCACCTATGCGGCCCACTGGTTGCTCAGTCAGGATCGGTTATATTTCAAGCAAAAGGGTGAAGAATACGAGCCGCGCCCCCGAGCTCAGGTTTATGACCTGAAACGGCAGGCGGAGTTGACAGCCCAGCGGGCCCAAGAGGCAGCCCTTTTTCAGCAAAAACTCCAGGACGCCCTGGCGGGAATTCCTGTCACCTGGCTATCAAGTGATCGCCCCCGCTGGCTGTGTTTAGAGCGCTACGTCCTGCAGGGGGAGGAGTCCAGCGATCGCCCCGCTGCCCAGGAACTGCTTCAATCCCTGGGACGTCCCAAGGCCTATGAAGCCGCATGGCAGGTGCTAATCGATCTGGGTATCTGGCATCCCCACGAAAATATTTTTCTGCTCCGCAGTCAAATCCCCACCACCTTCACTCCCGAAATCATGGATGCCGCCAAAACCTGTATCGCCGACCCCATTCCCGATGTTCCCGAGCGGCAAGACCTCACCCACTTACACGTTTACACCATTGATGACGCCAGCACCACGGAAATTGACGATGGCTTGAGTGTGGAACTCCTTGCCGATGGGCGATCGCGCCTTTGGATTCACATTGCCGACCCCACCCGCTGGCTTCAGCCCGATAGCCTCCTGGATGTGGATGCCCGGCGACGGGGTACGAGCGTCTACTTGCCGACGGGGGTGATCCCGATGTTTCCCACCGAGCTAGCCACTGGCCCCATGAGTTTGGTGCAGGGCAAGGTCTGCCATGCCCTCTCCTTTGGCGTGATTTTAGATACCGAGGGAGCCGTTACCGAGTTTGAAATCTGTCCTAGCTTCATCAAGCCCAACTACCGGCTCACCTACGAAGATGCGGAGGAAATGCTGCAACTGGGTGTGGAAGATGACCTTGAGGCGATCGCCCAAGCTGCCCGCCAACGCAGCCAATGGCGCACCCGCCAGGGAGCAATTCAAATTAGTCTTCCCGAAGCCCAAGTCAAGGTTGACCCCAACGATCTCGAACACCTCACCCTCGAATTGCAGGAACCGTGCTTTTCCCGCCAATTGGTAGCCGAAATGATGATCTTGGCTGGAGAGGTAGCGGCCCGCTTTGCCCAGATTAATAACGTTCCCATCCCCTATCGCACCCAGGGGACGCCCGAACTGCCGCCCGAGTCTACCCTCATGCAATTACCCCCAGGCCCGGTGCGGGAATTTGCCATCTGCCGCTGTATGACCAAGGGAGAGATTGGCACCTCACCATCCCGTCACGCCGGTTTGGGACTGGATGCCTACAGCCAAGTGACTTCCCCTATTCGGCGCTACGGTGACCTGCTGGCCCACTGGCAGATCAAGGCCTACCTTAGCGGTGCCCCCCTACCCTTTACCCCCCAGACCCTGAGCGATCGCCTTCACGGGATTGATCCGGCGATCGGGGAGGCAATCCAAGTGGAACGGCAGACCGTCCGCTATTGGAGTTTGGAATACCTGCGCCGCCATCGGGAGGTGGTGTGGCGGGCTTTGCTCCTGGATTGGTTGCGGGAGCACGAACGCCTCGGGCTAGTGCTCCTGGAAGATATTGGACTTAAGTTTCCCATGCGCCTCGAGCGTTGCAATGCTGTGGGGATGCAGTTCCAAGTTCGGGCAGTTGATGTTGATCCCCGCAAGGATTTAATTACCTTTATCGAGGTTGCCAATGAATCTGCAGACGACCATTTCTAGCGGCTTGGCTACCCTTGCTAGCACAGCCTTGGCGGCATCCTCGGCGATCGCCCAATCTCCCCAATGCTCGGGCATCAATGGCACCTACCGCAACCATCGCGGCGAGCTGGCCTACATTGGTCGGCTGCACTCCCCCAATGAACCCGCCAATTACACATCGCTGGAGTTGATCTTGCCTAGCGAATCCCCGCGCCCTCTGATCAGCACTGGCTTCTATATTCCCAGTGGCTACGGCACACCGACGCTGAAAAAGCCGGACTATTCCCTAGCTTTTATCCTCCTCAACCGCTGGCGGGTAGCGGTGCTCCATGAGGGCCCCCTCCTGTGGTATGAAGCACCTCAGCGCATTGGCCGCGAAAATAGCCTGTGGTTTCAGGTTTTGTGCGATCGCCATGATGCCGCTGCTGCTGCTCGAGTGTCCCTGCCTACCCTCAGTCCTGCCCCATAACCGGGGACAGCATCTGCCCTAGACCCTGCGGTTGTCGTGATCAAGCGCCCTGTCAGTCAAATGTCTCCAAACTTGCTGGCGATCGCCCCAGGTGAACCGTTTGCTCCCCCTCCTGCCAATCTACCGGGCAACCCTCGTCGATAAAAGCTTGGGTATGCTGAATGGCCCTCAGGGTGCGGAGGGTTTCATCGACGCTGCGGCCAAAGGGAAGGTGATTGACCGTAACATGTTGCACTATGCCCGCCGGGTCAATAATAAACAAGCCCCGCAACGCAACACCCGCCGCTGGGTCAAGCACGTTGTAGGCCCGACTAATACCCTTTGTCACATCCGAGACCAACGGAAACGCCAGTCCCCAAATGCCTCCTTCGGTGCGCGGGGTCTGAAGCCACGCCAGATGGGCGTAGTGGCTGTCAACGGAGATGCCTAGGATCCGGGTGTTAAGGTGGTCGAACTCGTCATGGCGATCGCTAAAAGCCGCCAACTCCGTCGGGCACACAAAGGTAAAGTCTAGGGGGTAGAACAGGAGAACCACGTGGCGATCACGCCGAAATCGGGAGAACCGCAGGCGTCGAAATTCCAGATCTACTACGGCGATCGCCTCAAAATCTGGGGCCGCCATCCCTACCCGCAAGCATGTACACTCATCCATTGTTTTCTCTACTGCTGCGCCATAAACCCTTCCAAGTCTAAAACCGATCTAAAGAACTGCCGCCACTTCCGGTCAAAGGTTGCCAGAACCAAAACCCTCAGGGCAAACTGATAACAACCAAAACCATATCCCGTCCCGAACCATGTCCACCGAAACCATCATTAACCCCACCGTTCTTCCCACAGGTCTCAACGGTCACATTGGCATGCACCAAACCGTGGAGCGGCCCTGGGGCTCGTTCACTGTTCTCGAGGAAGGCAAGGGCTACAAAATTAAGCGCATTGAAGTCAGACCCGGCCACCGTCTCAGTCTGCAAATGCACCATCACCGCAGTGAGCACTGGATCGTTGTATCGGGGACGGCCAAAGTGACCTGCGGTGAAGAAGAGATCATGATCAGCAACAACCAATCCACCTATGTGCCCCAGTGCACCGCCCATCGGCTGGAAAATCCGGGGCTAATCCCTCTGATCCTAATCGAGGTACAAAATGGAGAGTACCTTGGCGAAGATGACATCATCCGCTTCCAAGACGACTACGCCCGCCACGAGAAGAAAAGCGCGTAACCCTATGTTTATTCTGTAGTATCATTTTCCCATCGGATTGGATCAGCACTATGAATATCGCCAATAACGTTACCGAGTTGATCGGGCGTACCCCCCTTGTGGCATTGCAGCGGATTCCGGCGAGCGAGGGCTGCGGAGCTCGCATCGTTGTCAAGCTCGAGGGGATGAATCCAGCAGCTTCGGTCAAGGATCGCATTGGACTGAACATGATTCAGACAGCGGAGGCAGCGGGTCTGATCCATCCCCACAAAACCACCCTAGTTGAACCCACATCTGGGAATACGGGCATTGCCCTGGCCATGGTGGCAGCGGCTAAGGGCTACAAATTGGTCTTAACGATGCCAGAAACCATGAGCATGGAGCGTCGGGCTATGCTGCGGGCCTATGGGGCACAGGTGGAATTAACTCCCGGAACTTTGGGCATGAGTGGAGCGATTCAACGGGCGTTAGAGCTGAGCGAAACCATTGCCGATGCCTACATGTTGCAGCAGTTTAGCAATCCCGCCAATCCTGAAATCCATCGCCACACCACGGCGGAGGAAATTTGGCAGGACACAGAGGGAACGGTGGATATTTTGGTGGCTGGGGTAGGCACTGGCGGTACGATTACGGGAGTGGCAGAAGTACTCAAGGCCCGTAAGCCCTCGGTACAGGCGATCGCCGTAGAGCCTGCCAACAGTTCGGTTTTATCCGGTGGTCGCCCGGGAGCCCATAAAATCCAGGGGATCGGGGCGGGGTTTGTTCCCCAAGTGCTGAATGCCGCCATCATCGATGAGGTGATTCCGGTCACCGATGAACAGGCGGTGGTCTATGGGCGACGGTTAGCCCGGGAAGAGGGACTACTATCGGGCATTTCTTCGGGAGCCGCACTGGCAGCGGCGATCCGGGTTGGGCGGCGACCAGAAAATCGCGATAAATTGATTGTGATGATCCAGCCCAGCTTCGGTGAGCGCTATCTCAGCACCATTTTGTTTAAGGATCCGGAGTTGGTGGCGTTATCCTAGTCCTCCTCAATGTGCCTATCAACTGGGACATGATCGTTTATCTGTCTGATGCTTTCACGGTGAGGTTTTCAGTCAGCCTGTCAAATTTGACGGTAGTACCGCTCATTTATCATGGCTTCTAGCTTGAATTGTTCACATGCCCTAGACTTGGGGATGCTCGGACTCTAATATCTTTAGCGCGATCGCGGCGGCGGACTGTTGGGCCGATTTAAGGTTTGGGCCTTCCCCCTGCCAAGGGGCGATCGCCCAGCCACACCTCCACCTGAAACGGTGTCGTTTGGTTGAGGGTGCGATATTCGGGCAGGCATTTCCAAATCCGCTGGGTTAGCTCTTGGAGTTTGGCCTTGTAGTTGCCCATAGCAGGTAGGGTGAGGACATGGTCTGACACACGCCGTAGGTGGGGATCCAACCAGGGCTGAATTAAGCTGAGGTCGTTGGTACTGAAATATAGGGCTCCAATCACGGCTTCTAGGGCGTCGGCCAGGATGGTCTTCTGGGCTTTGCTGTCGCCCCGCACTGATGCTCCAATCAGTAAATATCGATCTAGGGCATAGGCACGGGCAATGTGGGATAGGGTGTCATCACTGACGATCGTCGAGCGCAGGGCAGTAAGTTCTCCGACCCGGCGATCGCCAAAATAGCGCCAAAGGAAGCAGGTGGCAGCCATCCTCAGGGCGCTATCGCCAAAAAATTCTAACTCGTCGTTATTGGTGGGTGAAAAACTGGGATGGATTAGGGCCCGATCTAAAAGCTGCCAGTTAATTGCCGCCATTGAAGGAACGGGCAACAAGTTCAGGAGATCGGTTAGGGCCGCTTGGCGACGGGGATCCAACAGGTGGGGCATTTCAAACCAGCTTTTGCAGCACCGGAAGTGTGGACACAATATGGCGATGCAGCCCCAGGACCCGAGGCTCGATGCCGAGGGCCAAGCCAATCAATTGGGGGAGGTGGAGGATCGGCAGTTTGAGTGGTCGCCCGATCACTTGGGATACCTCGGGCTGGCGGGAATCCAAATTCAAATGACAGAGGGGACAGGGGGTAACAACGCAATCGGCTCCCGCGGCGATCGCTTCCGTCAGATGGGTGCCGGCCATGGTAAAAGCTGCTTTGGTAGCATAGCTTGACAGCGGCCAGCCACAGCACTGAATTCGACCTTGATAGTACACCGGAGTAGCCCCAAGGACGCGAAATACACGCTCTAGGGATTCCGGCGCATAGGGATCATCAAAACGGGTCACGGATTGGGCCCGCAACAGATAGCATCCATAGAAGGCGGCACAGTGCAGACCCTTCAGGGGGCGTACTACCCGTTCCTGCAGCCGCTCCATGCCGTAATCCCGGATCAGCACCCAAAGCAAGTGCAATACCTCCGTTGTGCCCTGAAAGGTCAGCCCTTGGGAGGATAAATATTCATTCACCACGGCTTTTTGCTCGGGCTGGGTGACCTTTAGTTTGTCGTTAACCCGGCCAATCACCCCTTGGCAAGTACTGCACTGGGTCATTAGGGGCAAGTTAAGGGCTTCGGCAAGGGCAATATTGCGGGCATTGACCGTATCTTCCAGCAGGTCACTGGTTTCTTTGAAGGTGCCCGAACCACAACAACTGGCTGCGGTGAGTTCCACTAGCTCAATTCCTAAGGCTTGGGCGATCGCCACCGTTGAGGCATGAAGCTCTTGGCAAGCTCCCTTGGCCACACAACCGGGATAATAGGCATATTTCATTGGGGCACCATGGGTGATTGCTATTCCCTATCGATCATGCACTTTCCAGTCGGCAATCAGCCATGAATTATCTTGGCGAGCCAATGTGTAGGTAACTTCATATTCCGAGCTGGCATCGGTGTGATCCAAGATGCCCTTGGTGAAGTATTCCCGGGACTCGGCAATTTTCACCCGCACATCGACAAGGTTCTCATCACTTTTTTCGAGCCCGACAAACGCTAACTCTTTGAGCTGGTAAGTAACATAGCTTTCCTGGCTTTTATTTTCAGCCAAGTCCTGGCGCACACTGGCTAGTCGGGGATCGGTCAGCACCTTTTCGAGCACCGCAGGATCGCCATCCTTGCCATAGACACGGGCTTGGATTTGCTTCCAGTTTTGCACCACCTGTAATGCTGAGGCTTCGGTCAACTCGCCATCAATGGTAGGGGGTATCGCTGGGGGTTGCTTCATCGTGGATAGCAGTATCGGTAGGGAACGCTCTACGGTGATTAAACTTTCCTTGGGCGCACCATTGCCTCCCATGAGCGATCGCACCGCCCAAGCAGCCAGGGAAGCACCACCAACCACTACTGCCGCTACAATTCCCATGGCACCGTAGCGCCGCCAGTGGGTTCGCCGTTTAGGCGTGGGCGTTGTCGCCACCCGTTCTCGAGGGGGAGGCGCAACTGGCTCTGGAGAAGACGTAACTACCCGTAAGGGCGACCGCCGCTCCGGATTGCTGCGGTATTCAGAAGGAGCAGCCATGGGCACCGGGTGCAGATCGCCCCCTAGGGACGTTAGGGCAGGAGTCGCCATAGTAGGAGTCGCAAAGGCAGGCATGCGGGATGACGCCGCCCAGTCAGCACTGAGGGTACTGTTCGGTAATTCATCAAGATAGACCTGCACCTGGTGATCGGAGAAATAATCTGTCAGGGACACTGGTTGATGCACTAGATCCCGAAAGTTGGGGTAAACCTCTTCTTCTAGCCATTGGGCAGCATAGCGGCACAGCCCCGGCAAAAGATCGGGAGACTGCTCCGAGTGCTGCTGAATCTGGGCAATTACCGCGGCTTCGCCACTTTTTTCTAGGCAGGAGGTCGCTTCATCGGTCTGCCCCAGCAATAGGGCACAGATGGCTTGCTCCAAATAGACATCCTGACTGAGGCTCAGCTTCACCAAGAGTCCCTTAGCACGACGGATCAGGGCGGGTTGTCGCTGGGAAAATCCCCGAGCCATCAGAGCAAAAAAGCCAGATAGCTGGCCACCGAAGACGGACGGCGGGCTTCATCCTCAAAGAGATTTTGCTGCTCCGCGGTGGTCATGTAGGTACGAAGCTGCTGAATGAAGCGCAGAAACTCATCGGTATCCAACCCGGAGTGGTCATTGCCCTTGCCATCAATGCCGCGTCGAGACTCGAGCATTTCTTGAAGTAGGTGCAGTCCGCGCCGATGTTCGGCAAGATGATGGTCGGGGGCGGCTAACAACTCTAAAATGCGATAGGGCCGTAAGCGATATAGATCGGCTTGAATTTCACTTCGCACGCCAATAAACAACGCCTCCTGCTGCAACAGTTCTTGCACTGTTTCTAAATGCTGGGCAGCAGCTTCATAGTGTCCTTGCTTCCAGCGCTGGCGACCCAATTCCAGGTAGGACAAACTATGACTGAGCACGATATCAGCATCCCCCTGTTGCTTATCCACCAGGGGGCGACTCAGGCTAATTACCTGTTCATATTCTCCCAACTCATAGAGTAAAAGTAGGAGTCCTGCATGTTCATGCTCCGTTGCCGTGACGGTAGGACCAATGTCGCTCTCACTAGCTGGAACGGAAGTGGTCTCAATCAAAATTTGGTACGCCTTCTCTAAAAGGCGCTTTCGCTGACCGATAGCAGCCTCTGAAAACTCCCGTCGCGGCATTGAGAGAATCCGATCACGGAGCGCGCGCTGCAGTTCGTCGGGTGTGGACGGGACGGGAACACCCAGAGCACGGCTACAGTTGAGGGGTACGTTCACTTTTTTACTCCCTTTTTGCCGAGACGTTGTAATCGCCGAAATTATAACCCAAGAATTTTTGCCGCAACCTTTATGCGGAAATATTTTGTAAGAGC